>NZ_CBDRIY010000050.1:0-38300 GCF_965344335.1 Nocardiopsis eucommiae
CCCCCCCCCCCCTCCGGCGGTCAACGGACCGTCACCGTCTCCTGGCCAGGAGGATGCTGATGTTGTCCTTGCCACCGGCCTCCATGGCGGCCTGCCACAGGGCGTGCACGGCGGCCTCGTCGCTGCCCGCCTCCGCGATCATCCGCTCCATCTCCTCCGGCAGCACCAGGTCCGACAGACCGTCGCTGCACATGAGCCAGGCGCTGGGGTCGGCGGCGTCGTCCCGTCCCACATGGGGGACCATCGACCCGCCGGAGCTGCCGCCCAGGGACTGGGTGATGAAGTTGGTGGTGACGGGGCGGCCGTCCTCAGAGGGAGGGAGGGCCGGGGAGTCGTCCTCGGAGAGCTGGCGCAGGTGGCGGCCCTCCAGACGGTAGGTGCGGGAGTCACCCACGTTGAACCAGAAGTTGCCGTCGCTGTTGAGCAGGACGCCGGCGACCGTGGTCCCCATGCCGGAGAACTCGGTGTGCTGAAGCGCGTGGTCCTTGATCTCCTCGTCGATGTTGGTGAGGAGCTGGGCGATCTCCTCCGGGCCGTTGAGGCGCGGCCCCATCTCGGCCATGCGGTGCACCGCGTGCTCGGAGGCGATCTCTCCGGCGGCCTGGCCGCCGATCCCGTCCGCGACCGCGAGGATGACCGGTTCACTCACCGGCAGCACGCAGCGGACCGGGGAGGTCATGTTCGCGCTGGCGACGGTGAGAGCACCCATGACCACGGAGTCCTCGTTGGCGGGGCGGATAGCGCCCCGGTGCGTGAGGGCCGTGACAATGACTTCCCCACCAGCGACACCCATACGCCCTTCCTCCCGTTTCATCGGCCGTGGCCGGTTGCCCGGCGTCTGGCGCCGGGCCTTGGTCGAGTCCCGTACATCGTCTGGATTCTGTAACCGTACCGAGCCACCGCCGGAGTCGGTCAAAATCCGCGTACATCATGGCGGAAAACACCCGGATATGCAGTTCCCGCACCGGTTTTCGCCGCCAAAAGTGTTGTGGCGGTTGATCCTGGGACGTGTGTGGTGCCGTCGTTCGGTTCGGGTCTGACAGTAGCGGTGCCGGGGACCTCCCGACAGGGCCCACCGCCAGGTTCGGCCAACCCGCAGACCAGAGGCCCCGTACGGGTCCGGTCCCACGGCTCCCCGACCCGCGCCGGGCACCCCGTGCCGTCCCGAAGGCGATCGGCGCCACGTTGTCGGTTCCGTGAGGGTCTGGCAGAATGGACCCGTTGGGTGTCTAAGACGCAGACACACACGACCGCCCCGGGCGGTGCCCTGACCTCCTCAGGCGTCCCGGTGGCTCGAACTCCCTTTCGACGGTCGTTTGGTGTGATCTCATGCGTCCTTCCCTTCCTCTCTTCTCCTCTCCGGTCTCCACCGTCCGTGCGCGCCGCGTACGCGCGGCGCTCCGTGCCGCCCGCCATCCCCCTCCACCGGGCCCCGATCCCGGACGCGTCCTCCGCTGAACCGTCCGCCACGATCCCCCGGTCCCGCCGCCCCGTACCCGGGCGGCACCGGCGCCACCGCGGCCGCCGGCGACGGACCCACCGCGCAAGCCCCGCCCGGGAGGATTCCGACTCCCCGCTCCGGAGTCCCACCGGGCCCATCCACGACGGACACCACGGCGGTGTCCAAGGAGTCCAAAGCCCAGTGAAGATCGCCATGGTCGCCGAACACGCCAATCCCCTCCCCGCTCACCGGGGCGAACCGGCCTGCCCCGCGAGCCTGCACGTGTGTGCCCTGTCCCGCCAGCTCGCCAAGCGCGGGCACCGGGTGACCGTCTACGTCCGCCGCAGTGACCCCGACCAGCCCGACGGCCGCACCCGCATGGCGCGCGGCGTCTCGGTCGCCTACCTCGACGCGGGGCCCGCCCGTCCGCTCTCGGAGGACGAGCACGCCGAGCACACCGGCGCCTTCGGCACCGCGCTCGCCGCCGTGCTCGACGAGGACGTCCCCGACGTCCTGCACGCCATCGGCTGGACCAGCGGTCTGGCCGCACTGCACGCCCAGGCGCACAGCGAGAAGGACCAGAGCGGGACCCCGATCGTCCAGACCTTCCACTCGCTCAACGCCAGCGAGCAGCGCTCCGGCCTGCCCGACCGGCCGGACCGCGCCCGCATGGAGACGATCCTCGCCGCGCGCGCCGACCACGTGCTGGTCAACTCCACCGACCAGCAGGGGGAGCTGGCCCGCCTGCGCGTGCCCCGCCACCACGTGAGCGTCGTGCCGTTCGGCGTGGACCCCGACCACTTCAGCGTGGAGGGCAGCGCCTCCGCCGAGCCGTGGCACTCCCGCCGCGAGGAGCGCGCCCGACTGGTCTCCGTGACCTCCCTGACCGAGGCGGGGGGCGCCCGGCGTCTGGTCGAGTCGATGGTCCGCCTGCCCGAGGCCGAGTTGGCGCTCGTCTCCACGGCCGAGGACCAGGAGGTCGCCCTGGACGAGAACGCCCGCGGGATCGAGCTGCTCGCCAAGGAGCTCGGCGTGGACGACCGCGTGCACCTGACCGGTCCGCTGGAGCGCAAGGAGCTCCCGCGCCTGCTGCGCTCGGCCGACGTGTTCGTGTCGGCCGCGTCCTACGACCCCTACGGCGGCGCGGTCCTGGAGGCCATGGCCTGCGGACTTCCCGTGGTGGCCACCGCCACCGGCGCGGTCCCCGGGGCGGTCCTGCACCGCACCAGCGGGGTCCTGATGCGCTTCGGCCGTCCCGACGAGGTCGCCCGCTCGGTACGCGCCGTGCTGAACACGCCCACCATGAGCACCGCCTACGGGATCGCCGCGGTGGACCGCGCCCGTTCCCGGTTCACGTGGCAGCGGATCGCCATCGAGACGGAGCTCGCCTACGAACGTTCCCGTCCACAGCTGGCCGCGCGCGACGAGATCGAGGAGGATGAGGCGGACCTCCTCCTGTCCGGTTCCCCCAACTGAACGGTCCGCCCACACCGATGACCTTCGAACACCAGGGACTCCTCTTCCGCCATGAGAGACGGTTCCACGACGTGGCGTCGGAGCGGCTGCGATCCGCCGTCCGCGCCGACGCCCACGTCGTGCTCTCCGTCGCCGACCCGACCCCGCTCCTGAACGGGCTCGACCGGCACGAGCGAGGCAGGGTGGAGGTCATCGGGAGGGACGACCTCTACGAGGCCCCTGGGCGCACTCTGGCCGCCCTGCACCGCTTGGCCCTCCTCCACGGCCCGGGAGAGGTGAGCGTCGTGGCCGAGCCGCCACTGGCGCCGCTCGTCCACGGACCCACGATGGAGCTGCGCGAGTGGCACCGTCTGGAGTCGGTGTTGAGCACCGCGTTGGCGCCGATGCGCATGCGGATGCTGTGCGTGCACGACGAGCGCTCCCTGGGGCCGGGGGTGCGGGCCGCGATACGGGCGACGCACCCGACGCTCGTGGGCGAGGCGGGCCCGCGACCCAACCCCGCGTACCGCGGAACGGAGGCCTTCGGCCAGCGGCCGCTCGCGCCGGAACCGCTCTCCGTGCGGGGACCGGTGCACCGCCTGGAGATCGGGCAGTCGCTCCCCCGGCTGCGCGAGGAGATCGCGTCGCTCGCGAGCGCGGTCGGTCTGCCTCCGAGCCGCGTGGACAGCATGGTCGTGGCGGTGAACGAGCTCGCGGCGAACGTGCTCGAACACGGCGCGGGCAAGGGCAGCGTCCACCTGTGGCGGGCGCCGGACCGGTGGGTGTGCGACGTGTTCGACGAACACGGCGACCTCAGCGATCCGCTCGCCGGATACCGCCCGGCCGACACGCTCAGGTCGCGCGGCTACGGGCTGTGGATCACCCGGCAGACCTGCGACTTCCTGGAGATCTGCGGCAGCGGCGAGGGGTCGCTGACCCGGCTCCACTTCGTCGATCCGACGCGCGCGGACTCGGGCCGCACGGGGTGCGGCCGGAGTGCCGGGGTCAGCCCTTGAGCGTGTCCACGGCGTTGTCCGTGCTCGCGTCGATCGGGATGACCTGGTCGATACCGGCTATCACGAACAGGCGGTTCACCTGCTGCTGCGGTTCGGTGACGACGAGTCCGAGCCCGAGGTCACGGGCCTGACGGAAGGCCGAGACCAGCACCCCGATGCAGCGGGAGTCGCAGAAGCCCACCTTGGCCAGGTCCACCACCACACCGACGGGCAGGGGTGCGGACAGCACCTCGTCCAGAGCCTCCGCGAGCGCGGGCGAGGTGACCGCGTCCATCTCCCCCACGGGTGTCACGACGACGACGCCATCCTCGCGGCGGATCGAGATGTCTGACGTCACGCTCGGTTCTCCTTGTCGTTCGCGTGCACCGTGGGAGCTCGACGCACCCCGGGCGGACCGACCGCCACCGCGTACCGCGACGGCCCCGAACCCTCATCATGACGGCTCACTGTCACGCTCGGGACTCGGAGTGACCTCGACACGTAGGCGAACCCGCCGCCTCAGCGCCCGTCTGGCCTCGGACGGCGCGACCTCTGCGGTCCGGTGTTCTCCGCGACGAGGTCCCGGGCCACGTCCACGACCTTCTTCCGGTTACGCTGCGCGACCTGCCGCAGTGCCGCGAAGGCGGTGTCGGCGTCACAGCCCCGGGCGTGCATGATGATGCCCTTCGCCTGGTCGATCACGGTGCGCGCGGACATCGCACGGCGCATGTGGGCGGACTCGCGGGCGGCGTCGGCCCGGCGGTCGGCCGTGTTCAGGGCCATCGCCGCGTGCTCGGCCAGCAGGGCGGTGAGCTGGGAGACGACCTCCTCGTCGAAGGCGTCGGCGCGCCCGGAGTGCACGCCGAACGTGAGGATGCGGTCCTCGTCACCGTCGTCCCCGGACAGCTTGCTGGGCTGGGTGACGGAGGAGCGGTCGCCGCACTGGACCGCCATGCTCGTGTACCGGGGCCAGCGGTGTTCCCGCAGCACATCCGCGACGCGGACCTGGGTCATCTCCCGGACCGCCTCCACGGTGGGGCCCTGGTCGGTCGTGTACTGGTGTTCCAGGGCCTCCGCGAGGTCGGAGTGCGAGGCGCCGTAGTCGGTGACCACGTGCCGGATGGAGCCGTCCCGGCCCACCACCTCGCGCCAGACCACCACGAGCGCGGCCGAGCAGCCGGGCACCCCGAGGGAGGCGGCCCGGCTCATCTGGTCCAGGGCGCGTTCGAGGGTGGTGTGCTCCTCCTGCCCCAACGCACCGATGTCACGGGCGAGGTGTTCGATCCACACAGTCCGAACCTCCTCCGACGATTCCCGGCTCCCCTCTCCAAAGGTAACCTTCGGGGGACCCTCGACCGGACCGGCCGGGTGTTCGGGCCCGTCGCCGGCGGGACGTCCTCGACGATGACCGGGAGATCGTGCGTGCCGGAGAAACTCGCCAGACTGCAACGGGAGATCGCCGCTCTGAGTGAGCGCATCAGCGCCCTGCGCAGTACGCACGCCATGTACCCCGACGACGCCCGGGGCACCGCCGAGGCCGCCCTGGCCGAGCTGGAGTACGCCGAACGCCTGCTGGAGTCCGCCGGGTCGGAACTGGCCCGGTCGCACAGCGAACCCCCCGAGCCACGCAGACCTGCCGACGAGGGCGACCGCGCCCTGCTGCGCGCGGTGTTCAACGAGCTCAGCGTGCCCGTGGTGCTGCTCGACCACGACGGCTACGTCCGCAGGATCAACGGGGCCGGGGCCACCCAGCTGGGCAGTGCGCCCGGCTACCTCACCGGCAAGCCCTTCACGCACTTCGTGGACCTGCGCAAGCGGGCCGCCATGCAGTCCTGGCTGGCCGCCGTCCTGCGCGGGGACGGTCCGGCGCACCTGGAGTCGAGGCTGGCCCAACGCGGCTGGGCGGAGGACGTGCACCTGACTCTCACCCGCCTGGAGCTGCCCACCGAGGCGCAGCCGCTGGTGCTGGTGGCGATGTCACCGCCCATGAGCGGGACCGAGGAGGAGGGCCCCGCCCCCCTGGAGTCCGAGGTCGAGGACCAGGTGGTCGTTCTGGCCGCGCGGCGGCTGGACGTGCTCACCCGGATGACCCGGCTGCTGCTGCGCGGCACCACCCCGACCCGGGACCTGGCCCTGACGGACGCCGCCGACCTCCTGGCCGACTCGTACGCCGACTGGGTGATCATCGACGTCTGCGACCTGCCCGAGGGTCCACGGGCGGCCCGCCGCGCGGCCGTGGTCGGCCCCGCCGACGCCCCCGAGGGGCAGCGCGAGGAGGTCGCGGGGCTCACCCCCGGCGACTCCGACATCCCCGGCGAGGTGCTGGGCCGGGGCCAGTCCCTGCTCTTCCCCCTGATCGAGGACGAGACGGTCCTGGGCCACTCGGGGAGCGGCGCGCCCCTCCTGTCGGCCCTGGGCGCGGGTTCGCTGCTGTCCGTCCCCCTGAGGGGCAGCCGTGGCGTACGCGGAGCCCTCACCCTGATCCGACGCAGCAACCGGGGCAGCTTCCGCCTCGCCGACCTCGGACTCATCGAGGAGATCGGCGAGCACATCGGGCTGGCGCTCCCGGCCCGCTAGAGGTGTTGGCTGTGCTTGTTGTGCTTCTACTCCGGCCCGTGCAGTGTGTCCACCAGGGTGGACAGCCGTGAGGCCGACCGGTCGACCCTGCGGACGGCGTCCACGAGCGGCTGGTCGACCTCCTGGTAGTTGTCGACGATGTGCTCGCGCAGGGCGGCGAGGTCGGTCTGGACCTGGCGGGAGCGCTGGGCGAGCTGTTCGGCCAGGACCCGGCCGGGTTCGCCGGTCTCCTGGTTGAGGACCCGCTGGAGCGACCTGGCCTGTTCACGCATCTGTGCCTTGAGCTGGTGCAGCTCCACGAACACCTCGACCTTGGAGCGCAGCACCCACGGGTCGAACGGTTTGATCAGGAAGTCCACCGCGCGTGACGAGTAGCCGCGGAAGACCTGGTGCCGATCGACTTCCTGGGCGGTCAGGAAGATGATCGGCACGTCCTTGGTCTTCTCGCGCTGCTTGATGTGCGCGGCGGTCTCGTACCCGTCCATGCCCGGCATGATCACGTCGAGCAGGATGACCGCGAAGTCGGTGCCCAGAAGGTGCTTCAGCGCCTCCTCACCGGAGTTGGCCCGGACCAGGTTCTGGTCGAGGGACGTGAGGGCCGCCTCCAACGCGATGAGGTTCTCGTCGCGGTCGTCGACGAGAAGGATGTTGGCCTTCTGAGTCACTGCTGGCTACTCCGAGTCTTCGGTCGGGGCGGTACCGGTGCTGTCGGTGTCCCCGCTCGCGTCGTGGTTATCCCTGGTGTCACTGTGGTCGTCGGGGCCCGTGGCGCCATTGTGCCCGGCCGGCGACCCGGCCGTCCCACCGGCCCTGAGATCGTCGCCCGCGGCACCGGCCCTGGTCTCCTCCGGGCCCGCCGTGAGCCACCGACGCATGACGTCCAGGAGGTGGTCCAGGTCCACCGGCTTGGTCACGTAGTCCGTGGCTCCCGCCGCGAGGCTGCGCTCCCGGTCACCCTGCATGGCCTTGGCCGTGAGGGAGATGATGGGCAGGTCCTCGAACTGCGGCATCTCCCGGATGCGCTGGGTGGTCTGGTTGCCGTCCAGCTCGGGCATCATCACGTCCATCAGGACGAGGGAGATGTCCTCGTTGGCCTCCAGCTTCTCGATGCCGGTGTGCCCGTTGTCAGCGTAGAGGACCTCCAGCCCCTGGGCTTCGAGGGCGCTGGTCAGGGCGAACACGTTACGCACGTCGTCGTCGACGATCAGCACCCGCTGGCCCGCGAGCACCGCCCGACGTTCGGGGTCCGTGCGGGCCTCCACGGTCTCCTGGGCGTTCTCGGCCGACTCGGTCTCGGCCGGTTCGGGCGCCTTGAGCACCTGCACCATGGGCAGCGGTTCGGTCGTCTCGCCCGAGTCGGTCAGGGCCGCCACGACGGCGTCGAAGTCCTCGTCCGGAAGGTTGAGGTCGTCGTCGGACAGGTCCGGCAGGGAGTCGTACTCGATCCGGCTCGGCTCGATCGCGGGCACGGGCTCCAGGGCGGTGAGCTCGTCCGCGTTCTCCCCGGCGTCGTCGGGCAGGCGGACCGGGAGCAGCAGGGTGAAGGTCGACCCCTGGTTGGAGACGCTCTGGACCCGGATCTCGCCACCGAGCAGGCGGGCGAAGTTCCGGCTGATGGACAGGCCCAGGCCCGTGCCGCCGAAACGTCGTGAGGTGCCGCCGTCACCCTGGTGGAAGGCCTCGAAGATCACCTGGAGCTTGTCCTCCGCGATCCCGATCCCGGTGTCGGCCACGGTGAACGCGATGACCTCCTCGTTCTCCACGAACATGTCGAGGTCGGCGTCCTCCAGCGCCCACGCGGGCTCGATCAGCAGCCGCACCTCGCCCTGCGGGGTGAACTTGACCGCGTTGGAGAGCAGGTTGCGCAGGATCTGCTGGAGCCGCTGCTCGTCGGTCCACAGCGTCTCCGGGATGTCCGGTGAGACGTCCACCGCGAACGCCAGCCCCTGCTCCCCGGTGACCGGCCGGAAGGTGGCCTCCACGTAGTCGACGAGCTGGGCGATGGAGACCTCGCTGGGCTGCACCTCGGCGCGGCCCGCCTCCACCTTGGACAGGTCCAGGATCTCGTCGATGAGCAGCAGCAGGTCGCTGCCGGCCTTGTGGATGGTCTGGGCGAACTCCACCTGCTTCGCGGACAGGTTCTGCTCGGCGTTGTCCGCGAGCAGGCGGGCCAGGATCAGCAGGCTGTTCAGCGGCGTACGCAGCTCGTGCGACATGTTGGCCAGGAACTCGGACTTGTACTTGGACGAGACCTGGAGCTGGTGGGCGCGCTCCTCCAGCGCGTTCCGGGAGCGCTGGATCTGCTGGTTCTGGAGTTCGATCGCGCGGTTCTGGTTGGCCAGCTGGGTGGCCTTCTGCCGCAGCTCCGCGTTCTTGCCGCGCAGCTCCTCCTGCTGGCGCTGGAGCTCGTTGGAGCGTTCGCGCAGCTGGCTGGTGAGCTGCTGGGACTGTTCGAGCAGGTGCTCGGTGCGGTTGTTGGCCAGGATGGTGTTGATGGTGGTGCCCAGCAGGGCCACCAGCTGGCGCAGGAAGTTCTTGTGGATCTCCCGGAACTCGTCGTAGGACGCGAACTCGATGACGCCGAGCGAGCGCCCCTCGGTGACGATGGGGAGGATGTACAGGTTGCGCGGCTGCGCCCCGCCCAGTGCGGACTCGACCGTCACGTAGCCGGGCGGGATGTTCGACACCTGCTGCTCGACCTGCTGGGACAGGGCCTCTCCGGCCAGCCCAACGCCCTTGCGGATGCGCTGGCGCCCCTCGGGCGGGTCGAAGCCGAACCCGGCGTAGAGGCGGAAGACACCCTCGTTGTCCTGGTCCTCGGGCAGGTAGCAGGCACCGTGCTGGGCGTGGATGAGCGGCGTCACCTCGGTCATGATCAGGCGGGCGAGCTCGTTGAGGTCGCGGTGGCCCTGGATGTGACCGGAGATGCGGGCCAGGTTGGACTTGAGCCAGTCGGCGTCGGCCTGGTCGGCGGTGGTCTCGCGCAGGTTGGACACCATCAGGTTGATGTTGTCCTTGAGCTGTTCCATCTCGCCGCGCGTGTCGACCTGGATGTTGCGGGTCAGGTCGCCCTTGGCGACGGCGTTGGCGACCTCCGCGATCGCGCGGACCTGCGTGGTGAGGTTGCCCGCCAGCCCGTTCACGCTGTCGGTCAGCTGCTTCCAGGTACCGGTCACGCCCTCGACCTTGGCCTGGCCGCCCAGCTGACCCTGGCTGCCCACCTCGTGCGCCACGCGGGTGACCTCGGTGGCGAAGGCCGACAGCTGGTCGACCATGGTGTTCACCGTCGTCTTGACCTCGAGGATCTCCCCCTGGGCGTTGACGTCGATCTTCTTGGTGAGGTCACCGGCGGCGACGGCGGTCGTGACCTCGGAGATGTTGCGCACCTGCGTGGTGAGGTTGTGCGACATCGAGTTCACGTTCTCGGTGAGGTCGTTCCAGATGCCGGAGACGCCCTTGACGCTGGCGCGACCGCCCAGCTTGCCCTCGGTGCCCACCTCGCGGGCCACCCGGGTCACCTCGTCCGCGAAGGCGGAGAGCTGGTCCACCATCACGTTGATGGTGTCCTTCAGCTCCAGCATCTCGCCCTTGGCGTTGACGGTGACCTTCTTGGTCAGGTCTCCGGCGGCGACCGCCCGCGTGACCATGGAGATCTGCCGCACCTGGTAGGTCAGGTTGTTGGCCATGGAGTTCACGTTGTCCGTGAGGTCCTTCCAGACCCCGGACACGTCGCGCACGTGGGCCTGACCGGCCAGCTTGCCCTCGGTACCCACTTCGCGGGCGACCCTGGTGACCTCGTCCGCGAACGTCGACAACTGGTCCACCATCTTGTTGATGGTGTCCTTCATGTCGAGCATCTCGCCTTGAGCGTCGACCGTGATCTTCTTGCTGAGGTCACCCTTGGCGACCGCCGTCGTGACCTGGGAGATGTTGCGGACCTGGTAGGTGAGGCTGTTGGCCATCGAGTTGACGTTGTCGGTCAGGTCCTTCCAGATGCCCGACACGCCCTTGACGTTGGCGCGGCCGCCCAGCTTGCCCTCGGTGCCGACCTCACGGGCCACCCTGGTGACCTCGTCGGCGAGGGAGTCGAGCTGGTCGACCATGGTGTTCACGGTGTTCTTGAGGGCGAGCATCTCGCCCTGGACGTCCACCTCGACCTTGCGGGTCAGGTCGCCCCGGGCCACCGCCGTGGTCACCTTGGAGATGTCGCGGACCTGGTTGGTCAGGTTGTCCGCCATGGAGTTCACGTTGTCCGTGAGGTTCTTCCAGATGCCCTGGACCCCGCGGACGTTGGCGCGTCCGCCGAGCTTGCCCTCCGTGCCGACCTCGCGGGCCACGCGGGTGACCTCGTCGGCGAACGTGGAGAGCTGGTCCACCATCGTGTTGAAGGTGTCCTTGAGCTCCAGCATCTCGCCCTGGACGTCGATGGTGATCTTCTTGCTGAGGTCACCACGGGCGACGGCGGTCGTGACGGTCGAGATGTCACGGACCTGGAGGGTGAGGCGGGAGGCCATCTGGTTGACCGACTCGGTGACCTCGCGCCAGGCACCGGAGACGTCCTCGACGCGGGCGCTGCCGCCCAGCTTGCCCTCGGTGCCGACCTCGCGGGCGACCCGGGTGACCTCCTCGGTGAAGCCGCTCATCTGGTCGGCCATCCGGTTCACGGTGTTGGCCAGGCGCAGGAGGTCGCCCTTGAGTTCGCCCCGGCGGCCCTCGGTGGAGGCCCTGCGGTTCAGTTCGCCCTCGGCCACCGAGTCCAGGACCCGGGCGACGTCGGTCACGGGTTCCGCGACCTCGTCGAGGAGGATGTTGAGGGCCCGGGCGCTGTTGCCCCACGCGCCCCGCGCCGGGTGGACGTTGACCCGCTCGTTGAGACGGCCCTCGTCGCGCACGACGTCACCGACCCGCTGGAGTTCGGTGCTGAGCTGTTCGCTGTGGTCGATCACCTCGTTGAACACCGAGGTGATCTCGCGGAGTTTGCCGCTGCCGCGCGACCTGAGCCGGACACTGAAGTCGCCGTCACGCATCCGGTACAGGGCACTCAGGATCTCGTCGAGCTGGTCGTCGGCCAGTTCCGTGACCGCCTCGGGCATGAACCCCTCCTCAATCCCGCACGTCTTCTCGGCCACCGAACGCGCACGGCCCACGGTGAAAGGGCCCCGAGCGCGTCGCGCGCACGGGACTCGGGGGCGCACGTGCCTCACGCGCGCCCCTGGTGACATCCCGTCACGCTACCGTCGCGGAATACCACCCGAAAGAAGCGGATGTGTCGTCTTACACTAACTGCCTGAGCCAAAGCGCACAGGAGTGTTGGCCATGTTGCCCTTTCGCTCATGGCTGACCGACCCCGGGGCAGGCCCGGGCACGCCGTTCCCCTGAGGGGTCACGGAAGGTTCGGGGTGGTTCGGGGTTCCCCGGGAGGACGGCACGCGTATCGTGGCAGTGACCACCCCTCCCACACCCGCGCCCAGTGACGAAGGACACCGACGGCTTGGCAGCACAAGACGCGTTGAAGGTCGCACGACGAGAGTTCCCCCCGGCTCCCGAGACCGCGGCGGCCGCCCGAGAGTTCGTGCACGACACCCTCCTCAGCTGGGGTGTGCCCGATCCCTTCGACGACATCATCCTGCTGGTGAGCGAGCTGGTCACCAACGCCGTCATCCACGCGGACTCCGCGCTGGAGGTGACGGTGCGCCGCTCGGAGGGGTCGACCGAGGTGATGGTCACCGACTCAGCTCCCGAGCGCGCCGTCCCGCAGGCGGGGCCGCTCGCCGTGGACACCTCGCCCTCCACGGGCGACGAGCGCAGCGGGGGCCTGGGACTGGCCCTGGCGTCGGCCATCGCGTCCAGCTGGGGCGTGAGCTACGGGCGCAACGACAAGGCCGTGTGGTTCCGGATCGAGGACCGGCCGGACGACCACCCGTCGTTGGAGTCCCCTCCGGTGCGCCGTGGCCCCTCCCGCCCGGTGCGGCCGCCCGCGTGGTCCGCGCTGGACTCCGCGCTGGGCTCCCGGCTTTCCCTGCCCCAGCTGCTCGAACGCACCGTGGAGTACTCGACCACCGCGCTGAGCGGGGACGCGGCGTACGTCGCGCTGGCGACCTCCGACGAGACCATGTGGGAGGTGCGCTCCGCGGTGGGGCTCACCGGCGGCGCTCCCTGGCGTCCGCTGCGGGTGCGCTCGGAGGAGATCTTCCCGTCGGCCGCGCCCGAGCCCGGCCCCGTGATCAACGACGACATGATGATCTCCCGCACCACCCGGGGCGCCCTGGCCAGGGCCGGGATGCGTTCGCTGGTGACAGCGCCGCTGATCGTCGACGGCCGGGTGACGGGTTTGCTCGGTGTGGCCTCCACGCGGGCCCGGCACTTCGGTCCCGCGGCGGCCAAGCGGCTCCAGGAGGGCGCCGACCTGATCGCGCTGCCGGTGGAGCGGTCCCGACTGGCCGAGGTCGAGCTGAGCCGTCGCGCCTCGCTGAGCTTCCTGGCGGAGGCCAGCGACCTGCTCGCGGGCACCCTGGACGAGCGGATGACGGGTGCGCTGGCCGCGCAGCTGATCACCTCTCGGCTGGGCCGGTGGTGCGCCATCCACACCATCAACGAGCTCGGGATCTCCAGGCTCACCCACGTGGTGCACGGCGACGAGAACCTCAACGACGTCCTGCGTTCCCTGCTGACCGCGCTGCCCCCGCGCGAGCAGCGCGAACCCGGTCCGCTGTGGTCGCACAAGGACCTGGTCCAGGAGGGTCTGGACGAGCAGATGACCGGCTCGATCGCGCGCGGCCCGGCGATCAGCATCCCGTTGGTGGCCCACGGGCGCGCGCTCGGCCGGATGACCATCGGCAAGAACGACTCGGACGACTTCACCCGCGAGGAGGCCGACGTCGCGGACGACCTCAGCCGCCGGGTGGCCTCGGCCATGGAGAACGCGCGGCTGCACGAGCGGCACACGTCGATGAGCACGGCGCTCCAGCGCAGCCTGCTGCCGCCCAAGGACAAGGAGCCGGTGATCCCCGGTGTGGACCACGCGGTCTACTACCGGCCCTCGGACGAGCGCAGCGAGGTGGGCGGGGACTTCTACGACGTGTTCTCGGCGAGCGGGCGCTGGTGCTTCGCCATCGGTGACGTGTGCGGCACCGGCCCGGAGGCCGCGGCGGTCACGGGGCTGGCCCGGCACACGCTGCGCGCCCTGGCCCGGGAGGGGTTCACCCCGGCGCACATCATGCAGCGGCTGAACCTGGCGATCCTGGACGAGAACACCTCGACCCGGTTCCTGACGATGCTCTACGGGGAGATGACCCCGGCCACCGACGAGGCGGGCGGGATGCGCGTGCGCATGGTCTCGGCCGGGCACCCGCTGCCGCTGCGCCTCAACCAGAAGGGCGAGGTCGAGCCCTTCGGCACCTCGCAGCCGCTGCTGGGCGCCTTCGAGGACGTGGGTTTCAGCACCGAGAGCGTGGACATCCGCCCCGGAGAAGTGGTGCTGGCCGTGACGGACGGCGTCACCGAGCGCCGCAGCGGCTCGGACATGCTCGGTGACGAGGGTCTGATGAAGATCTTCTCCGGCGCGGCGGGCCTCACCGCGCAGGCGGTGATCAGCCGGATCGACCGTGAGCTGGAGGAGTACGCCCCGGGCGGCAACTCCGACGACACCGCGATGCTGGTCCTGCGCTTCCTGTAGCCCGTTCCCCGGCCCGGTCGCCCCCGCCCCGCCCGGAGCGGGGGTGACGTGCGTGCGGTCAGAGCCAGCCCATGTCCTGGGCGGTGCGGATGGCGGACATGCGGTTGTCGGCACCGGTCTTCCCGATGGCGTTGGACAGGTAGTTGCGGACCGTGCCCTCGGTGAGGTGCAGGGCCGCGGCGATGCGGGCGACGGTCGCGCCGTCGGCGGCGGCGCGCAGCACCTCGGCCTCGCGGTCGGTGAGCGGGCTCTCCCCGCCGACCATCGCGGCGGCGGCCAGTTCGGTGTCGATGTAGCGTCCGCCCTCGTGGACCCTGCGGATGGCCCCGGCGAGCTGTTCGACCGGGGCGTCCTTGGCGAGGAAGCCCCGGGCCCCGGAGGTCAGGGCGCGGCGCAGGTAGCCGGGGCGGCCGAAGCTGGTGAGGATGACGACCCCGCAGTCGGGGGCGCGCCGCTTGAGTTCGGCGGCGGCCTCCAGCCCGGTGGCGCCGGGCATCTCGATGTCCAGGACGGCCACGGCGGCCCCGTGTTCGAGGACGGTGTCCACCACCTGGTCGCCCCGTCCCACCTCGGCGACGACCTCCAGGTCGTCCTCCAGTCCGAGGAGCGCGGCGATCGCTCCGCGCACCAGGTGTTCGTCGTCGGCGAGCACGAGCTTGATCACGGGTGGGGCCTTCCCTGTCGTTCCGGGTCCTGGAGGCGGGGGCGGGGTATCGTTTCGGACATTGTGGTACATGAATCCCCTGCCTTCGCGGGGGAGCACACATCGGGGCACACCGCCGACCAGGGCCGGAGCCAACTCGAAACCACGCTGTATCGGGCTCTCACCCTGTTCTAACCCACGCCCCCCAAGATGAAGCAAGTCAGTACATCGTCCCGTCAGCTGGAGGATGAGTTGCACCCGAACGACCCGAGTGAAGGTCCGGAGACCGGTGCTGGAGCCGAGCACGGCGACGCCGAGCACGGTCGCACCGGGTCCGGTGCCACGGACCAGCCCGAGACCGGTGGGGCGTCCTTCGAGGGCTCCCTCCCCGAGGACGACGGCGTGACCGGTCAGGAGGCGCCGGGCGAGCCGGCCCCCGGCCCGTCCGCACCCCACTTCTCCGCGCCCGAGGGCCCCGAGCCCGGCTGGGCGACCGGCCCCAACGACACGGACCGGGCCTCCTACGTCTTCCCCGGCCCCGAGGGCCACCCGGGTACCGCTCCCGGTGCCGCACCGGAGGGCCCCCGGCCCGCCGACGGCCCCGAGCGTCCCGGCGGCGTCGGCGGTTTCGGCGCTCCGCAGGGCCCGCCCGCGGGGCACCCGGTTCCCGGGGCTCCGCCCCAGGGCCCGCCCACCGCGGCCTTCATGGCCGGAGGGCACGGCGGTCCGCAGGGGCCCGGCGGCGTCGGTGACGGGTACCCCCGAGGTCCGCAGCAGACGGGTCCGTTCGGCCCGCCGCAGTACCAGCAGTTCGGCCCGGGGCCGTTCCCCGGTCAGCCGCAGCAGGCCGAGCGCAGGCGCGGCACCAGTCGGATCGTGGTCGTGGCGGCGGCGACCGCCCTGGTCACCAGCCTCATCGTCGGACCGGCGGCTGCTCTGGGCACCGCCTACCTGATGCCCGGTGGGGCGAGCTCACCGATCAGTTCGCTCACCGGCGAGCAGGGGTCGACCGCGACCGAGGGCGCCGTCGGTGACGTCGCGGACCAGGTCCTGCCCAGCGTGGTCTCCATCCAGACCAGCGCGGGCGGCGGCAGCGGCGTGATCATCTCCTCGGACGGCCAGATCCTGACCAACGCGCACGTGGTGGAGGCGGCCGGTGAGGGCCCCCTGCTCGTGCGGTTCAACGACGGCACCTCGGCGGAGGCGGAGCTGCTCGGGGCCGACCCGGTCTCCGACATCGCCGTGCTCAAGGCCCAGGGCCGTAACGACCTGACCCCGGCCACGCTCGGGGACTCCGACCAGGTGGGCGTCGGCGGCGACGTGGTGGCGATCGGTTCGCCGCTCGGGCTGTCCGGCACCGTGACCACGGGCGTGGTGAGCGCCCTCAACCGTCCGGTGAACACCGGTGCCACCGAGAGCGGCGACAGCCAGACCGCGACGGTGATCAACGCGATCCAGACCGACGCCGCGATCAACCCCGGCAACTCCGGCGGCCCGCTGGTGAACATGTCCGGTGAGGTGATCGGCGTCAACACCGCCATCGCCGGGCTGTCCCAGGAGAGCGGTTCGGTGGGTCTGGGGTTCGCCATCCCCATCAACCAGGTCCGGCCGATCACCGAGCAGCTGATCGAGACCGGCAGCGCCAGCTACCCGGCCATCCAGGCCACCATCGCGCCCAGCCCGGTCGGCGGCGCGCAGATCATGGACCTGACCAAGGACGGGGCCGCCGAGAAGGCGGGCCTGAAGGTCGAGGACGTGGTCGTGTCCGTGAACGGTGAGGCCGTGTCCTCGCCGGACCAGCTGATCGCCCAGATCCGTGCCCTCCGGCCCGGCGACGAGGTCACCCTGGGCGTGCTGCCCGGTGGCAGCGGCTCGGAGCAGGAGGTCACGGTGACGCTGGGCGAGCAGAGCGCCGCGGCGGCCGAGGAGGAGGCCTCGGAGATCGAGGAGGACTGACGGGGGCGTCTTCCTTCCCTTTCTCCGATCCCAGGACGGGGGCGGGCTGGCCGCGGGGGCCGGCCCGCCCCCGTCCGCTGTGCGGGGGTCGTTGGTCCCGAACCGACACTCCCCGCCCGGGGATGGTGACTTGACACACAAAGGCGGACACGGAGAGTATTCATCCCTGCGCCTTGTGCTAGGTCGCCGGTCGCCTCGGCGTCACCGGAAGGACGGCGACGGTCCATACCGGTGGACCACACTCGTGGCAGCCACACCGGACCAGAGCACGGCCCAGCCGCTCGACGCCTCCAGGAGAACCGGTATGTCCACGTCCTTCGCATCGAAGTCCCCCACCGTTCCCCGGTCTCCGGAGCAGGGACGCGGGGGGCGCCGCGTCCGGGTCCTCATCGGCACCGACACCTACCCGCCGGACGTGAACGGCGCCGCCTACTTCACCGCCCGGCTCGCCCACGGCCTGGCCGGACGCGGGGCCGAGGTGCACGTCCTGGGCCCCTCCCCCACGGGCCGCCCCTACGTGGCCGAGCGGGACGGGGTGGTGGAGCACCGGCTGCGGTCCATGCCGTCGCTGGCGCACGAGAGCGTGCGCCTGGCACTGCCGCCCGGGGTGCGCGGGCACCTGAACCGGCTCCTGGACCGGTTGCGCCCCGACACCGTGCACATCCAGAACCACTTCCTGGTCGGGCGGATGCTCACCCACGCCGCGCGTGCCCACGGAATCCCGGTGGTGGCCACCAACCACTTCATGCCCGAGAACCTCTTCGACCCCATGCGCGTACCGGAGTCCCTGCGCCCGTACGCGGCCCGGCTGGCCTGGTGGGACCTGGGTCGCGTCCTGTCCGGGGTCGAGCACGTGACCACGCCGACCCCGGCCGCCGCCGAGCTCCTGACGGACCAGGGGTTCGCCCGCCCGGTGGAGCCGGTCTCCTGCGGCATCGACCTGGTGCGTTTCCAGCCGCTGCCCGGCAGGGCCCGTGCCGTCGAGCGGAGGCGTCTGCGGGAGGGGTTCGGAATCCCCGATCTCACGACGATGCTGTTCGTGGGCCGCCTGGACGAGGAGAAGAACGCCGACGAGCTGGTCAGGGCCGTCCGTCTCCTTCCCGGGGTCCAGCTGGTGCTGGCCGGACACGGCGCGCACCGGGCGCGGCTGGAGGAGCTCGCCCGCGCGGAGGGGGTCACCGACCGGGTGCTCTTCCTCGGGTTCGTCTCCCACGAGGACCTGCCCGACGTGTACCGGTGCGCGGACGTGTTCACCATCGCGGGAACGGCCGAGCTCCAGAGCATCGCCACCCTGGAGGCCATGGCCAGCGGTCTGCCCGTGGTGGCGGCCGACGCCATGGCCCTGCCCCACCTGGTGGAGGAGGGCCGCAACGGCTACCTGTACCGGCCCGGCCACCCCGACGAGCTGGCGGAGCGGCTGCGCCTGGTGGTGGAGGACGAGGCGGCGCGAGCACGGATGGGCGAGCACAGTCGGCTGATGGCGTCCCGGCACAGTCTGGAGGACTCGCTGGAACGCTTCGAGCGGATCTACCGGGACGCGACGGTCGGCACCCGCCTCTGGTGAGGGCCGGGTCCGAAACGTCGGTACCTCCTGGTTCGCTCTCCGGGAACGGAACTCGACCAGAGGAGCGCCCATGGGCACCTGGGGCAGCGGGAACCTCGACAACGACACGGCCGCCGACCACCTGTCCGGCGTCGTCGACCGGCTCGTCGGGGAGGTCGCCGCGGTGATGGCCGGCGACCCGGTCGAGTGGGAGGCGGACGAGTACTGGGGCGACGCCGTACCGTGCCACCTGGAGCTGCTGTACGTCCTCGCGCGTGAGGGCTACTCGGGTGGGCGGCTGCCCGCACCCGAGGTGGTCCTCGGGTGGCGGCGGGACTACATGGCGGCCTGGGAGCGGAGCATCGACGGCCTCGAACCCTCTCCCCTGTTCAGGGAGGAGCGCCGGGCCGTCCTGCTCCGCACCTTCGACCAGCTGGCCGAGCTGTCGGGCGCCCCGGGCTCCCCCTCAGGGGCCGGTCAGGGCGGGCTCCCCGGACCCGGTCGACCGGGCGGCTGACCGGGCTGACCGGGCGACGATCCCGGCGACGGCCCGAGCGGTCCGGCGGGCGGCTGCCCCTGGGGACCCGACTGAGACCCCGGCGGAGTGACCGGTGGCCCCTGCGGCACGGGCGGCGGACCGTCCTGCGGCGGCTGGTGGAGCGGCAGCTGGAGGCCGATCACCATGCCACCGCCCTCACGGTTGCGGGCGAACACCCGGCCGCCGTGGGTCTGCGCGATCTCCCGCACCATGGCCAGGCCCAGACCCGAGCCGGGCAGGCCGCGCGCGACCGTGGCCCGGAAGAAGCGCTCGAAGAGGTGCCCGATCTCGGCCGGGTCCACCCCCGGGCCCCGGTCCAGGACCTCCACCACTCCCCCGCGGACCCGGATGACGATCGGCGCGTTCCCGTCGGGGTCGAACTTGGCGGAGTTCTCCACCGGGTTGGCCAGAGCGCGCTCCAGCGACCCCGGACGGCCCCACACCACGCTGTCGTCGGCGTCCACCAGGATCTCCCGGCCGGTGCGCCGTCGGCTGCGCGCCGCCACCCGCTCCGCGATCCCGGCGAGCGCCACCGCGCTCGGCGTCTCGTCCTCGTGGTTGCCGGTCGCCAGCCCGACCAGCTCGTTGACCAGGCCGGTGAGCTCCCGGGTCTCCCCCTGAAGGTCGTCGATCAGCCGCTGCCTGCCCTCCGGGCTCAGCCGGTCCACCCGGCCCAGCACCTGGACGTTGGTGTGCAGGCTGGTGAGCGGGGTCCTCAGTTCGTGCGCGGCGTCCTGCACGAGACGGCGCTGTTCGTCCTTGGACCGGGCCAGGCGGGCCAGCATCGCGTTGAACGCGCTGCTCAGCCGCCCCACCTCGTCGTTGCCCGGCTCCTCCGGGGCACCGACCGCGCCGACCGCGTCGGCTCGTTCCCCGGTGCCGTTACGGTTCGGGGTGACGGGGTCCAGGCGACCGGTGGAGCTCACGTACTCGGCCGCGTCGGTCAGCCGGACCAGGCGGCCGGTGATGCGGTGGCCGACCAGCCAGCCCACCGAGGCCGCGCACAGGGCGACCAGCAGCCCCACCCACAGGATCTGGACGGCCAGCCGTCCGATCATCTGCTCCACCGGCGACAGCCGTTGCAGGAGCTGGATCGCCCCGTGTCCCTCTCCCAGGGACACGGTGCCCACCCGGTACTCCTGGCCCTGGACCAGGGTCTCGCGGGTGTCCACCACCCCGGCGTCGTCGGCCCGCGCCACCTCCAGGTCCTCGCCGGTGGGACTGAAGGAGGAGAGTTCGTGCCGGTTGGCGAGCAGCTGCGCCCAGGTGCCGTCCGGGGTGAGGATCTGGGCGTCCAGGCTGCCGGGCGCCAGGAAGGTGAAGGTGCTGCCGTCCGGGGCGTCCTGGTTGTTCCTCGCGGAGATCTCCAGCTGCCGGGACAGGTTCTGCACGGCCTCGTTGAACTCGCTCTCGGCGTCAGCCCGGATGAGCGCGGCGGCGGTGCTGTAGGCCAGGGTGCCGACCAAAGCGATGGTGACCGCCGCGACCAGGGCGAACAGCACGGCGAACCGGGTGCCGAGGCGCCACTCGCCGGGGTGCAGGACGACGCTGCCGCGCGAGGCGCCGTTGGCGGCGGGAGCTCCGGTGGGGTCCGTCGTGGGTGCGTTCACGGGCCTCACCCCTGGGGACGCAGCGTGTACCCGACGCCCCGGACCGTCTGGATCAGCGGCGGACCGCCGTCCTCCAGCTTGCGGCGCAGGTAGCTGATGTAGACCGCGAGGTTCTTGGACTCGGGGCCGAAGTCGTAGCCCCAGATGCGGTCGTAGATGGTGGCGTGGTCCAGCACGATCCCGGCGTTGCGCATGAGGAGTTCGAGCAGGTCGAACTCGGTCTTGGACAGCTCGATCTCCCGCTCGCCCCGCCAGACCCGGCGGGCCCGGCCGTCCAGGCGCAGCTCGCCCACCCGCAGCGGTGCGTCCCCGTCGACCTCCTCCGGCACCGGCGCGGCCCGGCGCAGCAGGGCGCGCAGCCGGGCCAGGAGCTCGTCCAGCTCGAAGGGCTTGGCGAGGTAGTCGTCGGCACCGGCGTCCAGCCCCGCCACCCGCTCCGGGGTCTCCACCCTGGCGGTGAGCATGAGGATCGGGGTGCGGTCGTGTTCCGCGCGCAGCACACGGGCCACGCCGAGCCCGTCGACCCCGGGCATCATCACGTCGAGGACGAGCAGGTCCACGGGGTCCGCGTGTACGGCGGCCAGGGCCTGGACGCCGTCCGCCGCCGTCCGCACCGTGTACCCCTCCAGTTGGAGGGCGCGTTCCAGGGAGTCCCTGATGGCCCGGTCATCGTCGGCGATCAGGACGGTGGCGGTGCTTTCCATGGCCCCATGCTCTCCCACGTTGGTGAGAGGGCGGTAAGAGGCGGGCCGGAGGGAGACGAGACCGGTGGCTCAGGCGCCGGGGTCGAAGGTCCGGGTGCGGCCGAGCCCGGCGGCACGGCCCTTGCCCGCCACCACCAGCGCCATCTTGCGCGAGGCCTCGTCGAGCATCTCCTCACCGAGCATCACGGCGCCGCGCCGGTCCACGGTGGTGGCGTGCTCGTAGGCGTCCAGGATCAGCTCGGCGTGGTCGTAGTCCTCCTGGGAGGGGGCGTAGGCCTCGTTGACCGCCTCCACCTGGAGCGGGTGCAGGACCCACTTCCCGTCGAACCCGAGGGCGGCGGTGCGTCCGGCCGCCCTGCGGAGGGCGTCGACGTCACGGATCTGGAGGTAGGGGCCGTCGATGGCCTGGAGCCCGTGGGCGCGCGCCGCCACGAGGATGCGCATGAGCACGTGGTGATAGGCGTCGCCGGTGTCGTATCCGGGCGGCTGCTCCCCCACGACCAGGCTCTTCATGTTGACGGAGGCCATGAAGTCGGCGGGTCCGTAGACCAGCGTCTCCAGGCGGGGTGAGGCGGCGGCGATCCGGTCCACCTCGACCAGGCCCCGGGCGTCCTCGATCTGCGCCTCGATGCCGATCCGGCCGACCGGGAGGCGGCAGGCGCGCTCGATCTGGGTGAGCAGGGTGTCCAGCCACTGGACGTCCCGGGCCTCGGTGACCTTGGGCAGGACGAGGGTGTCGACGTGGGCGCCGGCCCCCTCGACCACGGCGATGACGTCGCGGTAGGCCCACTCGGTGGTGACGTCGTTGACGCGTACCGACCGGACCCGCCCCTCCCAGCCGCCGTCGTTGAGCGCGCGGACCACGGTGGCGCGGGCGTCCTCCTTCTCCAGCGGCGCCACGGCGTCCTCCAGGTCGAGGAAGAAGGCGTCCGTGCGCAGTCCCCGGGCCTTCTCCACGAACCGGGGGTTGGACCCCGGGACCGCGAGTACCGACCGTCGTGACCTGAGTTCGCCCATCGTCGCCCGCTCCCCTGCCCTGTGTTCCGCTGCTGTTGGCCGCACGGGTCATCATCGCACCGTGCCCGGGCGCCGCACGAGGCGCGCCCCCGTCGCTGCGTAGAGTGTGAGCTGGGACGGGGGGCCGCTCCTTCGTCCGGGGACACGCAGGGGAACACGGGAGTACACATGTCCGCGACGCTTCGCCCGACCAGCGCCCACTGGGGCAGCTACCAGGTCGAGGTCCACGACGACCGGGTGGTCGGCGCGCGCGCCAACCCGGGTGACCCGGAGGCGGCGCCCGTCATCGGCAACACGCCCGTGGCCCAGCACCACCGCACCCGGGTGGCCCGCCCTGCGGTGCGCCGCCGGTGGCTGGAGCACGGCCCCGGCCCGGACCCGCGCAGGGGCGACCCCGAGGACGCCTACGTGGAGGTGGAGTGGTCCACCGTGCTGGACCTGCTCGCCGGTGAGCTGGACCGGGTGCGCACGGAGCACGGCAACGAGGCGATCTACGGGGGTTCCTACGGCTGGGGCAGCGCGGGCCGCGTCCACCACGCGCAGAGCCAGCTGCACCGGTTCCTGAACACCGTCGGCGGGTACACGCGGTCGGTGAACACCTACAGCCACGCCGCCCTGGAGGTGCTGTTCCCGCACCTGATCGGTACGCGGGCGGCCAACCGCCTGTTCAGCCGGGTACCGTCCTGGGAACGCATCCGGGAGCACACCGAACTGCTGGTGAGCTTCGGGGGCCTGCGGGTCTCCAACACGTGGACGACCTCGGGCGGTCGGGCGGCCCAGACCGCCGGTGGCGCGATGCGCGCGGCCTCGGACGCCGGGGTGGAGTTCGTGTCGGTGTCCCCGTTGCGCGACGACACCGACGCCGGGGTGAAGTCGGCGTGGGTCTCGCTCCGGCCGGGGACGGACACCGCCGTGATGCTGGCCCTCATGCACGTGCTGTTCCGTGAGGGCCTGGCCGACACCGCCTTCCTGGACCGGTACACGGTGGGTGCCGACCGTGTGCGCGCCTACGTCCTGGGCGAGCGGGACGAGCACGGCGACCCGGGCGGGGTGGAACGCTCCCCGGAGTGGGCCGAGCGGGTGAGCGGGGTACCCGCCGCCGACCTGCGTGCCCTGGCCCGGCGGATGGCGGAGAAGCGCACCCTGGTCAACGTGGGCTGGTCGGTCCAGCGGGCACGGTACGGCGAGCAGCCGCTCTGGGCGGGGTTCGCGCTGGCCTGCGTCCTGGGCCAGGTGGGGCTGCCGGGCGCGGGTTTCGCGTCCGGGTACGGCTCCATGGGCAACTACGGGGGCGGGGCCACCCCGCTGGGGCTGCCGCGCATGCCGCAGGGGAACAACGCCGTCCGCTCGTCCATCCCCGTCGCGCTGGTCTCCGACATGCTGCTGCGCCCCGGGCAGGCCTACGACTTCAACGGGGAGAGCCGCGTCTTCCCGGACATCAGACTCGTGTACTGGGCGGGCGGCAACCCCTTCCACCACCACCAGGACCTGGCCCGGCTGACCACGGCCTTCGGGCGCCCGGACACCGTGGTGGTGCACGAGACGCACTGGACCGCCACCGCCCGGCACGCCGACATCGTGATCCCCTCGACCACCGCGCTGGAGCGGAACGACCTGGCGGCCAGCCAGGGTGACCTGGCGCTGCGCGCGATGCCGCGCGTGGTCCCGCCGCACGGGCGGGCGCGCGACGAGTACGACACCTACGCCGACCTGGCCGAGCGCCTGGGTGTACGGGAGGAGTTCACCGAGGGGCGGAGCAGCGGCGAGTGGGCGCGGGTGGTCTACGAGCGGTGGCGGGCACTGCTGGCCCGCCGCGACCTGGAGGTTCCCGGCTTCGACGAGTTCTGGGAACGGGGCCGGATCGACATGCCCGCCCGTGTCGAGGACGAGACGCACCTGGGCGAGTTCCGCGAGGACCCGGAGGGCAACGCGCTGCGGACGCCGAGCGGCCGGATCGAACTGTACTCGGAGACCATCGCGTCCTTCGGCTACGAGGACTGCCCCGGGCTCCCGGTCTGGCTGCCGGGTCCCGCGGTGACCGGGCCGGGCGGCGCGGACGACGGGCCGGGCGGGCGGCACCGCGCCGTCGGCGGTGACGACCGACCGCTGGTGCTGGTCGCCAACCAGCCCGCCACCCGTCTGCACAGCCAGCAGGACATGGGCGGGTACAGCGTCTCCCGGAAGGTCCACGGCCGCGACCCGCTCCGTATGCACCCCGACGACGCCGAGCGGGCCGGGGTCCGCGACGGCGACGTGGTGCGGGTGACCGGCGCGCGCGGGTCGTGCCTGGCCGGGCTCGTGGTGAGCGACGCCCTGCGACCCGGGGTGGTCCAGCTCTCGACCGGCGCCTGGTACGACCCCTCGGGCGCCGACGTCACCTGCGTGCACGGCAACCCGAACGCCCTCACCGAGGACGTGGGGACCTCGGCCCTGTCCCAGGGCTGCACCGGCCAGCTGGTGCGGGTGCGGGTGGAGCCGTACGGGGGCACCCCGCCGAGGGTCCGCGCCTTCGACCCCCCGGTCGGTGTGGAGCCGATCGAGGGCTGACGGGGGCGCCCCGAGACGAGGACGGGCCGGTCCGGGCGGACCGGGATCCGTTCCCGCCCGGCCGGGTCAGCGGCGGATCAGGCGGTTCACCCTGGCGGGCAGGATGAATCCGACCAACCCCAGGAACGCGTACCCGACCTGGCCGGGGGCGAGCATGCCCAGGATGGCGCCGGTGTTGGCGGTGGGGGCGCGCAGGAACTCGCCCATGCGCGGGTGGGCGCGCGGCACGGCGTTGCCCACGGTGAGCAGGCTGAGCACGGCCAGGCCGGTGAGGGAGGTCCACACCAGGGTGGCGGTGTCCGCCGCCGTGAGCCAGCCGAGGAACAGCTCCACAGCCCGCACCGCGTAACCGGGGGTCCCCTCCGGCGCCGCTCCCGACACGGCCCCGGGCCCGAGGGCCAACAGCGCGGCCGCGCCCACCACGATGCCCGTGGTTCCGGCCAGGCCGATGCGGTGAGCCAGGTCCTGGGCGTTCTCGGACAGCTCCTCCTGGGAGGGGTGGCGGCGCCAGCTCCGGCCCCGTGAACGGGCCTCACCCATGGCGTTGGCCCGGCGCCAGCGGAGGAACCGCAGGGCGTCGGCCAGGGCCCCCGGGCCCTGTTTGGCGGCCATGGTGGCGGTGGCGAGCTCGTGCGCGATGGTGGTGACCGCGGTGGCGAGGGTGACCGGCAGGTCCACCCAGGACAGCGCGATCCGCCGGAAGAGCGGCGCGATGTCGGCCGGGACGCGCACCCGCAGCGCCACCGACCTTCCGTGCGCCCGGCGGCGCAGCCCCGGCAGCGGGGTGCGACCGGGCAGCGGGGGCGTGGTCTCGGCCGCCGTGGCGATCACCCGGTAGTCCATGGCCACCGCGAACAGCAGGGCGACCAGCAGCAGCCACGGGGTGAGCGCGCCACCGCCGAACAGCGTGTGCACGAAGGTGGAGAAGCCGTCGAGGCGGGCCCCGGCGGCCCGGGCGTTGACGTCCAGGTGATCCAGGAACACCAACGAGGTGGCCAGGACCGGAAGCAGCCACAGCCAGCCCCCGTACCGGCGCCCGACGATCGCCAGGCCGAGGGTGGCGCCGATCAGGCCGGTGGCGACGGCGTGCCCGGCGTACGGTTCGGGCGCGGCCCCGCTCACCAGGCCGGTGGCGGGGTCCATCAGGGGCGCGGAGATCCCCACGAACAACCGTTCGGCCAGCTGGAACCCGGCGCCGGACGCGGCGGCGAGCAGCAGGAAGTCCACGGCGGACAGGCGGCGCACGCGGCGGCGGGCCAGCACCACCAGGAGCAGCAGCGGGACGAGTTTGCCCGCCTCCTCCACGGTGACCGCCACGTAGGTCTGGCTGAGCACGTCGTCGACGTCCCACCCGAGAGCCCCGCTGACCAGGGCCGAAAGCAGGGCCAACGGCCAGACCAGGAGGGCGCCGAGCGCGGTCGTGCGCAGGAGCGTGGCGAAGGAGACGGTCCGGGAGCGCGCGAGCACCGCCAGCTGGAACAGCAGGAGGTAGGTGAGGAAGAGGGCGGGCGGGGCCGCGCCCAGGGCGGGGACCGCGAGCGGGGCGACCAGCAGGACGCCGAGCATGAGCCAGCCCCAGGTGCCGCGCAGGGCCCGCAGGGAGCGGACGGTCCCCGGTCTGCGTTCGCGGGCGCGTTCGGCCGCCCGGGCGAGCCGTTCGGCCAGGTCGGGTCCGGGGACGCGGGTGGCGCGCGCGTGGCGGGCGCCGGGTTCGACGCAGTTGTGTTGCTGGGCCGCGCGGAGCAGGTCGGGCCGGTTGGCGGCCAGGGCCCTGGTCGCGAAGTCGGCGCGCACCCGGGGGATGTCCGGGCCGACGATCTCGCGGACGAAGTCCACCGGGCCCGAGGCGACGGTGAGTTCGCTGGCGGAGACCAGGACGGCGGCGGAGAAGTCCTCGACGCACACGAGGAAGTCGGTGGGGGTGGGCCCCCATCCCCGGATGAGGTCGATGAGGGTGTCGGTGTCGAGGGGGACCTCGGTCACCGGGTCGTAGGAGTACTCCGCGCGGGTGCGGCAGACCAGGAGCCGGTCGACGCCCAGGGCCCGTCCGGCCTCGACGACGCCCCGGATGAGGTTGCGGTCGCGCGGCACCACGAAGGGGGTGGTGACCTTGCCCCTGGCCTGGATCCACTGCTGGGAGAACTCGGTGGGACCGGCACAGACGCGCAGCACGAGGTCGCGCGCGAGCATCGCCTGTTCTTCCATGGACTTCCTCGTGCCGGGGGGCTGGGTGCGTGGGCCGGGCGTGTCCCGTGGGAGGCGCGGCCCCGCATGAGCATAACGGCGAGGGGGTCTCGTGGAACATGTGAGTTCGCGGCGATTGTTCGGTTGACGTACGTGTTCAGGCGAAAGGGTGGCTCATGACTGGTGCGTCCGGTTTCGGCCGTTCTCCGGGACGCCCGGTAGCGCTCTTGGAGGGGCGCGGACCGGCGCCGAAGGCGTCGCCGCACAGCTGCGCGAAGTGGCGCAGCACCGGCAGGGACAGCGCCCAGCCGGTCATCGCCCAGCCCAGGTGCAGGTGTTCCATGGCCCGTGCCAGGGCCGCGACACCGCTCCACCGGACCCCCTCGGCGTTCTCGTAGGTGAGTCGGTACAGCACCTCGGGGTGTTCGGCCGCGGGACGCAGGGTCAGGGCGGTCGGCCCGCGCGCGGCCAGCCAGGCGCCCACGCCACGGCAGGGGTCGCAGTCGGCCGCGACGTACAGGGTGCCCCCGGACCTCCCCGGCCACGGTCGCCAGCGCGGCAGCCACGCGCGCACGCCCGCCCGGTACGCGTCCCAGCTCTCACCGAAGGAGGCGCGCAACTGTGCGCCCTCGTGCCAGGAGGCGAACCCGGCGCCGTAGGCCAGGGCGACGGGGACCCCCACCAGCAGCGGCGGGTGGAGCAGGCCCAGAACCAGGTAGAGGAGGGTGACGGTGAGCTGCATCGGATTGCGCACGTACGCGTAGGGTCCGCTGGTCACCAACCGTGCGGGCGGGTCGTGGGGCAACGGGGTCCCGCCGCCCACCGTCGCGAACTCCCGCGCCGCCGCCAGGCCGGGCAGGCAGACCAGGGCGAGCAGCTGCGCGCCCGCGGTCAGCGCCTCCGGGGAGGCGGACCACCGCCAGGTGAACCCGGTCGGGACCGTGGCCAGCACGTACACCGGCAGCAGCACCATCAGGCCGAGGGCGAGCACCGCCTGCGCCCACATCCGGGCGTGGACCAGCTGACCGCGCCGGGTCCAGTAGGCGAGCAGCAGCGCGGGGATCAGGCAGAGGGTGGCGCCCAGGAACTCACCGAGCAGCCAGAGCGGGCCCAGCACCACCACCGGTTCGGCCAGCGGCATGAGGAGGAGGTCGAGCCAGACCAGCACGGCCGTGACCAGCGGGACCGGCAGGAACCGGAGCATCAGGGCGGGCAGCGCGCCCCACAGCAGCACCCAGGCCAGCAGCAGGTCCACCGGTACGCCCTGCCACACCGCGCCCCGCGCGTGGAAGGACCACCAGCCCTCCCACTGAGCGATCAGGTTCAGCGGCAGCAGGGTGAGCAGGGCCCAGCCGGAGGCGACGATCATCGCCGCGACCTCCCGCCGCCGGGGCGCCCGCCACAGGCAGAGCGCCGCGACGGCGAGCACCGGCAGGAGGAGGCCCACGCCCCGGACGACCAGGGCGGGGAGTTCGGGCGTCACCGGGCGTCACCGCCCGAGAGCGCCTGGGCCTCCCGCTGGAAGGTCCCCGCGAGGTAGCCGGCGGCCAGGTCCGTGACGTGGGACTGCACGGGACCGAAGTACCACGAGGGGTCGTAGGTGCGGGTGTACTCGATCTCCCAGGTCAGCCGGGTGCCGTCGGGTTCGCCCCGCCAGGTGGCCACCGCGCGTTCCATCCGCATCCAGTTGGCGAAGGCGGTGTCCTCGGTGACCGCGAAGACCACCCGACCGCCGTCGGCGCGGACCTCGCTCTCCACGACCTCCAGCCCCAGGTGGCGCGGGGTGGGCTCGGCGCCGGGGGCCAGGGTCCGGCGCGGGGTGAAGTGGACGACCCGGGTGTCGCCCTCCTCCAGCCCCGAGCCGACCGCCTCGACCGGTTCCGGGAAGGGGACGGCGCTCAGCAGGAGGGCGTCCGGGGCGGCGTAGGCGGGTGGGGCCGCGAGGGCGGCGGCCACGTCGGCGGGGTCGGCGCCGACCAGCACCGATCCCGTTCCGGCGTCCTCTCTTGGGAGCAGGGAGAACCCGGCGACCCCCTCCAGGGCCAGGGCGAACAGGAGCGGGACGGCCAGCAGCGCGTTGGAGTGGCGCCTGTCGGTCCGCCGGAGCGCGCCGACCACCCAGGCGACCAGGGCGACCACGCCGTAGATCAGCGGAGCGGAGATGACCAGGCAGACCATGCCCTCCCCGAGCATCGGTCCGGCCATGAGCAGACAGACCGTGGTGACGGCCATGGCGACGGCGCCGGCGCCGCGCACCCGGACGCAGAGGACCACGAGCAGGGCCAGCATGGCGGGCAGCCCGACGTAGAACAGGGCGGTCTGGTCCAGGCCGCCGAACCGGGTCACCCGGACGGCGAGCAGGGCGACGAAGACCGCGAGGACGATCCCGGCGAGGATCCACCGGGCCGCCGTGGGCCTGGAGACTCCCTCGCCGTCCTCGGGAACGCCCCGGACGGGTTCCGAGTGGTGTTCGGCCGCGTACCGATCATCCGTCTCCCGGTCGGAGGGGCGGTCCGGTTCCTGGGGCGGCTGGGTCACGGTGGGCCTCCTCGGCCGTCGCTCTGGGTTGACGACCTGATTAAAGCACACGGTTTAATCACTCGATTAAACCGTATGATGAAACCCGACCCGAGGGAGGACCATGTCCAGGACCGGCGGCGGAAGCCGCAAGAACAGCGCCGAGACCAGGGAGCGCCTGATCACGGCGGCCAGCGAGGTGCTGCGCGAGGAGGGGTACGCCGGAGCCTCCGCCCGGGCCGTCGCCACCCGCGCGGAGGCCAACTCGGCGCTGGTCTTCTACCACTTCGGCGGGGTCGACCAGCTGCTGCTCGCCGCGCTCGACCGCTCCAGCGCCGAACGCATGACCCTCTACCGGGAGCTCGCCGGGCAGGCACGCACCCTGGAGGAGCTGGTGGAGGTGGCCACCCGCGTCTACCGGACCGACCTGGAGCGCGGCTACATCGCGGAGTTCTCCGAACTGGTCGCGGCGGCGGTCACCAAGCCGGAGCTGCGCGCGGAGATCAACCAGCGCTCCCAACCGTGGATCGACTTCATCGCCGGCGAGTGGGATCGTGTGCTCGGGGAGTCACCCCTGGGCCGGCTGCTGCCCGCGCAGGAGGTCGCCTACGCGGCGATCACCTTCTACCTGGGCGTGAACCTGTTCTCGGTACTCGACGAGGACCGCAGCCGCACCGAGGGCGTGTTCGACCTGGCCGGGACGCTCGCACCGCGCGCCAAGCTGCTCACGCTGCGCCTGCCCCGCCGGGGGACCCCCGAGTAGGCAACCCGAGAAGGAGAGCACCGTGAACGTGGAGATCGCTGAGGGAATCGCCTTCCCCGACACCGCCGACGGCGAGCGCTGGGTCGCCGGGGCCGTGGTCGTCGACGCGCGGGGCCACGCCTTCGCCCAGCGCAGGTCGGGCACCCGCAAGGTGTTCCCGCACTGCTGGGACATCGTCGGGGGACACGTGGAGGACGGCGAGACCATGCTCCAGGCGCTGGCCCGCGAGATTCGCGAGGAGACCGGTTGGACCCTGTCCGCCGTGGTCGCGGAGCTGTACCGGCTGGACTGGGACCCGGGTGACGGGGTGACCCGACGCGAGGTCGACTACCTGGTCCGGGTGGACGGCGACCTGTCCGCCCCCGCTTTGGAGGCCGACAAGCACACCGAGTACATGTGGGTCGACGACTCCACACTGCACCTGCTGCGCGACTCCCGCGACCCCGGCGACTACTTCATCACCGACATCGTCAGGCTCGGCCTGGAGGCCGCCCGGTCGTGACCTCCGCGACCGCGAGGGGCAGCGCGTCCAGCAGGTCCGAGGCGCTGATCGGGGCACCCTCCCGGGCCAGGACCGCCGCCCGCCCGTGCAGGTAGGCGCCGCACATCGCGGCGTCCTGCCCGGACAGACCCGAGGCCAGCAGCGCCCCGGCCACCCCTGACAGCACGTCGCCCGAGCCGGCGGTGGCCAGCAGCGGGGTGCCCGTGGGGTTGACCACCGTCCGCTCCCCCGGGTGGGCGATCACCGTCGTGGACCCCTTGAGCAGGACCGTCGACCGGTACAGCTTCGCGGCCCGGGTGGCCTGCTCCAACCGGTGCGCCTCGATCTCCGCGCGGTCGGTGTCCGGCAGCAGTCGGGCCAGTTCCCCCGCGTGCGGGGTGAGCAGGGTCGGCGCGCCCCGCCGGTGCACCAGCTCGGTGAGGGCGACGCTGCTCGACACCAGGTTGAGGGCGTCCGCGTCGAGCAGCGCCGGGACGTCGCTCTCCAGGAGGGCGCGCAGCTCGTCCGCGTTGGCGGGGTGGGTGCCGCGGCCGGGCCCGACCACCACAGCCGAGACGCGTCCCGGACCGAGGTCGGTGCTGCTCCTCGGGTCCAGGTGCAGCCCCACGACCTCAGGCCAGCGGGCGATCACCTGGGAGAGGACGTCCTCGCCGCCCCCGTAGCGGACCATGCCCACCCCGGTGCGCAGCGCGCCGCCGACACACAGGACGGCGGCACCCCGGTACTGGTCGGACCCGGCCCGGACGGCGAGCACGCCCCGGCGGTACTTGTCGTCCTCGGCGGAGGGAACGGGCAGGAGTCGGGCGATGTCCACAGCCTGTGGACGGACGAGGTCGGCCTCGGGCAGCTCCGGGTCCAGCCCGATGTCCACGAGGCTGACCCGCCCGGCCCGCACCGCTCCCGGGTCGACGAACAGCCCCGGCTTGTACGTGCCGAAGGTGACCGTGGCGTCCGCGCGCACCGCCTCCCCGGGGACCTCCCCGGTGTCGGCGTCCACCCCGCTCGGCAGGTCCACCGCGACGACGGCGGCGGGCGCGTCCGACGCCAGGACGGCGAGCGAGGCGTAGGGTTCGCGCAGTCCGCCGCTGCCACCGATCCCGACCAGGCCGTCGACGAGGAGGTCGGCGTCCAGGACCGCCGCCCGCGCCTCGGCGGTGATCAGCGCGCGGGGCGCACCACCCTCCCCGTGAGTCCCGAAATTCATTTGGGCCCCAGGCGCCCCGGAGGCCGCGGCCGGGCCGTTGTCGATCATCCGACCGCCCGCCGCCCGCAGCGCGGCCAGACCCTCGGGATGGACCCGTCTGCCCGCCAGAACCGCACGCACGCACGCGCCCCGCGCCGCCAGGCTGGCCCCCGCGAAGAGGGCGTCACCGCCGTTGTCGCCGCCGCCGACCAGCAGCGTCACGCGGGAGCCGTGGACGCGGGGCAGCATGCGGGCGCAGTGGATGGCCAGGCCCATGGCGGCCCGGCGCATCAGAGCGCCTTCGGGGAGTCGGGCCATGAGCGCCTGTTCGGCCTCCCGGACGACGCTGACGACGTGGGCGGAGCGCATGGTTCACACCTTTCGAGGGGCGGTGCCTCCATCGTGGCGCACGCCCCGGAACGCGCCCGCACCGCCACGCACACGGGCCACACCAATCCCCTCGGCACCACCGGTCCGGCCGACACGGCCGCCTCGGCACGCCCACGCCGCTGAGGCACGCGCGCGGCCGCACGCGAGACGCCCACCGTGCCCGGACACACCGGCTCGGACCGGAGGGCGTGCGAGCCGCGCCCTTGGGCGTCGGGCGAGGCGACGAGCTCGGATGGGGACGCGCCCGGACCGGATCGGACACGTGTGGTGCTCACTGGACTACTTTTTGATGTGACCGCAGGTGGCAGGGCAGGGCCACCCGATGTCCCACGGAGGGGCCCACCATGACACCCGGCTACCGTCGCTTCGCCAAGTCCACCGGCCAACCGCTGAAGCCTCGGGAGTGGCACCGGATCGAGTTCGACCTGCGCGACGGTCGGCCTCCGACCGATCCGGCGGAACTGGCGGGGGCCGCCGAGCCCGGTGGTGCCCTGTACGACCTCGCGGTGGGAGTGACGCTCACCAACATCACCCCGGGCCGGGAGGTCCAGCTGCGCGCGGTCGAGTTCGCGCCGGACGGCTCCCTCCACCGGGAGCTGCCGGTGGAGGTCACCACCCACGCGGTCGGGCACGGGGGGTTCACCTACACGTGGAAGGACCGCCTGGAACCGGGCCACCGCGTCGAGGTCTGGGCGGCGCAGTCCGGGGAGTCCGACGCGCACCTGGTCTCCGCCGAGGCCGTGGTGTTCCTCTGGCCCCTCTAGTCACTTGAGACACAAAAGGGACGCACGACCCAGAAATCACTTTCTACACATATAGCCCGTTGTCACGGAATCGACACGTAGAGAAGTCCTCGCAGGGGACAATGGGCCCATGCCTCGACCAAGCAAATATGTGTCCAGGTCCGATCTGGGCTGGGGGTCCTCCCCCGCAGAGCAGGCCAACCCCCGCTCCGGTCTCGTCATCCACTACGACAGCAGCGACCAGAACCTCGCGAACAAGAACCACTCCTCCTGCGTCACCTACTGGCGCAACACCCGCAGCTTCCACACCGGCCCCTCCCGGGGCTGGGCGGACATCGGGTACAGCTGGATGGCCTGTCCCCACGGGTACGTGCTCGAAGGGCGCGGACTGTACCGGACCCAGGCCGCGCAGCCGGGCGGGAACTCCTCCCACTACTCCTGCACCCTGGCCACCGGCCCCTCCGACCCGATCACCCCCGACCAGATCAACGCGGTCCGACAGCTGCGGCAGTGGCTCATGGAGCCGGACACCTCCATCTCCGGCAAGGTGCTCGGCCACCGCGACTTCATCTCCACGTCCTGCCCAGGCGACAAGGCCTACGCGCTGGTCAAGGACGGCACCTTCGCCAAGGCTCCCGGAAACACTGAAGGAGACGACGACATGCCCTCTCACCGCAGGTTCGAGAAGGACAAGGCCCAGAAGCTGGAGCCCGGCAGCTGGGCGAGCCTGGCCTTCGACAAGCGGCACGACGGCGAGACCGGGGAGTTCTACGCCCTCGTCGGGGTCGAGGAGACCAAGGGCGCCTACTACGACATCTCCGTCGGGGTGACCCTGGAGGGGCTCGACTCCGGCGCCGAGGCGCAGATCCGCCTCACCGAGTACGAGCCGAACGGGGACGGCGGCTGGAAGGTGGCGCGCAACCGGCCGATCGACAGCCCCGTGCACGTGGGTGGCCGCGCTCACTTCACCTACTCGTGGAAGGGCAACCTGGGTGAGGGACGCCGGGTGCGCGTGCGGGTGGCGCAGTACGGCAAGGTCGAGGCCCAGGTCACGTCCGCGACCGCCGACGTCTTCTACTGGAAGCGCTGAACCGGTGGACCCGGCCCCGGGACGGGGCCGGGTACGCGGTGGTGTCCGCCAACGACTACGATGCGTCGTAGTTTGTTGGGTCCGCTGACATGGGCGGACGTGCGGAGCGGAGGCGGCGTGGTCGACTGGCTGACCATGACCATTCAGATGGTGTCGTTGGCGATGGCCGTGTGGTGTCTCGTCTCCACCTTCCGCGACCAGCCGATGCTCGTCCCCCACCTGGTGGGCATGGGCGTGCTGTGGCTGCTGGTCCTCGGACAGGTCGGCGCGGTCACCGTGGCGATGGTCGGCGGCGAACGCCCGGGGGAGACGGTCATGCTCGTCTCCTACCTCGCGACCGTCGCGCTGCTGCCGCCCGCCTGCGCCGTGTGGGGGTTCATGGAGCGCAGCAAGTGGGGTCCGGCCGTGATCGCCTTCGCCTGCCTGATCCTCCCCGTCCTCCTGGTCCGCGTCGAGCAGATCTGGAGCCCCGTTGTCTGAGGTATCCGCCGACCGCACCCTGCGCACCGGCCCCGGCCGACTGCTGGTCGCGGTGTACGCCGTCTTCGCGCTCGCGGCGACCGCGCGCGGCTCCTACCAGCTGGCCACCCGGTTCGACGAGGCCCCGCTGGCGTACGGACTCTCCGTACTCGCCGGGCTGATCTACCTGGTCGCGGCGGTGGGCCTGGCCCGTGCCGGACGCACCTCGCGCGTGGTCGCGCTGGTGTCGGTGTCCGTGGAGATGATCGGGGTCCTCGTGGTGGGCGCACTCAGTGTGCTGGCCGCCGGGGCGTTCCCGGACGACACGGTGTGGTCCCACTTCGGCAGCGGCTACCTGTTCATCCCGCTGGTGCTGCCGGCCCTGGGGCTCTGGTGGATCCTGCACGTCCACCGCATGGACCGGGACGCGGCGCGCCCCTAGGCGCACATGACGGATGTCGTCCCTCCTGGTCGTCGGCCTCCGACGCCCCCTCTCCCCAAACCCGCCCGATCTGTGGCGAAGCCGACCCGCCCGTCCAGGCATGGACCGGCACCCTCGGGGCATGGGTGATGCCTATGGAGGCACACACCGGAACGCGCACCCCCAGTCGGACGCCCCTCACCCCTGCGGCGGTGGGCGGCCCCGTCGTCCTCGCCGTCGGCCTGGTCCTGACCCTCTCGGCCTGGGACGACGCCGTCCCCGACCCCGCCCGGCACCAGATCTTCCTCTCCCTGTGGTTCCTGGGCGCCGCCCTCCTGGCGGCCCGGCTGTTCCTCGACGGCCTGCCCTCCGCCCCGTACCTGCCCCGGAGCGCGGTGACGTTCGCGATCGGACTGGTGGGCTCGGCCTCCGTGGCCACCATGCCGTGGTCGGACCTCGGCTCGGTCTTCTGGTACCAGCTGTGGTTCTCCGTCCCGCTCCTGACCGGGTTGGCGTACGCGGCCTTCCGCCCCTCCTCGGGCCCCTCCGCCCCCGGCACCTGACCGCAACCGTGCGTCGGGGCGCGGCGACTCTCCGACAGGTGCCCCCACTAGGCTGTCGCCATGTCCGATCAGACGCTGTCCCTGCCGGTGGCCGTTTCCGCCGCCTGGCTCCGTGACCACCGCGACGAGGTGGTCCTCGTCGACTCCCGCTGGTACCTCGACGGCCGCTCCGGCCGCGAGGCCCACCTGAACGGCCACATCCCCGGGGCCGTACACGCCGACGTGGACACCGACCTCGCCGCGCCCTCCAGCGACGAGGGCGGCCGCCACCCGCTTCCGGCCGCCGCCGACTTCGCCCGCACCCTGGGCCGTCTCGGGATCGGTGACCGCTCCTCCGTGGTCGTCTACGACGACGCGAACGGTTCCGTGGCCGCACGCCTGGTGTGGATGCTGCGGGTCCTGGGCACCCCCGCCGCCTTCCTCGACGGCGGTCTCCCCACCTGGACCGGCGACCTGGAGAAGGGTGAGGTGAGCGCCGCCCCCGCCCACCGGACCGCCCTTCCCTGGCCCGCGGACCGCATCGTCGACACCGACGCCCTCCAGAAGGAGCTGGCCGACCCCGACCAGCTGCTCCTGGACGCCCGTGTGCACGGCCGCTTCACCGGTGAGGCCCCCGCCCCGGTGGACGCCCGCGCCGGTCACATCCCCGGCGCCCGCAGTGCCGAGTGGCCCGCCAACCTGGCCCCGGACGGCCTCCTCGCCGCACCCGAGGTCCTGCGTGAACGCTTCGCGGCCCTCGGCGCGGACTCCGCCCGCACCGTCACGGCCTACTGCGGTTCCGGGGTGACGGCCTGCCACGACCTCCTGGCCCTGGAGCACGCGGGGTTCGGCGGGACCCGCCTCTACCCGGGCTCGTGGAGCCGTTGGGGAGGGGACGACGCCCTCCCCCTGGAGACCGGGGACCCCCGCCCCTGACGACGGACCGAGACCCGACCCGCCACGGGGCCCGCGCGACACGCGCGGGCCCCGTGGCGTTCCCGGCACGCTGCGTACCGGTCCCCGAGACAGACCGTAAACCACCTAGGCTGGAGGGAGTAACGGTCCGAAAAATCCGGAACGTGCTGGTCCTGCGCACTGCTGACACCCGAGACGAGTTCCCCCCAGCGCCCTCTTTCCCTGACCCGATCCGGCCAGGAGCGGAACCACACCTCCCGCACCGGCGTCACATCGCACGGGACCGCCCGGCCCCGGGAGAACCCCCAAGACGTGCTTCACCGCGAATCGAGGAACACTGGTGATCGAACTCCTCCTGCTACTGATTCTCATCGCCGGGATCGTGATCGCGGTCCTGATATACAAGCAGCGCTCCCAGGCCCAGAAGAAGGACACTCCGCCCCCGCCTCCCCAGGACCCCTTCGCCGCCTCCGCCACGACCGACACCGCCGGTGACCCGCGCAACATCAAGGCGGGGGACATGATCGACTGGGGCAACGAGCGGACCTGGATCCGTGGCACCCTCCGTCTGTCCGAGGGCGGTTACGTCTGGTCCGAGCACTTCCTGGAGGTCGAGGGCGGCAAGCGCTGGCTCTCGGTCGAGGAGGACCCGGACGTCGAGCTGGCCCTGTGGACCGGCCGCCCGGACCTGACCATGGTCCCCCAGGGCAAGTCCATCGAGCTGGAGGGCGTCACCTACAAGCTGGAGGAGAAGGGCTCCGGCTCCTACCGCTCCGAGGGCACCACCGGCCTCAAGGCCGAGGGTGGCATGGACTACGCCGACTACGAGTCCGAGGACGGCCAGCTGCTCGCCTTCGAGCGGTTCGACCACGGCAGCTGGGAAGTCAGCACCGGAACCAAGGTCGCCCCCGGTACCTTCACGATCTTCCCCGGGAGCTGACACCCACATGCGCGCGAGCATCAGCGCCCCCTTCGTCGACACCAAGGCCGACGACCTGGTCTGGACCCTGAGCCACCCGTTGGTCGCACCCCTCGCCACCCGCGCCGTCACGGTGTCGGGCAGAGAGGTCGAGCTACGGGTGCTCGGCGCCTCGCACCAGGTGGTCCTGCGCCCCGGTCCCGACGGCGGTGAGCTGGTGGAGACGGTCGCCTGTCTGCCGGGTTCCTCCGGCGGACTACCCGGCAACGCCGAGCACCCCCTGCCTGGGGTGGGCGACTACCGCTTCGACTCGGTCGTCGAGTCGTTGTCTCGCGCGGAACTCGCCCGCCGGGTGGCGGGGGTCCACGACGTGACCTCCGACTCGCCCGGCGGGCTCCTCGTCGCCTTCCCCGGTGATCCACTCGCGATCACCGCGCTGCACCTGACCTCCGGCAGCGGGGCGTCCCTGCGCTGGCGCACCTGGCACGCCTACCCGCAGAGCGACGAACTGGTGACGACGACCACGACCCTGACCCCCTAAGAGGAGGCCGACATGGCCACGACCACGACCAGGGGAGCCCGTGCTCCCAGACACAAGCTCGCCGCGATCGGCGGGGCGACCGCCCTGCTGATCCTCCTCTCGGCCTGTTCCAGCGGCGGCAACAACGCCGACTGCGACCCGAAGGACGACCCCAGCGCGAGCACGACGAGCTCCACCAGCTCGACCACCACCGGGACCACGAACACGGCGTCCGGCCCCACTCCCAGCCCGTCCCCGACCGACGACTGCTCCAACGGCCGCAGCGGCGGTGGCGGTGGTTTCTTCTTCTTCGGCGGCTTCGGCGGCGGAGGCAACAACAACTCCAACAACAGCGGCGGCAGCGGAAGCGACAACCGCGGCGGAGGCTCCGGCTTCGGCAAGTAGTCCGCGCGTGCGGGGGGGTGGGGTGGGGTCTCCCCCCAACCCCCCC
>NZ_CBDRIY010000051.1:0-38240 GCF_965344335.1 Nocardiopsis eucommiae
CCCCCCCCCCCCCCCCCCCCCCCCCCCCCCCCCCCCCCCCCCCCACGGCGTCGCTGCGTGGTATGCGGTCCCCTGGGGCGCTCTCAGCGCCAGGCCGGACCCCAGCCCGAGCTCTGGGAGACCCCGCGCGGCATGCGGGGCAGCCCGGTGGGGGTGGTCGCGGCAGGCGCGGCCCCGGGGGCCCGGTCCCGCTCCCCCGGGCCGGCGGTCGAGGGAGCGGCCCGCTCCCCCTCCTCGGGCGGGTCGGCCACGCCCTCCGTCGCGGGGGCGCCGGAGCGCGCGTGCGTCCGTGGGGCGCGGTCGTCCTCACGCGGGTCCGGGTCGGCGCTCCCCCGTTGTTCGGGGTGGTGCGGGCCGCTGCCGTCGTCGTCGGCGTCGATGAGGTCGGGCTCCCAGGGCTCGACGGACGGCGCGGGCCGGTCGGGCAGGGCGTCGACGGGAGCGGTGCCGTCTCCGTGTCCGGTGGTGGGCAGTGCGGTCGAGCGTGGTGGAGCGTCCACGAGTCCGGTGGTGCTCCCGGTCGCGAGGTCGGGCGCGGCGGGTTCCTCGACCGGGTCGCGGTGGTCATCGTCCTCGGTGCTGACCCGGGGGACGAAACCGCGTACGCGCTGGGCCTCGGAGGCGGGGGTGTGCAGGACCACGGGTTCGGGCAGGGGCGTGTGGTCCTGGGCGTCGGGGTCGGGGATGGCGGGTTCGGCCGGGGCCACCCGCTTCCACCACAGGGAGGCCTCCTCGGTGTCGAGTTCGGAGTCCACCTCCAGCCAGGCGCGTACGTGGGGCAGGCGGCGTCCGGCGTTCCAGGAGCGCGGGTAGGGCTGTTCGTCCAGGACCAGGACGTGTTCGCTGTCGATGGTGGGGATCTCGGCGGGTACGCCCTCGTTCCAGACCCAGGCGCCGTCGTGGGCGACGAGGTTCCACCAGCCCCACACGGTCTGGGCGGCCGGGTCGACGGGGCCGTCGCGGAAGGAGGCGGTCCAGCGCGGGTCGGGGGCGTCTCCGGGCAGTCCCTGGCCGTGGGGGCCGATGAGGGCGTCCGCGAGCAGGGTGTGGAGTTGGAAGTTGTCGCTGACGCCGTCGAAGCGGACGCGGAAGGCGCGGCCGGAGGCGCGGTCCATGACCAGGGCGGAGGAGGTCTCGGCCATGCGCAGCAGGGCGCGGACCTCGTCGAACTCGTCGAGGTGGTCGCTGAGCTGGTGGGCGATGGCGACGAGTTCGGTGTGTGTGGAGGGGTCGTTCCGGGTGTGGGCGCGGACGCTGGGCTCCCCCAGCATGGTGCGGGCGGCCAGGCCGTGGCGGCGGATGGTCCACCAGCACATGGTGGCGGCGGGGGCGTCGGGGCCCAGGTCGGCGGCCACGCGTGCTTCGGCGTCGGCGGTGACGGCGTCGGGGTCGGGCGGGGGGCCGCCGCCGGTGCGTTCCCAGGCGCGGACGAAGACGATGGCGCCCCTGCCCATGGTGCGCAGACGGTGCAGGATCTCGACGCCCGCGGGGCCGGGGTCGGTGCCCATCTCGACCAGGGCTCCGGCGACGACGGACAGGTCGGCGATGATGCCGGGGGCCGCGTGGTCTCCGGACAGGAGCGGGGTGAGGGCCTCCAGGGCCAGTTCCCGTTCGGAGGCGGGGATCTGGGAGGCGAGGAGGTAGACCTTGTGGACGGCGGGTGGGAACTGTTGGGGGTCGGTGGCGACGGAGGCGTCGATCAGTTCTTGGAATGCCGCGCGAAACTCGTCGACCATGGGACCGTCCCCTTTCTCACGCAACCAACCTAATGTCTCATCAGGGAAGGATCGCACTTTAACGGGTTGTATCTGGCGTTGCTGGTGGGTTTGTTGGTGTTTCGAGATGAGCGGGTGTCCGTTGAGTCGCAGCTCACACGCCCTGGGTGGGCTCACAGGCCCAGTCGGGTGACCGCGTTGTCCTCCAGTGGGTTGGCGGTGCGGATGTAGTCGTGGACGGTCTGGGCGTTGGTCCACCGTCCCTGCCGCATGATCTCGCGGTCGTTGGCCCCGCCCAGCGCGGCCTGGGTGGCGAACCCGGCTCTGAGGGAGTGACCGCCGAAGTCGTCGGGGTCCAGCCCGGCCCGTTCGGCGTAGCGTTTGACCAGGTTGCCCACGGACTTGGGGGTCATGGCCCTGTCCGCCACACGTCCGTGCCGGTCCACGGCGGGCAGCAGCGGCCGCCCGGTGCCGTCGGCCAGCTCCAGACGGGTCAGGTCCTGGCAGGAGTGGGCCGGGGCGGCCTCGGGGGCCCGGGGACGTTCGAGCCAGGCGCGCACCGCCTCCGCTCCCCCGTCGCGGTGCACCACCACCAGCGCCGACCAGTCGGCCACCGCGCACACCGGGCAGGTCAGGCGGTGACGGCCCCGGGGCAGCGCCACCCGTTGGTGGGCCCGGCCCTCCTGGTCGGTCTTGGTCGCCCACAGTGACGCCACCAGGGTGGGCGCCCCGGAGGCGGCGTCGGTGCGCAGCTCCAGGTCGTCGAAGCTCAGCCCGGCCAGCTCCGAGCGGCGCAGCGCCCCGGCGAAGCCGGTGAGCAGCAGCACGGCGTCGCGCCTGCGGGCCACTCCCCCGGGATGGCCTTCGGCCGGGCGCACCGCCAGCATCGACTCCAGGGTGCTCAGCACCACGGGGGCCTTACGGCGCGGGCGGGCCCTGCGGGTGCGGCGGATGCCGCGCAGGGTCATCCTGACCACCTCGGCGCGGGTGGGCGAGTCCAGACCGTGGGCGCCGTGCACGGCGGCGATGGCGGCCGAGCGGCGCTCCAGAGTGGAGGGCGAGAACGCCCAGGTGGTGCCGTCCTCACCCCGTTGCTCGGCGCAGGCGGCGAGGTAGACGGCCACGTCCACGGGGTCGGCGGGCAGGGAGGTGCGCTGTTCGGTCAGGCACCAGGCGCCGAAGGAGGTCCAGTCGGCGCGGTAGGCGCGCAGGGTGGCCGGGGACTGGGCGTTGGTCAGGTACCGGCCCAGGGTGTGCGCCTGCTCGGTGTCGAAGCGCTCACGCACCCGTTCCAGGGCGCGGGTGTCCACCAGGACGCTCTGGTCCAGGTGCTCCAGGCGCGAGCGCACGGTGGAGGGCAGGGCGATCTCGGCCCGGGGCTCGGGTGTCAGGGAGGGGTCGGTGGTGTCCACGGGTTCCATTGTGGCCCGGGTGGGGGCCCGGAGGTGGCAGGCGGGGCGGGCGTGCGGGCAAGGGGTGTCAGCCGAACAGGTGGGTGGTGAGCGCTCCCCACAGCTCGACCGGGGAGACGGTGAGCAGGAGCAGCCCCACCGACAGGGCCAGCGCGACGGTGAAGGAGATCGCCGCCATCCTACGGCGCAGCACGGCGGCGGTGATCGCTCCCACGGCCGGGACGACCCAGGCCATGACCAGGAACCAGATCAGGGCGGTGCCGATGGCGCGCACCGCCTGGGCCTCCTGCTCGGCGAGCAGCCCCGGGTCGGGCACCGCGCCGGGGTCGATCGGGTCGGCGGTCATGTCGAAGGCGTTGAGCCCGGCCAGGAGCAGGGCGAGCAGGGCCAGCGGGCTGCCCAGGGCCCACAGCGACCACAGCAGGACCCACAGGGCGGTGATCCTGCGGTCGGGCGGGTCCGCGACCGTGACGGGGGTCCGGCTCACGGGGCGCTTGTCCGGGGTGTGCCCGGGTTCGACACGGCCCGCCTCGGGGGTCGGGTTCTGCTCGGACGACCCCTGGGCGGGCTTGCGGCGGTTGCGTTTCTTGGGTGACACCCCCGGGAGCCTACCCGGCCAGACCGGCCAGGTGGATGACCACGACGAACACCACGGGCCAGATCAGCAGCGCCAGCGACCACAGGGCGGCCCTGCGGTCCCCCGCCACGGTGGCCACGGCCGCGGCCAGGAAGGGCAGGCCCACGGCCGCGCCGAAGGCCAGGGTGAACCACTCGGCGGCCGAACCGGCGTGGGAGTCGGCGTCGACGCCCATCAGGTAGCCGAAGGGGCCCAGGGCCAGCGCGAGCAGTGCCAGGACGATGACGACGACACGGATGCCGGTGGGGTGGCGGGTGTTGCGGCCACCGCCGGAGGAGGAGGGACGTTCAGACACGGGGGCCGTGGTGCCTTTCGAGAACGGTGGCGGGCCGGGGCGGCGTGGCCCACCAGCGGGTGTGGGGGTGGGCTGGGTCGTGTTCACCGGTGCGGGGGCGAGGCCGGGCTGGCCGTGGCCGTGCCGCGCGACCCGGTGGGCGCGGGCTCGGAGGAGCCTGGCAAAGCATCCGCGGAACACTCCCTCGTGGCGCACGCCGTGGCCAGCGCTCGCGAGGCGCTCGGCGCTCGCGGGTCGGGCGTGGTGTGCTCCCTAAAACGTACTCCACCTGGGGGGTGTCCGAAACCCTGGGGCGTCGGCGTGTGGGGTGGTTCTCATGGTGAGGGAGTCACTGTTGGGGCCAGGGTCGGGCGGCGCCGACCAGTCCGGTGAAGGCGGCCAGCAGGCGGAGTTCGTCGATGGTGCGCGGGGCGGTGGTGAGCAGGTCGGGTGAGTGCACCACCAGGGCCAGGACCTGGGCTCGGGAGAGGGCGACGTTGAGCCGGTTGCGGTCCAGGACGAAGGAGGGGCCGCGGCTGGTCTCGGCGGCGTCGGAGGTGGTCATCGAGCACAGGACGGCGGCGGCCTCCTGGCCCTGGAACTTGTCGACCGTGCCCACGCGGACGCCCTCCAGGGCGGGGGTGTCGTGTTGGGCGTGGGCCAGGGCCTGGCGCAGGGTGCGCACCTGGAGGTTGTAGGGGGCCACGACGAGGATGTCGTGGCCGGTGAGGGGGCGGGGGCCCTGGTCGGGGTCGGTGGTGACCCGTTCGGTGACCAGGTGGCGGGCGGCGGCCACCACCGCCTCGACCTCCTCGGGGCTGTGGGTGGTGCGCCCGGTGTGGTGGACGGGCAGGGTGTACACGCCCGGGGTGAGGTCGCTGGGGGCGGTGGGGGTGCCCAGGGTGCGGTGGGCGGTGGAGGGGTGGGCCTGGAGACGGCCCTGGTAGGACAGGTCGGAGACGGGCGCGCACACGTGGGGGTGCATGCGGCGGGTCTGGTCGAGGAAGTAGCCCAGGGCGGGGTCGATGATGGCGTCCGCGCCCATGAGGTGTTGCAGGGCGGAGGCGTCGGCGCCCTCGGTGTGCACTCCCTGGACGACCTGGGGCAGTTGTTGGGGGTCGCCGAGCAGGACGAGGTTGTGGGCCGAGGCGGACACCGCGAGGGTGTCGGCCAGGGCGAACTGTCCGGCCTCGTCGATGATGAGCACGTCGAGCGGGTCGGCGATGGTGTCGGCGCCGGACAGGCCCCAGGCGGTGCCGCCGATGAGGACGGGTTGGCCCTGGGCGGCGCGTTTGGCGCGCCAGTTGGCCAGGACCTTCTGGCTGGAGGGCTGTTCCCAGGGGGCGTCGGGGTCCTTCCGGCCGCCGCGCGGGCGTTTGGCGGCGGCCACTTCCAGGCCCTGCTGGTCGGCGGCGCGCAGGGCGGCGGCCATGACGTTCTCCACGGCCTTGTGCCCGGTGGAGCACACTCCGACGCTGCGGCCCTCCTTGATCAGGTGGGTGATGAGTTGGGCGGCCAGGTAGGTCTTGCCGGCGCCGGGCGGTCCCTGGACGGCGAGGTAGGAGTGGTCCAGGCGGTCGACGGCGGTGATGGCGGCGCTGATGAGGTCGCCCTGGTCGGGGGCGGGCAGCGGGCCCGGGGGGTGCAGGCGCGGGGGCAGGCGGCGCAGGACGTCCAGTCCGGGGTGGTGGGGCCACTCGGGCAGGCCCGCCACGGCGGTGTGGGCCACGCTCTCCAGGGCGCCGTCCTTGGGTTTGGGGTCCACCGGGGAGCCGGGCAGGGCCGCGACGGGGGCGCGGGAGACGGTCTCGTCGGGGTGGGCGGTCTCCACCAGGGTCAGGGCGTCGGGTTCGGCGCGGGTGACGGTGGCGGGGTGGGTGGTGGCGGCCTGGCCGGGGGCTCCGGGGTGGAGCAGGTGGACGCTCTCTCCGGTGGTGAAGGGGTTGGGGTGGGCGCGGTCCAGGCGCATGGACACCTCGCGCCGGGCCTTGGTGCGCCTGCCGGTGGGCTCCTCCCACTCCCCCACGTGCACCTGCCAGGGCACCGCGCAGTTGCTGTCGGTCTCCAGGTCCTGCAGGGGTGCGCTCTGGCGTTGGAAGTGTTCGCGCCAGGGCGGGGTGTTCTCGCGCTGGTAGTAGCCGACCAGGGCGGCCAGGGAGGCGCGGGGCTGGTCCTGCGGGGTGCGCTCGTCGGGGTCGGAGGGCACGTGTTCGAGGAGGGGTCGGGTCAGGGCGGCGTGGCGGGCGGCCTTCTCCGCGCGTTTGCGGGCGCGCTCGGCCTCCTCCTCGGTGAGTTCGAACTGGATGAGGGGCCGGTCGGTGATGCCCTGTGCGGTGCGGTGGCCCTCCAGCCAGTCGCGCAGGCGGGCGGTGGAGTGGCAGTCGTCGCGGTTGTAGGCGGCGATGTCGGCCAGGATCCGGTCGGCCTCGGCGGTGTCTCCGGCCTCGTGCGCGGCCAGGTAGGCGGCGTAGGCGTCGATGCTGGAGGCCGCGGTGGTGACGCCGCCGTCGCGGGAGGAGTCCAGGTAGAGGGGTTCGAGGTACTTGATGGAGTAGGAGCGCTGGGACACGCGCAGGCTCTTGCGGACCACGGTGAACAGGTCCACGAGCCGGTTCTCGCGCAGGAGCCGGTCGACCTCCTCCTCGCGGGTGTCGAACTCCGCGCTCAGGTGTTTGAGCCGGTCCACCTCGTAGGAGGCGTAGTGGTAGACGTGCGCGTTCTCGTCGGCGTCGACCCGCGCGGTGACGAAGTCGACGAAGTCCTCCAGGGCCTGCTTCTCCTGGGCGCGGTCGTGGGCCCAGAAGGCGTGGAAGGTCTCGTGTCCGTCGGTGTCCTCGGTGGTGGCGCCGAACAGGTACTCCAGGCCGCGTTCGCCCTGGCGGGAGTGGTAGGGGTAGCCCTCCATGTCGAAGAAGACGTCGCCGGGGCTGGGGGCGGGCAGGGTGGCCAGGCCCTCGGGTGAGAACACCTCGGCGGTGACGGTGCCCTGGGGGTTGGCGGGGGTGCGGGTGGTGTCCTGGCGGACCTGGAGGGCGGCCTGGGCGCGCAGTTGGTCGAAGGAGCGGCGCGGCAGGGTGGTGGGGCGGGCGTCGTCGGGTGCGCAGGCCAGGGCGTCGATGGTGTCCAGGCCCGCGTCGCTGAGTTTGGTGGCCTGGTCGGTGCGCAGCCCGGCGACCAGGGACAGGTGACGGGCGGCGGTGCGGCCTTGGGAGCACCAGGTGTTGTAGCCGCAGCCCTCGCAGGCGGGGCGGGGCTGGCCCCAGGTGGGGGCGGGCAGGGCGGGTTCGGTGGCCAGGTGGGCCAGGAGGCGTTCGGTGATGGTGGTGAGGATGGGGGTGAACTCGGCGGTGGGCAGCGTGTGGGTGTGCTGGTCGCCGGTGAGCAGGTGCATGTGCTGGGGGGCGTGGCCGTGCAGGACGGTCACTGCCTGGGCGTAGGCGGCGAGCTGGACCACGGCGGCGGGTCCGGGTCGGCGGGCGAGTTTGGTGTCCCAGGGTTCGTAGGTGTGGGGGGTGGTGGCGTCGGGGCGGGGGTGGCCGGTGGCGGGGTCCAGGTCGGAGCGGATGAGGAAGTCGGCGCGTCCGTGGAAGGCGACGGTGTCGGTGAGGGGGTGGTGGAAGGAGGCCTGGTAGATGACGGGGGCTCCGGCGGCCATGGCCTCGGCGGTGGCTCGGGCGGCCTGGGCCAGGGAGTGGTCGTCGGCGGTGGGGGGTTCCACGCGTACGAGGTCGTCGCCGAACAGGGCGGTGAGGCGGTCGAGTTCGGCCTTCTCGTGGAGGTCGCCGTGGTGGGCGACCAGGGCGTCGACCTCTTCGGGGTGGGGTGCGCCGGGCACGTGGGCGGCGAGCGCGCTCTTGAGGGCGCTGCGGTGGTCGCACTCCAGTGTGTCGACGAGGTCGGTGGGCGAGACGACCCAGCCGGTGGTGGTGCGGAACAACGCCCGACTCCCCTTGGTGTTGTGGTGCCTGCGGTGTGGGTGGTGGGGATTGTGCCATGCCGTGGCGACGTGCGGGGCCCCGTGCTCGCTGGTGGGCGGCCTGGGGTGGGGCGTGTGGTGGCCCCGGTGGGGGGAGTCTACGTGGGGTCGACGATGTGTGGGGGTTGGTCGGCCCAGGTCAGCGGGGTGTCGGGGGTGAAGACGGCGGCGCGCCCCGCACCGGTGGGGTGCGGGGCGCGCCGGACGTGCCGTCGGGGGGTGTGGGCCTACCCGACGACCTCCCAGGCGACGGTGCCCACACCGGCGCCGGTGCCGATGATCTCGTCGAAGGCGGCCGTGGACAGGTCCAGGCAGCGTCCGGCGATGAAGGGGCCGCGGTCGTTGATGCGGACCGTGACCGACTTGCCGTTGTTGGGGTTGGTCACCTTCACCATGGTGTCGAACGGCAGCGTCTTGTGCGCGGCCGTCATTCCGTAGGTGTCGAAGGTCTCCCCGCTGGCGGTGGTGGCGCCGTGGAAGCCGTCTCCGTAGAAGGAGGCCTCGCAGGTGCCGCCCTCTCCGGTGCCCTCGCCCCCGCTGGAGCCACCGGTCTCACCTGAGGGTGCCTCGGGCGCGGTGGTCTCCTCCTCTTCGGGCTCCTCGCGGATGTCGGAGCCGGAGGCGGTCAGGGCCTGGGGCGCGGCGGCCTGGGTGCGGTCCTGGTCGTCCTCGGCCTGGGCGGTGTCCTCCTCGGGCTCCTCCACGACCAGCGTCTGGGGCTGGGCCCGCGGGATGCCCGCGGCGTTGGTGGCGGTGTCCGGGTCGGCACCGGAGATGAGGACGGCCGCGGCGGCGGTGCCGCCCACGACCAGGGTCAGACCAGCGGCGGAGGCCACGACCAGGGCGCGCTTGCGGCGCGAACGCGAGCGCGCGGCGGCCAGGCGGGGGCCGACGACGGGTGCGGCCTCGGTGGCCGCCTCATGGTCGTCGGCGGGTGGTATCTGGGGCTCGTTTGTGCCCACAACACAGTCCTTCGAACGGGAACAGGGGCGTGGCGGTGACCTCCCGGCACGGCGGCCGTGGGAGGCGCGGTGCGCCGGGTGGTGCGGGCCCCGGAAGCGGGTGGAGCCGAGCACGGGAGACAGCGGGGACCGCCGGTGGCTTGGCACGGGGTCCGGGCGCAGAGCCTAGGGGTAACGCGAGGGTAACGGTACCGGAAAGGGCCGGTTTGTGGAACTTATCACCCACTGATATGGGATGTCCGCAGTTCCGGTCGGCGCGGAGGGAGCCCCTGGGGAAAGAGCCTGGTCAGCGGGTCGGGCAGGTCCAGGCCGCTGAGCTCGGCCACCGCCTGGGACAGGGTGGGGTTGTCCAGGTGCCCGCCCACGGTGGGGATGAGGGCGGCCATGGCCTCCAGGGGCGGGGCGCCCAGGGTGGCGACCGCGTAGCGGGCGGCCACCGCCGGGGTGCGGGAGGCGCCCGCCCAGCAGTGCAGCAGCACCCGTTTGCCCTCGGCGCGCAGCGCGGCCACGGCTGAGGCGGCCTCGTCCAGGGTGAAGTGGAGGTTCGGGTTGCGGCCCGGGGTGTCGTGCAGCCACACCCGGACCCAGTCCGGACCGGCCAGGTGGGGGGCGTCCTCGGGGTGCGTGCGGCACAGGGAGACGGCCGCGTCCACCTCCTCCGGGCGGGTGCGCAGGTAGTCCAGGTTGCCGAGCAGGACCTGGGGGTCCAGGGGGTGGGGCACGGCGAAGGGCGGCAGGCGCAGTTCGGGCCGGTCCCGGATGGGCAGCTGGGGCCAACGGTCGGGGTGGGAGCCGTTGAGGGACACCAGGGCGGTGGTGGTCAGCGCGTGCGGGTCGGTGTGTTCGCTGAGCCTGCGCACGGCTTGGAGCGGCAGGGCCGAGGTCCCCCACCGTGCTCCGGCCAGCGCTCCGGTGTACATCGCGGCCAGGTCCCCGTGCGAGTGGTAGGCCGCCCACACCGCGTCCACCAGGTGGGCGCAGGAGAACGCGCCCCGGGCGGGGCCGTCCGCGGGGTGGGGGGTGCGGGTCAGGGCCCGCCAGGACGCCCCGAGCGGGTCGTCGTTGGCGGTGTGCTCCAACACGGGTTCGCCGGCGGAGACCGCTCCGGTGAGGACCAGCGAGCGCAGCGCCCGCACCCACGCGGTGGAGACCGGGTCCGTTCCCGGGGACGAGGCGGTCGCGCGCAGGGCGGTGCGGACCAGGTGGGCCAGGGTCTCGGGGCCGGTGCCGTCCGGCACGTGCGGGGAGGCGGCGGTGGCCGCGGCGGCGAAGCGCTGTGCCGGGCCCGTGGGCGTGCCGACCAGGGCCGCGGCGGCCACGGCGCCCAGGAGGGAGCCGACGGCGCGGTCGTGTGAGGGTTCCTCGACGGGGCGGGAGTGGGTGGGTGCTGGCGACACGGCTGTCCTGTCCGGAGTGGGGTCGGGCGGGGCCCGGGCCCCGAGGGGGCGGGGTCCACCGGGGGTCTTCCCTGGAGAGGTGTGCCCCGCACACGCCTTGCCGGTTGTGGCCACGCCGGTACCCGGGCCCGGGGCGGGGACGTGGACAGGGGGCGCTGTGATGGTCAGGATGGGAGGTGTTATGCACACCATCGACGTCGCGCGCCCGGTGCGCGCCCTGGCCTCCCTGACCGCGCTGTCCGTGGGCGACGCCTTCGGCTCCCAGTTCTTCGTCCCCGACAACCGGCCCCACCTGGTCGACCGGGAGCTGCCGCCCGGTCCCTGGCAGTGGACCGACGACACCGAGATGGCGGCGTCGGTCTACGCCGAGGTGCGGCGCGGCGCGGGGCTGGACCCCGACCGGTTGGCGTCCTCCTTCGCCCGCCACCACGACGTCGACCGGGGATACGGCCTGGCCACGGGGCGGATGCTGCGCCAGGTGCGGGAGGGCGGTGACTGGCGGTCGCTGGCCTCGGAGCCGTTCGAGGGGGCGGGGTCCTTCGGGAACGGGGCGGCGATGCGGGTGGCGCCGTTGGGCGCCTGGTACGCCGAGGACCTGGACGAGGTGGCCGCTCGGGCCGAGGCGAGCGCGCGGGTGACGCACACCCACCCCGAGGCGGTGGACGGGGCCGTGGCGGTGGCGTTGGCGGCGGCCCTGACGGCGCGGCGCGAACCGTTGGGTGCGGGCCCCTATCTGGACCGGGTGGTGGAGCGCCTGCCCCGGGGGCGGGTGCGTGAGGCGGTACGGGACGCCCGTGCCCTGCTGATCACCACCGATCCGATGGGGGTGGCCCGGGAGCTGGGCAACGGGTCGCGGGTCAGTGCCCTGGACACGGTGCCGTTCGCGCTGTGGGTGACGGCCCGACACCGGTCGGGGCTGGCGTCGGCGCTGTGGGCGACGGTGGCACCGGGCGGCGACACGGACACCACGTGCGCGATCGTGGGGGGTGTGCTCGGCGCGGGGCTGCCCGTGGGGGCGCTGCCCCGGGAGTGGGTGGAGCGCACCGAGGCCCTGCCCGCGTGGGCGTTGGGCTGAGTCCTCGTGTCAGGGCCCCGGGGCGGGCGGGTGGAGGAGTCGTTGGCGGTGGCGCGCGCGGCGCACGGCGGTGACGACGACCAGGGTCAGCCCGCCCGCGATGCCCAGGGCCGGGAGGAACAGCAGTGACCCCAGCGCGCCGAAGAGCCCGGTCACGAGGGTGCCGGTGCTCTGCGCGCCGGGGGCGATCCCGAAGCGGACGTCGTCGGCGGCCCGGCAGGTGAGGGAGTACTCCCCCGGTTCGGTGAGGGTGACCATGCCGATCATCGCCCAGGACCCGTTCTCGTCCTCCACCTGGTGGTTGAAGGTGGGGTAGCTGAAGGCGGGTCGGCGGCCGTCCGGGGCGGTCAGGGCGCAGGCGGTGTGGTCCACGCCCCGGGGTGAGCCGTACAGCAGCCAGCCCTGTTCGGTGTGGTCGGGGTCCTGGACGGTGAAGGTGGCGCTCTGGGAGCCGTGGGTGCTCGCGGCGAAGTCGGGCAGGGCGACGGCGCGCACGAGCAGCAGGGCGAAGAGGACGGCCCCGGCGGCCAGGGACAGGGGGACGAGTGCTCCGCCCACCCAGTACCAGGCGCGGGAGGGGCGCAGGCGCCGGGGGTCCACGGGGGGTCGTCCGGGGCGCGGGTTCGGTGCGGCCATGCGGTGAGTGTCGCATGGGTGACCTGCGGTTCCCCAGGTGTTTGGCGGGTTCTTGGGTGTGTGGTGCCCGTTCCGTGGGTCCGGCGGCGGGCGCGTCCTCGGCGAGTGCCGGTGGCCGGTGGCCGTTCCGGGGGTGGTGCGCGCCGTGGTGGCCCGGCCTCCCGGGGTGTGGCAGTCGGGGGCCGGAGGACGGTTCAGCCGGGATTTGAGGGATGGCGTCCGGGTGATTCCTTCACACTGCGGGTTTCTGACGAAAAGTCTCACAAAGCAGTTGAATGACACACTTGAAGGGTGGTGGTCGCGGGGATCACCCGGACTCCGTGAGGGGGCGTGATGGACCAGGCCGAGGTCATCCGGTACGTGACCGGGTTGGGTGAGGTGGACGTGGAGACCGCGAGTCGGGAGAGCGGGGCGCCGGAGGTCGCCTGGGGCGACTCGTTCGTCCTGTACGACCCGGACGGCCGGGCTCGCGAGCGTGCCGGCTTCACCCCGTTCGCGACGGTGGTGACCAAGGACTACCCGGGCTTCGACACCGACTCCGACCTGGACCGTCCCGGGGTGTTCCGGGTCAACGTCGCGGTGGGGCGGGCGCTGTTCGAGGAGGTGGTGGGGCACTCCCCCGCCGCGCACGCCGAACACCGGCGAGGGTTCGACTTCACCGAGCTGGACCGGCTCCTGCCCCACCCGGTCCACGCCACCCAGGGGTGGGTGTCGGTGCTCAACCCGGGGCCCCGGACCGCGGAGCGCACGCGTGAGCTGCTGGCTCTGGCCAGGGAGCGCGCCGCCGCCCGGTACCGCCCCCGGCGTTGAGGGTCGGCGCCCCGCCCGTCGCGGCGGGCGGGGTTCAGCCGTTCGCTCGATCGTGGCGCTCGCGCGCCGCGCGGACCTCCTCGCGGTGTTCCTGGGCCCAGCGGTCCAGGGCGGTGAGCGGTGCGAGCAGCGTGTGTCCGAGGTCGGTCAGCTCGTAGTCCACGCGCGGGGGGACGGTGGCGTGCGCGGTGCGCTCCACCAGACCGTCGCGCGCCAGGGCGCGCAGGGTGAGGGTGAGCATGCGCTGGCTGATCCCGTCGATGGCGCGGTGCAGTTCGCCGTAGCGGTGCGCGCGCTGGCCGAGCAGGACGATGACGAGCACGCTCCACTTGTCCCCGACCCGGTCCAGGACCTCGCGGACCGGGCAGTCCTCGGGGCCCTGGGTGAGGTCGCGTTCGGTCAGGGGCACAGGGGTGTTCGTCACGAACATGAGAGTTCCTTCTTGAGTCCGTTCTGTCCTGCCTGCATACTCACTGATCAATAGGTTACGCACAAGAAGTATGTGAGGAGTGGTGGGTGTGAGCGAGTCGCGGAGCGCGCCCGAGCCGGTGCCGGTGGCCGAACCGGACGGGGACGGGGTCCCCACACCCCTGCCCGTGGTCGGTGGCCTGGTGACGTTGGGTTCCGAGGACGCACCCGCGTGCTCGGACGGAATCTGCCTCTGAGAGGGACGTTCGTGCAGATCGAAGTATGGTCCGACATCGTGTGCCCGTGGTGCTACATCGGCAAGCGGCGCCTGGAACGGGCCCTGGCGGGGTTCGAACACGCCGAGGAGGTCGAGGTCGTCTGGCGCAGCTTCCAGCTCGACCCCGGTTTCCCGCGCGGGGTCAGTGAACCGGTCCTGGAGTCCCTGGCCGCGAAGATGAACGCCACCCCCGAGCAGGTGAGGGCGATGACCGGGCAGGTCCGGGAGGTCGCCGCGCAGGAGGGGCTGCACTACGAGTTCGACGGCGCCGTCATGGTCAACACCTTCGACGCCCACCGACTCACCCACCTGGCCAGGGAACAGGGCCTGGGTGGTCAGGCGCACGAGCGCCTGATGCGCGCCCAGTTGGTGGAGGCCCGCGACCTGGGCGAGGTGGACACCATGGTGGAGCTGGCCGTGGAGATCGGCCTGGACGCCGCTGAGGCCCGCTCCGTCCTGACCGGTGACGCCTACACGGCCGAGGTCGAGGACGACATCCGTACCGCGCGGGCCCTGGGCGCCACCGGGGTGCCGTTCTTCGTGGTGGACCGTGCCTTCGGTGTCTCGGGGGCGCAGCCGTTGGAGGTCTTCTCCTCGGCGCTGGAGAAGGCCCACGCCCAGAGGGCCTGAGCCCGAAGGCGTGTCTCCCCCCGACGGGGGAGGCCCCTCACCCCTGTTGGGGAGGTGCGGACGGGGGCGCCGGAGGAGGGTGGGTGTGAAGGTTCGTCCCACCCCCGAAGGAGCCGGTCATGTCCGCCCCACCCACCCGCGTCCACTCGCGTCTCCCCTTAGCGCCCTTCTGGGCGGCGCTGGCATGGTCGGCCGTCGCCCTCGGCCTGGCCCTGGGCTGGCTGGCCGGTGTGGTGCCGCCCGGGCTCTCCGAAGCGGAGGCGTTCGGAACGCTCCACACCGCCGGCAACGTGGGGGTGACCACCGCGGTGAGCTGCGTGGTCGGCGCTGTGGGTGTGGCCCTGGCCCTGCTACTGCCGCGCGGGACCGCACCGCGCCTGCTGGAGTCGCTGACCTGGGCCCTCGTCGCGGTGCTGCTGCTGTTCTACGTCGAGTCCACCCTGCTGGTGTGGCTGGGCTACAGCCTGATCATGCCGGTGGTGGTCTGGGCGGAGCCGACGCTGGGGGCGGCCTACGTCGCCCACACCCTCTCCCCCGGGCTGCTCCACGTGCTGTTCTTCGCGCTGGGTGCGGGGATCTGGGTGTGGGCGGCGCTGGCCCACCGCCGAGGGCGGCGACAGGGGTGCGCACGGTGCGGCCGTGCCCCGGCGTGGACCCCGGAGCTCGAACGCTCCCTGCGCGGGCGTGCCCTGCGTGTGGGCAGGGTCGCGGTGGCCTGTGCGTTCGTGCTGGCCCTGCTCTACCCGGCCCTGCGCCTGCCGTGGCTGTTCGGGTACTCGATGGGCCTGCCCGCGGAGCGGTTCGCTCAGATCTCCGCGGACCCCGGCGCGATCATGGTCGGGGTGGGGCTGGGGTCGGCCGGTGTGGCGGGCGCGGTCCTCATGCTCGGCCTCGTCCAGAGGTGGGGGGTGCGCTTCCCCCGCTGGACGGTGGGACTGTCCGGGCGCCGGGTCCCGGTCTCCCTGGCCGTGCTCCCGGCGGGGCTGGTGGCGATGGCGCTGCTGGGGCTGGGACGCGGCGTCCTGGTGCGGACCTGGCAGATGGGCGGGATCGTCCCCGGGGAGGAGACGCACACGTTCGTCTTCGGGAGCATGCCCCTGTGGGCCGTCGCCCTGGCGGTGGCCACCGTGGCCTACGCGGTGCGTCGGCGCGCCGAGTGCGGGGTGTGCGGGCGGGGCCTGCCCGAGACCTGGCCCGTGCCGGTCCCCGCGAGGCCGCGGGCGCGCTCCGGGTCGCTGGTGGGCTGAGACCCGGACGCGGCGCCGCCCCGCTCCCCAGGGCCGGGGGCGGGGCGGCGCCGCGTCGTGGGCCTACTGGACGGGGACGCCGGGGATCTCTCCGAAGGCGCCCGCGTACAGGGTCATCTCCCCCACTTCCGGGCCGGGGGCGGGGAAGACCGCCAGGGCCAGGTACTCCTCGCCCGGGGAGAGCGTGAGGATCTCGTCCGCGAAGTCCTCGTACTCGCCCTCACCCGCGCGGATGCGGATCACGTACCGGATCACCCCGGTGCCGGGCTCCTCCAGCCGGAAGCCGCCCATGGTGCCCTCGGTGTACTGCTGGGGGCTGCCGGGCAGGGACGCCTCGTCACCCTCCAGGTCGGCTTCGAGGTCGGTCAGGGTGGAGTTCTGGAAGCCCACCATCTGGAACAGGTAGGCGCCGTCGCGCACCATCGGGTACACGTTCAGGTCGAGGTCCTCGTGGGCGACGGTGGTGAACGGGTCCAGTTCCTCGAAGTAGGGCGCCGGGGGGCCGACATGGCGCGTGGCGGTGTCCAGCCCGCCACCGCCCTCGGTGCCGTTGTCGGCCATGGGGACCTCGTAGGAGAACTCGACGCGCCGGTTGCGGGCGCGGGCCTCCTCGTCGTCGTCCCCGCCCTCCTCCGCGAGCAGCTCCTCGGCGCCCCGGCCCTCGGTGGTCAGGGTGAAGTCCGCGCCCAGCTCCTCCTCCAGCAGGGCGCGCACGGCCTCGGCGCGTTCCTCGGACAGGGTCTGGTTGTAGCCGTCCGCGCCCTTGCCGTCGGTGTGGCCGACGACGGTGATCGCCACGTCCTCGCCGAGGTTCTCGCGCAGGGACTGCGCGGCCTCCCTGATGGTGTCCACAGCGGCGTCGGTGGGGTCGGACTCGTCGAACTCGAACATGCCGTCCGCGTGCAGGGCGATGACCTCCTCGTCGCCCGCGCGGGTGGTGGAGGCGGTGGCGCCGTCCACGAAGCTCTCCATGGACTGGACGAACCCGGTGGTGTCCAGGCCCGGCTCCGGCGGGGTCTCCGGGTAGACGATCTCGTCCTCGGGCAGGTCCTGCTCGATCACCCAGGTCTCGGGGTCGACGTAGTCGTGGACGTCGGGTTCGGGCAGCGGGGTGAACTCGTCGACGTAGGTGACGGGGACACCGGGCACGTGTCCCGCGGTCAGTCCGGTCAGGGTGAGGAACTCCGCGTTCTCGCTGGGCGCCGGGAAGTACCGGCGGATGGGCGCGGGCAGTTGTTCGTGGATGGGTACGAGGTCGCTGCCCTCGATGAAGTAGCTGCCGTAGGGTTCGCCGTGCCCCTCGTCGGTGATGGGGAGCAGGACCTCGCCGGAGACCGGGTCGACCAGGCGCAGGGGCGCTCCCGCGTAGGAGACGTCGTCGCCGTTGATGAACTCCAGGATCTCGCGGCTGAAGTCGAGCATCAGGTACTCGCCGTCGTTCTCCAGGGCCTTGACGGTGGTCTCGACGGCGACGTCGTTGCCGCCCTCGACGAACATGCGCCCCTGGCGGACGAAGGGGAGTTCGACGTCCTCGGCGGTGACCTGTGCGGTGGTCTCCTCCGGTGCGGCGGGCTCCTCCTCGCCTTCGCTGGAGGTCAGGTCGCGGACCAGGCCGCAGGAGCTGAGGGTCAGGCTCAGGGCGATGACGGCGCCGGTCACGCCCAGGGCTCGTCGGTTCGTCACGCCTGGGGCTCGATGGGACATGGTTCGGGGGACTCCCTCGGGGTGGTGCCGGGCTCCGGCGGGGGGCGCCGGGCTCGTGGGTCAGCTGGTCGGACGCGCGGCGGGGCCGTCTGGTTGCGGGAGGCCGCTGACTGGTGGGGCGCGGACGGGAGCGGGAGGTGCCCGCCGGGCCCTGGCCGGCTACGGCGGAGGGGCGGTTTCTCCGTGGCGCCCGAACACCCGGTGGTGCTTGGATGGGACGTCACGTGACCCGTGGGCGGCACGGACGAGGAAGGGCGGGCGCGTTCCCATGCTGGAGATGGTCCTCGGAGTCGTTCCGGTGCTGGCCGCAGTGCTGACCGGTCTGTTCGCCGGTCTGTTCCTGTCCTTCTCGATGGCGGTCATGCCCGGACTGGCGCGCGCCGGGGACCGGGCGATGATCGAGGCGATGCAGGGCGTCAACACGGCCATCCTGAACCCGCTGTTCGCTCTGGTCTTCGTGGGCGCGCCGGTGGCGGCGGTGGGGACAACGGTGCTGTACGCCTCCTCGGGTTCCCTGGCACCCCTGGTCTGGTCGGGTGCTGGAGCCGTCCTGCTCCTGGTGGCGGTGGTGGTCACCTTCGTGGTGAACGTGCCGCGCAACAACGCCCTGGACCGGGCCGGTGCGGCCGGACGTCTCCAGGACCCTGGGGCGGTGCGTGCCGCGTTCGAGCCGGTGTGGGTGCGGTGGAACCACGTGCGTTCCCTGGCCTCGGTGGCGGCGCTGGTCTGCTCTGTGATGGCCCTGCTCCCGGCCTGACCCGGGTCGCCGCCGGTCGGGGCGGCGCGTTCGGGGCACACACCCGCCCCCGTGTGTGAAACGGTGGTGGGGTGAGCCCGCACATCGAGCCCTTCGACCCGACCGCGTCGCAGACGAGCGACCTCGCGGCCTGGAGTTCGGTCTACGCCGACGGGCAGTCCGCCCTCTCGGGCGGTGCCGCGCCGGCGGAGGAGCTGGCCACACGGCTGCGCTCGGGGCGCGCGGGTCACGCCTGGCGCTGGTCGGCCCGGATCACTCCCGGCGATCCCATCCACGGTGTGGCCGAGCTGCGCCGCCAGCACCATGCCGCGAACACCGGGTTCCTGCGGCTGTTCGTGGCCGAGCACGCGCGGCGCCGGGGTACCGGCCGGGGGCTGCGCCAGGCCGTGGTCGAGGAGGCCCGCGCCCAGGGTATGGACCGGCTCCAGAGCACCGTCCTGGCCGGGGAGCCGGGCGAGCACTTCGCGCGGTCCAGCCCCTACCTGCACACCCTGCTGCGGCTGGAGCTCCAGCGGCAGTACCTGGACGAGCCCACGCTGCGGCGCTGCTGGAGCCTGGCCGCCACCCCGGCGCGGGGGTACCGGCTCACCCACTGGCAGGGGCCCGCGCCCGAGCACCTGGTGGCCTCCTTCGGCCGGGTCATGGCGCATCTGCTGGACGCTCCCGGTGCGGCCCTCCAGGTGGAGGCGCGTGCTTGGGACGTGCCCCAGGTCCGTGCCTGGGAGCACGCGATGACCGAGGACGGCTCGCGGCTCGTGGTGGGCGCCGCCCTGGACCGCACCTCCGACCAGGTGGTCGCGGCCACCGTGAGCACGGTGACCAGCGGTGTGGTCGCCGACCAGCACGACACCGCGGTGCTGCCCGCCCACCGTCGCAAGGGGCTGGCCAGCCGGGTCAAGGCGACCCAGGCCCTGCGGGTGCACGACCTGTTCCCGCACGTGGAGGCGGTGGCGGTGACCATCAACCAGGAGAACCAGGCGATGCTCGCGGTGAACCGCTCCCTGGGCTACCAGCGGGTCCACGAGCGGTTGCTGGTAGAGGAGGGCCTGGCCGCGCACTGACCGCGACCGGGTCAGACCAACGGGTCGCTCACGTGTTTTCGCGCGCTGTCGTAGATGATCTGGCTGCGGAAGGAGGCGACCTCACGGCGTTCGGTGAGCCGGTCGATGAGGAAGCTGTGCAGGGAGGTACCTACGTGGACTACCTGGACCGGCTCGCGGAGACCGACCCGGCGGAGATGGCGTACGTGGGGCTCGCGGTGTTCGGGCCCAAGAAGGACGTGAACAAGCTGACGAGGCGGCTGCCGCTGGTCAGCTGAACGCACGGCGCCCCCGCCACGGAACTCCGTGGCGGGGGCGCCGTGCGCGGATCAGACGCCGAAGGCGTCCGGGTAGCGGATGGTGCCGCGCGGGGTCTCGCGCGAGGGGTCCAGGGACAGGGCCATCATGGCCTCGTCCGGGACGTCGAACGGGGCGCGTACGCCGAACCCGGAGGCCGGGGTGAACCCGAACCTGGGGTAGTAGTCGGCGTGGCCCAGGACCAGGACGAGGTTCTCGCCCAGGGCGCGGGCCGACTCCAGTCCGGCGCGGATGGCGGCCGAACCGGCGCCGGTGCGCTGGAACTCCGGCAGCACCGCGCACGGGGCCAGCGCCAGGGCCGCACGGCCGTCGACGTGGCACCGGGTGAACAGGACGTGCCCGACCGGGGTTCCGTCACCGGACTCGGTGACGATCGACAGACCCTCGATCCACGCGGCCGAGTCGGCGCGCAGGGCGTCGACGAGGTCGGCCTCGGCCGGGGTCTCGAACGCCGCGCTGTTGATCGCGTGGATCGCGCCGAGGTCGGCGTCGGTCTCGGGTCGGGTGAGCCAGGAATGGGTGTGGGACAACGTGAGGACCTTCGTTCTCATGGGTCCCGTCGTGTGGTCAGGCCGGGACCCGCTGGTGGGACATGCTGCGGGCGTCGCCCAGGGCGTCGCCCAGGGCGTCGCCGGTCAGGGCAGTCATCAATGCACCTCGGTGGGGGTACGCGGCGCCGAATCTCGGCGTCGCGGGGTCCAACGCTAGCAGTGAGCGGAACGTTCCCCGTGGTGAGGGCGCTCACGGGCCGACGGGGGCGGTGAGACCGTACGCCGGGCCCTCGGAGAACCGTCCGCATGGCTAGGGTGTCTTATCCACAGGGCCTTTGGTGTAGCGGCGGGCCCCGGGACGCGGACGGTAGGGAGACCGGCACGGTGGAACTCTTCGAGGAAGGCGCCAGGGTCCTGACCCAGGAGATGGTCAGGGGCGGGTGGACCGTGGTCCAGGGCTGGGTCACCCGGGTGTTCGGGGGTGACGAGACCAAGCGGCACCGGGCCCTGGAGGAGGTGGCGGAGACCCGCCGAGAGCTCGACGCGGGCGACGGGGGCGCGGTGTCGGCGGAGGAGGTGGAGCAGTCCTGGCGTACCCAGCTGCGCCGTCTGCTGCGTGAGGATCCGGCGGCCGCCGCCGAGCTGCGCGCACTCCTGGACGAGGTGGCCCCGTCCGGAACGGGGAACGTCACCAACACCGCCCGCGACGTGCACGGGGTGCTCATCCAGGCGGGCACGATCCACGGCGGGGTGCACCGGAACGAGACCCGCTACGACGGCGACCACGTCGAGATGCGCGGGAACAGGGCCGGGCGCGACGTCATCGGTATCCAGAACAACCACGGTGACAGACGGAGCGAGGGCTAGGGGCGGCGTCGGCGTGAACGGACCGAACTCCCCCGGTGACCGGCCGACGAGCCACGCGCACGTCCAGGGAACGCGGGCCGGGCGCGACACCATCGCCGTCCAGAACAACTACGGCGCCGTCCCCGCCCGAGGCGCCGCACAGACCCTCCTGACCCTTCCCTCGGTGGACGCGGGGTTCACCAGCCGCAGCGGGGAACTGGAACGGGTCCTCGCGGTGCTCGACCCCGAGGCGGAGGGTGTTCCGGGGGTGGTGGTCTCCCAGGGCATGGGCGGGGTCGGCAAGACCCAGCTGGCCCTGGCCGCCGGTCACGAGGCGCTCCGTCGCGGGTGGTTCGCCGGGGCGCTCTTCGTGAACCTGCACGGCTACACGACCCCGGTGGACGGCGACCGGGCGGTGGAGTCCTTCCTGCGCGGCCTGGACGTGCCCCCACGGCGGTGGCCCGACGATGCCGAGGCCAGAAGGGGGCTGTACCGGTCGGCGCTGGAGGAACGGGCCCTGGAACTGGGTGGGCCGATCCTGGTGGTGGCCGACAACGCCTCCGAGGCGGGGCAGGTCGCTCCCCTGGTTCCCGGGCGGACCCGACACCGGTTGCTGGCGACCTCGCGCGACCGGCTCACCTCGCACGGCTGGCGGCGCGTCCCCATCGACCACCTTCCCGGTGACCGCGCCGTGCGGGTGCTGGTGGAGGCGCTCCGGGTGGGTGATCCGGACGACGACCGGGTGACCGAGACGGAGGGCCTGGCCCGGGTCGCGCGGGCCTGCGCCGGGTTGCCGTTGGCGCTGCGTGTCTGCGCGGCCGTCCTGGCCGCGGCCCCGGACATGACCGCCGACGAGCTGGCGGACACGCTGGAGGCGTCCGCGACCCGGGTGCTGAGATTGGGGGACGGATCCCGCAGCCTGCACGCGGTCTTCGAGCAGTCCCGCGCGCGGTTGGCCCCGGACACCGCCGAGCTCCTGGCCCTGCTGGGGTTGGCTCCCGGGCCGGACATCTCCACGGCGGCGGCGGCCGTCCTGGCCGGGGTGACGGAGCCCGAGGTCCTGGAGCGCCTGCGTGCCCTCTCGGTCGCGCACCTGGTGTCCGGGAGGGAGGGCCGGTGGCGGATGCACGACCTGACCGCCGGCTACGCGGCCTCGCTGTGTGGCGGGGACGAGGCCCCGGAGCGGTTCGTTCGGGCCCGGCGACGGTTGTTCGACCACTACGCGTCCACGGCCGACGACGCCCGTCTCAACATCGTGGCGTTGTCGGGTCAACGGACCCCGGACACCTTCGCGGACCGTGCGGCGGCCACGCGGTGGATGGACGCCGAGCGCGCTGTCCTGATCGACACCGTGCACGTGGCCCGCGAGCTGGGTGAGACGCGGACGGAGACCGACCTGCCGCTGTACCTCAACACGTATCTCAAGTGGCGCCGGGACTTCGGCGACCTGGAGGACCTCCAGTGGATCGCGGTGCGTGCCTCCCAGCGCGGTGGGGACGAGGAACGGGAAGCCGTCTCATGGGACCACCTGGGCGCCGTCCTGCGTGCGACACGCAGGTTCGAGGAGGCGATGGACGCCCACGTGTGTGCGCTGCGCCTGTACACCGAGCTGGAGGACCAGCACGGGGAGGCCGTGTCGCGCAGCGGACTGGGTGCGGCGTTGAACGGGGAACGGCGCTTCGAGGAGGCCATCGACGTCCTCCGGGGCTCCCAGGCCATGTTCGCCCGCTTGGGCGACGTCCTTCGGGAGGCCAACGCCTGCAACCACCTGGGCGAGGCCCTGCGCGAGGTCGGCCGGTACGCCGAGTCCGTGGAGGCCCACCAGCGGGCGCGGGGCTTCTACCACCAGCTGGGAGAGCTGCACCGCGAGGCCAAGGTGTGGGTCAACCTGGGCGCTGTGCTGGCCCGGGAGGGGCGCTTCACCGAGGCGATGGAGGCCTACGAACGGGCCCGCACCATGTTCCAGGGGCTGGGAGACACCCTTGAGGTGGTGCGGACGGAGACGGGGACGGCCACCTGCCTCCGGGGGCTCCACCGAACGGACGAGGCCCTGGCCGCGCTCGACGCGGTGGTCGGCTTCCTCGTCGAGGAGCGGGACCCGCACCATGAGGGTCTGGCCCGCTACGAACTCGGGCTGACCTGGGCCGCGAGGGGTGACGCGGTGCGGGCGATCCCCCACCTGGAACGCGCGGTCGAGCTCCTCGCGGAGAACAACGACCCGTACCTGAGGGATCGGGCCGCCGAAGCGCTGGTCTCGGCCCGGGACTCTCCCGACCCGGTCGACTGAGTCCCAGGCTCCCTGAACCGGTCCGGGTTCCGTTTCACGTGACACGGCGCAACGCACACCTTCGGGCGGGATGAACCTGGGGGTCGGCACCGGAACCCGCCAGGGCGCGGGCCCGGCCGATGGACGGCACCGCCGCCCGCCCGGGAGCCCGTCGCGGCCGGGGACGCGACCGCCCTGGCCAGCCCCTGCCCCGGGTGGTGTGTGGTCGCCGGGGTGCCCCTCCCACAGGAACCTCCGCACCCGGACCGCACCCGGACCGGAGGCGGATCGGAGTCGCGGTCGGCGGTTTCGGACACGACCCCGACCCGGCGGGTGTCCGGCGCCCCCAGGTCCCGTCGGGTCAGCCGATCCGTTGGCCGTCCCGGCGCAGGGGGGCGCCCAGCAGGCGGTTCAGGTCGGCTTCGACCTCGGCCAGCAGCTCGCGGCCGAACACGCACAGGGTCCCCCGGTCGTGTTCCCAGGGGTGCCCGAAGGTGCCCAGGCGCAGGTCTCCGGCGAGGTTGATGTGGTAGTCGCCGTCGGGGAACGCGTGCGCGGGGTGGCGGGGCCGTTCGTCCCCTCCGACCCGGCGGGGGTCGTACCGGTGCCCGGTGTGCTGCCAGCCCAGGGAGTAGAGGTGCTCACCCTCCGGGACGCTGGCGGCGAGCGCGTGCCGCACCACTTGGTTCAGTTCGCTGACGCGGTCGGGGCTTCCGGCCACGGCGTGGGCGGCCCAGGTCACGGAGGGGGTGGGTTCCACGACGCCGGGGAAGACCGTGGCGCTGGGGGTGAAGAAGAAACGTTCGGTGAACCGGTCCCAGAGGTCGTCGTGCTCGGGGTCGTCGTGGAGCTCGGTGACCGGCCGTACCGGAGCCGGGGCGCCGGGCGGGGCCCAGGTGAGGGTGCGCACGCTGGTGACTTCCCGGAACCCCGAGGCGAGGAGGAGTCCGTGCAGGTCGGGTTGGGTGGCGGGGTCGGTCTCGGCGGCCATGAGGCGGGCCTCGGCCTGGGTCCACACCCACCACAGGGGTAGGACGCGACCTGAGCTCGCGTGACGCGCCCACTCCCCCAGGAACTCCGCGCGGGGGGCGGTCATCCCCTCCAGGACCACGAAGGGGGTTCCGGTACGCAGGGTGGCCCAGCTGGCGGCGCGTACGTGCGCCCCGCGCACCAGGGTCAGGGTCCGTCTCTCGAAGGCTCTGCCGTCCGCCTCGTGTTCGGTCAGGGAGCGCCGGTGCGGTCCGGAGGCGGCGGCCAGGAGCCGGACGGCGTCGGCGGACACCCGGTCGTTCTCCCGGAGGCGTTCCTCCGGCGGGGGCGGCGCCGTGGGGAGGTCGGTGAGCGCGGCGACCAGCACGGATCTCTCGGGGCCCGGGACGAACCCGGCCGCGTGCAGGGCGCGGGTCAGGGCGGGCGGGTCGTGGGCGTGCACCGGCCAGTGGGCGGGTTCGCGGTGTGCCTCGAACCGGTCGCGTTGGCGGGCGACCAGGGCGGGCAGGTCCGTTCCGCTCGGCAGGGGGCCGTGGTCGACGACCCCGTGGGTGCCGTAGTGGGTGCGGACGAGGCGTCCGCCGTCCACGTGTCGGTCCCTCAGGTGTACCGCCCCGGCCTGGGGCGGGGAGGGGAGATGGCCACGCAGATGGGTGTCGTAGGCATGGCGGAGCTCGTGCAAGGTGGCAGCCAGGAGGGGTGAGGGGGCGGAGGAGGGGCGGCCCATTCTGCCAGTTCCGGGGGTGCGGGGACCCATCCCGAACGGCCCCGGGGGTGGCCGGAAGCCGGGGTGCCGGTGTCCGATTGTCGAAGCGGGTCCGTAACCTGGTCGATCGTTGTCCGAGCCCCGCCCACTCGGACCGAATCCCGTTCGGTTCAGGTGTGGCCACGAGTTCTACCCATCGGTAACATTGACGCATGAGCCTTGACCACCCCGCCGAAGAGCACGAGTTCGACCAGGACACCCGGGTCGACAAGCGTGCCGACGGCGAGTTCACAGCCACCCTCACCGACGGCTGGACCACGTTCACCTCGCACCCCAACGGCGGCTACGTCCTGGGGACGGCCCTCAACGCCCTGGGCCAGACCCTCACCCAGCCCGACCCCCTCGTGGTCTCCGCCTTCTTCCTGCGTCCCGCCGCCCCCGGCCCGGCGTTGCTGCGCACCGAGACCGTACGTGAGGGGCGCCGCACGGCCACCGGCACGGTCGTCGCGGAACAGGGCGGCAAGGAGATCCTGCGTGCCACCGCCACCTACGGCGACCTCACTGCCGAGGGGCGGGTGCTGCACCTGGAGGGCCCGCCGGAACTGCCCGCCCCGGAGGACTGCCACCTGCCCCCGGAGTTCGCGGGCACGCCCGAGGGCGTGACGATCGCCCAGCGCGTCGACTACCGCTACCCCGAGCGCCCAGGGTGGCTGGACGGGAGGAAGGACGGCCGGCCCCGCACCGACTTCTGGATGCGGTTCGCCGACGGCCGCGACGCCGACGTGCACTCCCTGCCCGCGATGGTCGACTTCGCGGTCCCCGCCGTCCTGGAGATCGGTGAGTTCAGCACGATCACCGTGGAACTGACCACCCACGTGCGCGCCAGGCCCGCCCCCGGCTGGCTGGCCTGCCGGGTCTCCACCCAGCACGTCTCCAACGGCCTCCACGAGGAGGACATGGAGATCTGGGACAGCCAGGGCACCCTGGTGGCCCAGGCCCGCCAGCTCGCCATGCTGCTGTGACCCCGTGCCCCGCGACCGGCCGCGCGCCGGTCGCGGGGCGACCGGCGAGGCCTCGCCGCCGGCCTATCCCTCCTCGGCGCGCCGGGTCAGGCGCTCCTGGCGCTGCCGGGCGGCCTGCGCGGTGCCCAGCCCGAGGCCGAAGGCGATCCCCTGCCAGGTCATCCCCCGCCCCTTGGCCATGGTGAGCAGCCCCGACTCCAGCTGGTCGAACTCGGCCCGGGCCCAGGGGACCAGGGTCAGGGCGGCGGTGAGGTCGTCCTGGTCCACGGCGGGGGCGCCCTCGTCCGGGAGGGCGCTGCCCGCGGCCAGGTCGCTGACGCGACGAATGGCCTCGTGGGGGGACATCGGCATGCGTGTCCGGGTCCAGCGGTCGCGGTCCTCGCCCGTGGCGTGCCGCTCGGTGATCCGGAAGAGGGCCTCGTGGACGCGTGCGCGCCGGGCTTGTTCCGGGTCGGGCTGAGTGAAGGCGTCCTGTGTGTTCTCCATGCCTCCACTGTGCGTTGTCAGCTCTTAGTTGTCAACCAAATGTTGTGAACGGATTGTTCACATGCTCAGTCGAGGACGCGGGTGCCGCGACCGCGGGCCCGCAGGGCACGGACGGCACGCCCCCTCCAGAGCAGCCCCTGCCGGGGGGAGAACAGGTAGGCCAGAGTGAACGCGACCGCCTGGGACAGCACGATGCACCCGCCGGTGGACACGTTCAGGTGGAAGCTGGTGAACACCCCCGCCACGGCGGCGACGACGGCGATCGCCGCCGAGATCAGCAGCATCCGCTCGAAGCGGTCGGTGAGCAGGTAGGCGGTCGCGCCGGGGATGATCACCATGGCCACGACCAGGATGATCCCCACCGCCTGGAGCGCCACCACGACCGTCACCGACAGCAGGCCCAGCAGCAGGGTCTCCAGCAGGCGCGGGTTGACGCCGATGGCGTGCGCGTGGACCGGGTCGAAGGCGTACATGGTCAGGTCGCGGTGCTTGTACCAGACCACGGCCAGCACCACGGCGGCCAGGATCAGGACCTGGAGGATGTCCGCGTCGGAGACCCCGAGCACGTTGCCGAACAGGATGTGGCTGAGGTCGGTCTGGCTCGGCACCCGCGAGATCATCACCAGCCCCAGGGCGAACATCGCGGTGAAGACCACGCCGATCACCGCGTCCTCCTTGACCCGGGAGGTCCTGTTGACCACCCCGATCAGCGCGACCGAGCCCCCGCCGAACACCAGGGCGCCCAGGGCGAAGGGCATCCCGAACATGTAGGAGAGCACCACGCCGGGGAGGACCGCGTGCGAGACCGCGTCGCCCATCAGCGACCAGCCCACCAGGGTCATCCAGCAGGAGAGCACCGCGCAGACCACGCCCGCGACGACGCTCACCAGCAGTGCGCGCTGCACGAACTCGAACCGCATGGGCACCGCGAACCATTCCACGACCGCCATCAGGACGTCCACGAGCGTCGCTCCTCACTGGGGTGGATGCCGAACGCCTCCAGGAGCACGTCCGGGCGCAGGACCTCCTCGGGCGGACCGTGCGCGATCACGCGCTGTTGCAGCAGGACGGCCTCGTCGCACAGCACCGGTACCTGGGCCAGGTCGTGGGTGGACACCAGCAGTGTGTGTCCCGTCTGGCGCAGTTGCAGCAGCAGGTCGGTGATGGTGGCCTCCGAACGCCTGTCCACGCCCGCGAAGGGCTCGTCGAGCAGCAGCACGTCCGCCTCCTGGGCGATGGCGCGCGCGACGAACGCGCGTTTGCGCTGACCTCCGGAGAGCGCCCCGATCTGACGGTCGGCCAGGTCGGTGAGGTCCGTGCGGGCCAGCGCGTGGTCCACGGCCTCGCGGTCGGCGGGCCGGGGGCGGCGCCTGCGTCCCATGTGCCCGTAACGGCCCATCATGACCACGTCGCGCACCCGCACGGGGAAGGCCCAGTCCACCTGTTCGGACTGGGGCACGTAGCCGACGAGGCCCTTGCGGCGGGCGGCGCCGCTGCCCATGCCCAGGAGGCGCACCCGGCCCCGGTCGACGGGGACCAGGCCGAGCACGGTCTTGAACAGGGTGGACTTGCCCGAGCCGTTCATGCCCAGCAGCCCGCACACCCGGCCGGGTTCCACGGACAGGTCGACGTCGTCCAGGGCGAGGACCTCGCCGTAGCGCACGGTGGCTCCGGTGACCTCGATGGCCGCGGTCACGGCGTCTCCCCCCGGTCGGTCAGTCCGGCGACGATGGCCTCCGCGTCGTGGCGGAGCAGGTCGAGGTAGGTGGGCACGGGGCCGTCGACCTCGGAGAGCGAGTCGACGTAGAGGGTCCCACCCATGGCGGCTCCGGTCTCGCGGATCACGGACCGCTGGGCGCTGTCGTTGACGGTGCTCTCGCAGAACACGGTGGGCACGTCGTTGTCGCGGACGAACTCGGAGACGGCGGCGATCTGCTGGGGGGTGCCCTCACGTTCGGCGTTGACGGGCCACAGGTACCGCTCGGTCAGTCCGGCGTCGCGGGCCAGGTAGGAGAAGGCGCCCTCGCAGGTGACCAGGGCGCGGGAGGACTCGGGGACCCCGGAGAGCTCCGTCTCCAGGTAGGAGCCGACCTCGGAGATCTCCTCCTTGTAGGCCTCGGCGGCCTCGGTGTAGGTCGCCTCGCCCTCGGGGTCGAGTGCGGTGAGGGCGTCGCGGATGTTGTCGACGTAGACCAGGGCGTTGTCGGGGGACATCCAGGCGTGCGGGTTGGGTTCTCCCTCGTAGCCGCCGGAGGAGACGGGGATGGTCTCGATGCCTTCGCTGAGCACGGCGGTGGGAGCGTCCACGCGGTCGGTGAACTGCTGGAACCAGGCCTCCAGACCCAGGCCGTTCTCCAGGATGAGGTCCGCGTCCTGGCCGCGTACGAGGTCGTCGGGGGTGGGCTCGTAGCCGTGGATCTCCGCGCCGGGCCGGGTGAGGGAGGCGACCTCGACGCGGTCGGCGGCGACGTTCTCGGCCATGTCCGCGATGACGGTGAAGGTGGTGAGGACGAGGGCTCGGTCATCGTCGCGGTCGGTACCGGCGGTGGTGGAGCAGGCGCTGAGGGCCAGGGTGAGGGCGACCCCGGGGATCGTGGTCGACCAGGCGTTTGAAGAGAACCCATCTCTAAAGTTCGGCACGCCTAACATTTACCACAAGCGAGCCAAACCACGCATCCGGGAGTCGGTCCGGTGCACCCTTTCGGGTCGGCCCGCAACTCTTTTACAGTTGTTGCAGTCATGACTGCAATGACTGTAATCTGGCGGCATGAGCGAACCCACCGAGGACGAACTGGCCTTCGTCGACGACGTCGCCGCGTTCTTCGAGGACGAGGGCCTGCCCCTGATCTCCGGCCGGGTCATCGGCTGGCTGCTGATCAGTGACCCGCCCGAACAGAGCGCCGCGCGCCTGGCCGAGGTGCTCCAGGTCAGCCGCAGTTCCATCAGCAGCGCCACCCGCATGCTCACTCCCAGCGGCCTCGTCGAGGGGGTGCGCAAGCGAGGCGAGCGCCAGGAGTACTTCCGGATCGCCGCCGACGGTTGGAGTCGCATGCTGGAGCGCCGCTACGCCCTGGCCACCAGCTTCCGCAAGGTCACCGAACGCGGACTGAGGGCGCTGGAGGACGCCCCGCCCGAACGCCGCGAGCGCCTGGCCAACGTCCACGAGCTCTACGGGTTCCTGGAGACCGAACTCCCCGCCATGCTCCGGCGCTGGCGGGACAGACAAGAGGACCGCACATGAGCACCACCGACTTCCACCGCGAGCACGTCTGCCTGCCCGAAGGGCGTCTCAGCGTCATCGTCGAGGGCCCCGCACACGCCCCTCCGGTCCTGCTGCTCAGCGGAGCGGGAGTGGACAGCGCCACCATGAGCTGGCGCCACCTCATCCCCGACCTCGCCCGGGACCACCGCGTCATCGCCCCGGACTGGCCCAAGCAGGGGCTCAGCACCCCCTGGAACGGCCTGGCCGACCACGCCGCCCTCCAACGCTGCGTCATCGCGACCCTGGACCACTGCGGCGTGGACCGCGCCGCCGTCGTGGGCCTGTCCCAGGGCGGGGCGATGACCCTGGCCACCGCCCTCGACCACCCCGACCGCGTGGAACGCCTGGTGGCCATCGCCCCCGGCGGCACCCTGTCCTTCCCGCCCGTCTACCACCAGCTCCTGTGGCTCGTCTCCCGGAGCCGCCTGCTCAACTCGACCCTGCCCGGGATGATGGTCGGCAACAGGAAGAGGACCGAGGCCTTCGTCCGCACGGCGCTGTTCGCCGGCCCCGCCCCCGACCAGGACGAGGTCGTCGACGAGGTCCTGGCCGAGATGGACGCCCACGGCGCGGGCTCCTCCGACTGGCAGAACGCCTCCATCGGCCCCTGGCGGATGAACGTGGACCTGCGTCCGCGCCTCGGCGAGATCCGCTGCCCGGCGCTGTTCATCCAGGGTGACAAGGACGCGGGGGTCAAACCCGCCACCACGGTCGCCGCGGCCCGATCGGTGCCCGGAGCCCGGTGGGAACTCCTCGCGGGCCAGGGACACTGGGTCAACCGCCAATCGCCCCGGACGGTGAACCGCCTGGTCAGGGACTTCCTGGCCGAGCGAGAGGCCTGAGCAGCCGACCGAAGTGCGCCCCGGAGTCCGATCCTTCCTACAATGGGCGCCCTGACGTGTGAACTCCCGCCCCGCCCCCGCGGCCGCCGCGTCACCCGTACCCTCGGCCCCGTCCCCACAGGAGTCCCAGGTGGTCCTTCCCCACCGCACACTGCACGAGCGCTACGAACTGCACTCCGAGGTGGGGCGGGGCGGGATGGGCCGGGTGTGGCGAGCACACGACACCGGGCTCAACCGGGCCGTGGCGGTGAAGGAGATCCTCCTGGGACCGGGCCTGGACGAGGAGGAACGCGCCCGGGTGACCGCCCGCGCGCGCCGCGAGGCCCAGGCCACCGCCATGGGCCAGCACCCCAACATCGTGACCGTGTACGACATCGTCGAGGACGACGGCCGACCGTGGATCGTCATGGAGCTCCTGGACGGCGACTCCCTGCTGCGCCTGACGCGCGAGCACGGCCCGGTTCCCCCGGAACGGGCCGCCGCCTGGGCCCTGGGGCTGCTCGACGCCTTGGAGACCGCCCACGGCCAGGGCATCACCCACCGCGACGTCAAACCCGAGAACGTCGTGGTCACCGACTCCGGCCGGGTGGTGCTCACAGACTTCGGGATCGCCACCATCGTGGACACCGCCGCCATCACCCAGACCTCCACGGTCATGGGCTCCGCCGCCTACGTCGCGCCCGAACGCCTCGACTCCCAGCCAGCGACCCCCGCCAGTGACCTGTGGTCCCTGGGAGCCACCCTCTACCACGCGGTGACGGGGGTGTCCCCGTTCCTGCGCGAGGGCGTACCGGCGACCCTGCACGCCGTACTCAGCTCGGATCCGACCGGGTTCCCTCCCGGGCCGCTGGGCGAGGCGATCCGGGGGCTGCTGGTCAAGGACCCCGCACACCGTCTGGACGGCCCCGGTTGTCGGGCGCTGTTGAGCGCCGCCGCCCGTGGTGAGAGCGGAACCTCGGCACTGACCGTGGCCCACCTCCCGCCGTCCGCCCCGGGCGTGACCGAGGGGTCCGGCCCGCAGGGCGTGACCGCCGCCCTCGGCCCGAACGGACCGACGGCGGACCCCACCGCCACCCAACCGGCGCTGCGGCGCGCACGGCGCCTCTCGTGGCCCGTGGTGGTGCTCACACTGGGTCTGGCCGCGCTGCTCGTCGCCGCCTCCCTGGCCGTCGCCGACCGCTGGGCCGGGAGCGGCCGGGCGGTCGCCGACCTCGAGGATCCCGGGGCCAGCGCCACGGTGGCGGATCCGGGATCGCACCCCTCCGCCGAGGGCATGACCTGGACCGAGGATCCCGACGGGTTCGCCCTGCTGGTCCCCGACGGCTGGGTGCGTCGCGCGAACGGCGCCAGCGTGTACTACGACTCCCCCACCTCCGACGCCTATCTCCAGATCGACCGCACCCCCCACTCGGTCGACGACGAGTACGCGCACGTGCTGGAGCAGGAGACCGACTCCGTCGCGGAGGACCGGCTCCCCGGATACCAGCGGATCAGGGTGGAGGACGTCACCTCCGAGACCTCCTTCGTCTCGGCCGCCGACTGGGAGTTCAGCTGGGACCGGGGCCAGGGTGCCTGGCGCCTGCTGGCCCGCAACATCAACGCCGGGGAGGGCGAGTTCTACACCCTGGCCTGGTCCTCCAGTGAGTCCTTCTGGGACGGGGACGCGCCCCTGCGCGAGCAGGCGGTCTCCTCCTTCGACCCGTTCTGACACCGGTGGTGCACCGGCCCCGGTACGCTCGATCCGTTCCGTCGCGAGTGCAAGGGAGGTGGCGGCGGTGTCCCACACCTGGACCGCGATCGACTTCGAGACCGCCAACCAGGACCGCGGCAGCGTGTGCGCCGTGGGTCTGGTCCGCGTGAGCGAGGGGCGGGTGGTCGACCGGTTCACCAGCCTCATCCGCCCGCCGGAACCGGTGTCGTTCTTCTCCCGGCACAACACCGCCGTGCACGGCATCACCGCCGCCGACGTCGCCCACGCCCCCACCTGGGAGAAGGTGCGCGACCAGGTGGTCGAGTTCGCCCAGGGCGGCGCGCTGGTGGCGCACAACGCCCCCTTCGACATGGGGGCGCTGCGCCAGGCCTGCGCCCACACCGGGCTGGCGCTGCCCGGCTTCGACTACGCGTGCACCCTCGCCCTGTCCCGGCGCACCTGGGACCTGCCCGACCACCGCCTGCCCACGGTGTCCGCGCACGTGGGGCACACCATCACCCGGCACCACCGGGCCGACGCCGACGCCGAGGCGGCCGCGCACATCATGATCGCGGCCATGCGGCGCCACGGCACCGGCACGCTCTCCGAGCTGAGCCTGGTCAGCGGGCTGCGCCTGGGGCGCCTGGAAGCGTTCGCGGCGGCACCGGTCCCGGTGGCCGCCCCCGCCGTGGTGGACGCGCCCGCCCGCGAGGACCGGTTCGGTCGGTGGCAGCGGGCCGCGCAGTCCCCGCTCCCCGAGCCCTCCCCCGACGCCGACCCGGACGGTCCCCTCCACGGCCGCACGGTGTGCGTCTCCGGAGACCTGCGCTCCATGGACAAGCCCGAGGTGTGGAAGCGCATCGCGGAGGCCGGGGGCCAGCCCGCCAAGAACGTGACGAGGAAGACCGACGTCCTGGTGGTGGCCGACAGCGACCACGGAGGCAAGACCTCCAAGCACAAACAGGCCGAGGCCTACATCGCCAGGGGCCAGAGCATCGACATCATCACCGAGCCCGAACTCATGGGCCGTCTCGGGGTCACCGCCCCGTGAACCCGGCCGTCTCCGGCTGAGGGAGACGGACCGGAGCGCCGGTCGGACACGGGGAAGACGACCTGACCGGGACGGCGCGCCCGCGATCTGGGACAATCCCAGTGCGAATCCCCGTGCACCCCGTTCCACGACGTGCGGCGTACCGGGGGCGTCCCATCGGAAGGAACATCCCGTGACCACCGCAAGCAGCCCCACACCCTCCGAGCTCCTGGAGTCGGCCCGGCGCGACCACGCCGCCCTGGTCGAGCGTGGACTCTCCCTGAACCTGACCCGGGGCAAGCCGTCCTCCCGCCAGCTGGACCTGTCCGCGGACCTGCTCGAACTGCCCCGCGGCCGCTACACCGCCGCCGACGGCACCGACTGCCGCAACTACGCGGGCGCGCCCCAGGGCCTCCTCGAACTGCGGGAGATCTTCGCGGGCCTCCTCCAGGTCCCGGTCGAGCAGCTGATCGCGGCGGGCAACGCCAGCCTGGAGCTCATGCACGACAGCCTGGCCAACGCGTTCCTGGGCACGGTGCCCGGAGGGACCGGCCGCTGGGCCGACGCCGAGCGGATCGCGTTCCTGTGCCCGGTCCCCGGCTACGACCGGCACTTCGCTCTGTGTGAGCGCTTCGGCATCGAGATGATCCCCGTCCCGATGACCGACGAGGGCCCCGACATGGACGTGGTCGAGCGTCTGGTGAGCGCCGACGCCGACATCAAGGGCATCTGGTGTGTGCCCAAGTACAGCAACCCCGACGGTGTCTCCTACTCCGACGAGGTCGTGCGGCGCCTGGCGGCCATGCCCACCGCCGCCCCGGACTTCCGGATCTTCTGGGACAACGCCTACGCGGTGCACCACCTGACCGACGAGGAGGTGGAGATCGCCGACGTCCTCGCGGCCTGTGCCGAGAGCGGCAACCCCGACCGCGTCCTGGTCTTCGGATCCACCTCCAAGGTGACCTTCGCCGGTGCCGGGGTCGCGTTCCTGGGTTCCTCCCCCGCCAACGTGAGCTGGTTCCAGGGGCTCGCGGGCAAGCGGACCATCGGCCCGGACAAGATCAACCAGCTGCGCCACGCCATGTTCCTGGGCGACGCCGAGGGCGTGCGCGCGCACATGCGCCGCCACCGTGAGCTGCTGGAGCCCAAGTTCGAGACGGTGGAGCGCGTCCTCACCAAGGCGCTCGGCGGTACCGGTCTGGCCACCTGGTCCACCCCCAAGGGCGGTTACTTCGTGCGTCTGGACGTCCTGGACGGTTGCGCGCGCGAGGTCGTGCGCCGGGCCGCCGAGGCCGGGATCGCGCTGACCCCCGCCGGGGCCACGCACCCCTACGGTGACGACCCCCGGGACCGCACCATCCGCATCGCGCCCTCCTTCCCGGAGCTGGACGCGCTGGAGGAGGCCATCGAGGGTCTGGCCGTGTGCGTGCGCCTGGTCGGTGCCGAGAAGCTGGTCGCCGAGCAGGGCTGACCCCGCGGCGGTCAGCGAGACCACGAGGCGCCCCCGTCCCACTCGGACGGGGGCGCCTCGTGTGGTTCACGGGGTGACGTCGATGTTGGTCAGCCCCCGGGTCGCGTTCGTGACGGTGTTGGAGGCGTGCACCACGTTGGGCTCGTCGGCGCAGTCGGACTGGCTCCACAGGGCGATCGCGAAGCCGCCGACCCCGCCCAGGTCGGAGTCGTTGTCCCGGAAGACGTTGCCGCAGCCCGCGCCGTCGACCTGCTGCGTGCTGGTGTAGCCGTGCGCGAACACCCCGGGCCGCTCGAAGGTCCCGGTGTTGTGCTCGAACAGGTAGCCGTTGCCCTTGACGTCCACCCAGCTGTCCGCGAAGTTCTGGCCGGAGATGCCCCGGCCGTCGAAGGTGTTGCCCGAGACCAGGCCGTCGCGGGTGCCCTCCTTGACGTCGAGGTGCTCCCCTCGGACGTCGGGTCCGAAGTGGTTGCCGGTGACCTCGGTGCGGTCGCTGCGGTCCACGCCGTCCCCGCCCCCGTAGCAGCCCCAGTTGCTGTGGGCCGAGCCCAGGTAGACGCCCTCGCCGAAGCCCGGCTGGACCCGGCCGGTGTCGGAGATCCGGGAGTCGCGGACGGACCCGTCCGAGCTGGAGTCGCGGAAGTGCACGCCCTCGTCGTCGATGCCCCGCACCTCCAGGTCGCTCAGGTGGACGTGGTCGGAGCGGTCGATCACGATCCCCTTCTTGGAGTCGGTGACGGTGAGGCCCCGGACGTTCCAGTGGTCGGCCTCGTACAACCACAGGCCGTAGCCGGTGCTGTGGGTGTCGGGGGTGGGGCAGCCGCTGCCGGACGTGGGCTCGTCGTTGACCAGGACGGCGTCGGAGGGGCCGGTGAGGGTGATGGGGGCACCGCTGGTCCCGGAGGTGGTGGCGACGAAGGAGCCGACGTACTCGCCGCCGTCCAGGGTGATGGTCTGGCCCGGCTGGGCGTCGGCGAGGGCCTCCTCCAGGGCGGGACCGTCGGAGACCCGGACGTCGGCGGGGGCGGGGGCGGCGTGCGCGGGGAACGCCCAGGCCGTCAGGGCGACCGCTCCGGCGGCGGCCAGGCAGAGGGACGGGCGTCGGGTGCCGGGGGTGGGCACGGGGCAGACCTCCGTGTCGGGGGGACCTCACGGTGGGTGAGGGTGTGACCACCGACCCTAGGGCGGGGTCGGTGAGCCTTCAAGAGGGTGCCGCCCCACGCCTCAGGTACCGAGGAACCGCAGGACCGCCAGGACCCGGCGGCTGTACTCGGGGGTGTGCGCCAGCTCCAGCTTGTCGAAGAGGGAGTTGATGTGCTTTTCCACCGCGCTCAGGGAGACGAACAGCCGCCGCGCGATGGCGGTGTTGCTCAGTCCCTGCGCCATGTTCTCCAGGACCTCGTGTTCCCTCGGGGTCAGTCGGGCGAGCGGGTCGGTCCGCGTGGTGCGGGCGAGCAGCTGGCGTACCACCTCCGGGTCGAAGGCGGCTCCCCCGGCGGCGACCCGGTCCAAGGCGTCCAGGAACTCGCCCACCTGCGCCACCCGGTCCTTGAGCAGGTATCCGACGCGTTCGGGGGCTCCGGTGAGCAGCTCGGCGGCGTAGCGCTGCTCCACGTACTGCGAGAGCACCAGGACCGCCACCCCGGGGTGCTCCGCCCGGATGCGCAGCGCCGCCCGTAGCCCCTCGTCGGTGTGGGTCGGCGGCATGCGCACGTCCACCACCGCCGCGTCCGGACGGTGTTCGGAGACGGCCTCCCACAGGCCCTCGCCGTCCTCGACCGCCGCCAGGACCTCGTGCCCCTCCTCCTCCAACAGACGGACCAGACCCTCCCGGAGCAGGACCGAGTCGTCGGCGATCACCAGGCGCATGAGGGGCTCCGTATCCAGGGGTAGGGCGGGGAAACGATCATCGGTCGAGCGGAAGCACGACGCGCACGGCGGTGGGTCCGCCCTGCGGGCTGTCCACCTCCAGTGTGCCGTCCAGCGCCCGGACCCGGCGGGCTAGCCCGGTCAGACCCTCACCGTCGGGGTCGGCGCCGCCCCGGCCGTCGTCGGAGACGGTCAGGCACACTCGGGAGTCGTGTACACCGAGGTCGACGACCACCCCGTCGGCCCGCGCGTGCTTGGCGGCGTTGGTCATGGCCTCGCGGGCCACGAAGTACACGGCGGTGGACAGTTCCGGTGGGAGCGGAGCGGGGAGGTCGCATCGAACCGTCACCGGGAGCGGGCCGCGCTCGGCCGCCTCGTTCAGGGCCGCCTCCAACCCCAGGGTGTCCAGGGCGGTCGGGTAGATCCGCCAGGCGACCTCGCGCAACTCGTCCAGCAGGACCGCCGACTCGGCGTGGGCCCGCCGCACCAGGTCGGCGGCGTGCGCGGGATCGCCGCGGCGCCGGGCTCGGCCCAGCAGCATGGCCAGGGCGACCACCCGCTGTTGGACGCCGTCGTGCAGGTCGCGTTCGATCCGGCGTCTCTCCTGGTCCACCGCCCGCACGATCCCGGACCGGGTCCGGGTGAGCTCCTCGATGCGTCGCCGCATGCGGTCCTCCTCCGTAGGGCCGAGCAGGGTACGGGCCAGCCAACGGTCGACCTCGGCCAGGACGGGGACGATCCACCATGTCAGGACCAGGACCATGAGCGCGGCTATCAGTCCGAGGGAGATGCTGGAGACGTCCACTCCCACGCCGGGCCAGTCCGCTCTCACGTGGGTCGCGGTGCCCGTGACGGCCTGGATCGCCACCCCGACGACCAGGATCGGGACCAGCGCGGCGACGGAGACCAGCAGGTACAGGGAGGCTAGGTGCACGGGCAGGCGCAACAGCAGGTGGAGCGCGCGGGCGGGCCCGCTCGCCCGCAGCGTGACGGTGGTGCCCATCCAGCGGGAGAGCCGGGCCAGGTCCCGCTCGCACAGCCGGGACGCCCACACCTCGATCCGCCTCCCGGCGGACGGGCGCACCGGCACGGCCAGCAGGACACCCAGCGAGGCCAGTATCCACACCAGGGTCAGCACGCTCACCCGGACACCCGCCACCAGCCCCACGAACTCGCGTCCGTGTCTGCCCGCGCGCGCGGACACCCGTCGCAGCCCCACTCCCACGTCCTCTCCTCAGGCGCCCCCAGGTGGACGCCCCCTTCCGACGAAGGCGCCGCGACGCGCCGCACCCGCTGGTCGGCTTCCCGTACGTTCACCTGGCCGTGGCCGTGGGCGGCCTCGTGGGGTGGGTGTCACGCTCGCCCGCGGCTCGGTGCGCCGGGCACGCCCCGGAGGTCGATGCCGCCGGTCCGGTGACGCCCGCCCCGGGCGACGACGTGGTCGGGTCGTTCCGTGATGCTACCCCTCGGTGCGGTTCCGCCTCGGCCGGGAGCGGGCCGCGCTCGGCCGCGCGGCGGTGGGGCCCTCCACGGGTGGCGCCGTCGGAGGGCCCCGGGGGTGACGGAGCGTGCCGACACCCGTCACGCGCTGCGCCGTTCTGTCGGACCCGTCGAGGACAATGCCGGGTATGAGCGATCAGCGGCACCACGCCATCGACTACGTCGAACTCCCGGTCACCGACCTGGAGGAGACCAAGCGGTTCTACACCGAGGCCTTCGGGTGGCGGTTCAACGACTACGGGGGCGCCTACGCGGGCATCCGTTCGCCCGACGGCACCTCCGAGGTGGGCGGGCTCAACCCGGGCGGTGAGGTGCGCGGCGGCGGACCCCTCGTCCTGCTCTACTCCGAGGACCTGGACCGCACGGTGGAGGCGGTGGAACGCGCGGGCGGCCGCGTCCTCCAGGGTCCCTACGACTTCCCCGGTGGTCGACGCTTCCACTTCGCCGACCCCAGCGGGAACGAACTGGGGGTGTTCGCGGACTCCTGACCGGAC
>NZ_CBDRIY010000052.1:0-34010 GCF_965344335.1 Nocardiopsis eucommiae
TCGTTTGGTTCCGAGTTGCTACCTTGCGGCTTTTGCTCGTTTCCTTGAAGCGACTCTCCGAGTTTACATGGCCCGAGCAGTGCTCGAACCGCTGTGTTTCGGAGAGGATGTCTGAGATCGCGACCCGGCTTCGAGTCGACCCTCGCGGGCCGCTCACCGTCTCGCGGCGACCTGGAGAACATTACCCCCCGCCCAGACCCCAGGCAAACCGAACCCCTGTGTCCCCGGTCACCGGCCCCAACCCCCAGGGGGGGTCTCCTCTGCCACTCCTCGCCGCCCAGCGGACTCCACCTTGCCCCGCTTGCCTCGCACGTTGACCCGCGCGCGTACGCGCGCCCGTTCCTCTGGTTCCGTCCGCGGTCTCCCGCCACCCGCCTGCCCCTCCCCCGTTCGTCCCGGGCAGCGGCTCCCATACGGCACTCCCCGCTTCCGTGTCCCCTCGGGAACCATTTCCACTCACCCCATTGAGGAAGTCCGACCCGGGTATTCCTCATCACGATGACAAAGGGAGACGCATATCCGAGGTCCCTCCACTTCCATGACCGACCGTTCCAGACCGACGGCACCCAACATGATCCTTCCATCATTCCCGCACGTCAGAGCCGCACTTCGGGCAGCACCTGCTCCTTTGTCCCGGGTTTCGAGAAAGCGCGGAAAATTCTCGTGGCTCCCTTGTCATCCTGTCGATCCCGATACATGATGTGCAGCGTCACCGAAAGAAATGCTCTGGCTTCGACCCCGCCCACACGGAGAGGGTCAGGCCGGGCCGCGTGCCGGAAGTTCGGGGGAACGGCGGGCGCAACGCGGCCATGCACCCTTGGAAGGACTCGCATGTACTCCCCCTCCCCCGATGACCGTCACAGCGCCGCCAACCCGACCGGTCCCCGCTCCTCCCTCGCATCCGTCTCCTCCGGCACCCTGGACCCCACCCCCGCCTCGAACACCGTGGAGTCCCCCGGGAGTCACACCAGCTGGAAGCGGTTCGCCCTGTTCTGCGTCCCCGCGGGTGCGGCCGTCGGAGGCATCCTCGTCGCCATGGCCAGCGGGGCCCTGGCGGCCTCGTTCAGCATCTCCGGCCAGCAGTTCAAGATCGCGGCGGACGAGATGCACGGTGAGGGCTTCACCCAGTTCGGCTGGGTCAACGCGACCGTCCGCGACCAACCGGTCCCCCTCGCCACGGCCGGGATCAGGTCCGCCGAGATCACCGGGCTGTGCCAGTCGGTCCTGACCACGGAGTTCCCCCTGGTCGGCTCGATCTCCCTCATGTTGACCGCCGGTGACGCTGGCACACCGGTTCAGGCCTCCGACCTGGTCATCGACATGGAGCAGATGGACGGCAACGCCGAGTTCACCAACATGGAGATCGGCCGTGACGCCTCCACCCTCGACAAGGGCCCCGACGGCCTCGGCTCAGGACGCGGCCACACGGACCTGTTCGGCATGCAGTCCGACACCATCCACGTGGAGGGCCTGGAGCAGACCGCGCGGGCCGCCTCCGCCGGAACCTTCAAGCTCCACAACCTCAGCCTCGGAGTCTCCCGAGGGGACGCCGAGTGCTTCTGAGAAGGGGCGGACCCCCGTGGGCGGCGTGGACCAGGTGGCGCAGGCGGCGCCCGTTCCTGGCGGGCCTGCTGATGATCCTGGCCGGGGTCGAGATGGTCCTGGTCACCCGGATCCCCGTGGAGCTGATGCTCCACCTCGGCATCGGTGCCGTCTCCACCCTCGTCTTCAGCGGAATGCTGGTCGTCCTGGGCCTGGTCACCTGGTTCACCCCGAACCAACACGTGATCACCGGCAGCTTCGCCGGGTTCATCGCCCTGGGAGCCCTGATCCTGTCGAACCTCGGCGGCCTCGTCGTCGGCACCCTGCTGGCGCTGGTCGGGGGCGGTATGGCCTTCGCGTGGCGTCCCGTCGCACGACCGCCCCGGCGACGGCGCGGTCGTCGCCGTAGGCACCACGGAGGACAGGAACCCCCGTCGGGGTCGGAGCCGAGCCCGACCCCCGATCCCGACCCACGTCCCGCCGAGGCCGGAGCCGGAGTCGCGGCCCCCGGCCCAGGCTCGGACCGCCCTCCCGACCCGGCTCCGCGCCCGGGGCGGGGTCCCGACCCCACGGCCTCCTGACCGGCCCGCCCGTCCGCGAGACACCGAACAGGGCGTCAGCGAAGCCCAGGACCGCCACCGATCCCCCCGGGGCGAGTGGGCACCACACCCCTGCCCATCCCCGTCCACCCGTCCCGGGTCCCCCGTCCGGCAAGTGACGTCCACCTACTCGGCGCGTGCACACCCCCCGTCGCGCCGGGCGTCCCTCCCCCGAGTCGCCCGGCCACCCCACCCAAGGAGTACTCATGTCGGTTCCGCGACCGAGATCCCGCACCCGCTCCTGCCTGGCCGTCGCCGCCGTCGCGGCGCTCGTCCTCAGCTGGGGCGGCCCCGCCCTCGCCGAGCAGCAGGGCCCGACCACCGTCGAGCCCGCGGGCGCCGCCTTCACCGCCGAACTCGTCGGATCGGCCGTCTTCACCGCCGGGGACGTCACGATCACCTGTGACGTGTCCGCGACCGCCCCCGGCAACGGCAACAACCTGGTTCCCGACGCTCCGGACAACCACGACCCGGACGGCGCGGTCGGCGGCCCCATCAACGCCCCGAACTTCACGGACTGCACGACCGACGTGGTTCTCGTGAACGCGACCGTCACCGTGAACGATCCCGTCTGGCAGATGACGATGCAGCACGGTTCGCCCTCCCTCGCCACCATGATCGTTCCGGCGGCGGGGATCGTGGTGAACACGTCCGGTCTGGCCACCTGCACCGCCACGGTCAGCCCCGACGCGGACGCGCCGATCGAGGGTGAGTGGACCAACGGCGACCCGGCTTCGACGTTGGCCTTCGACACCACGACCGCCGTCGACGTGGAGGGGGGCTTCGGCTGCCCCAGCGTCAGCGAGGCCGGATTCACCGCCACCTACGCGGTGACCAACGCGGACGACTCCGCGAGCCCCATCACCGTGAGCGGCTGATCCTGCGGGGCCGTACCGCACGGTCCCCGCGCCGCGTCGTTCCTCCGGTCGGTCCCGGGGCCGGCCACCCCTCACCAGGGGCGGCTCCCCGGGGCTTCCCCTCACCACCGGGCGGCCTCGCCCGCCGGGGTCCCCCGCTCCGCGAGGTCGCCCGTCCCCCCGCCGTGTCCGCGACCGACGAACGGGGCCGGGCCACGCGTGCCTCACGCTGGCCCGGCCGTCCCCTCGGACCGTTCCCCCGGCCGTGTCGACTTCTCGACTCCTCGATTCGGCGACTCCTCGACTCCCCCACGGCAAGGCACCCCGGCGCCGCCGCACCACGACGCCACGGCATCAACGTCTCACCCCAGCGACATGAGACCCGACCACATTTCCGGTCACCGCCGCTCCCCCACCGACCGCGCCAGGGCCCGGCGACCGGCGACCGGCGACCGGCGACCGGCGAACCCACTCTCCGGTGACAACTACGCACCAGTAGTCACTCACCTGACGACGGAGAAAGTCCGTGGCCTCCTCGCCTACGGTCGCAGTACTCCGTGGAGTCACGAGGCGAAGGCTCCCCGGAGGGCGCGGACCGCTTCGCCCGTCCCCGTACCCCCTCGGAGACCTCATGGCGTCCCCAGCCAGCAGTGCGCCCACCCCACCGGAACGGCCCACCCCGTCGACCGGGTCGATTCCGCCCGATCCGTCGGATCCCGGGACGACGGCTCCGCCACCCCCTCCCTCGACCTCGTCGAAGCTCCGACACACGCTGGAGGTCGCGCGGGTCCTGGTGCGGGCCGGGGTCCTCTCCCCCGGGCGTCCGGACAGAATCGTCCGCCAGCTCCGCGCTTTGCGGACCTGGGGAGCCACCATCGCGGGAGGTTACGCCGCGGCCGGTGAACGCGTGCCCGACCAGGTGTCGTTGATCGACGAGTCCGGAAGCACGACCTTCGGAGAGATGAACCTGCTCGGGCGCGCGCTCGCCCGGGACCTCCACGGCCTCGGCGTCGGTCAGGACACCCGTGTGGGCATCCTGTGTCGCAACCACGGCGGGCTGGTCCAGGCCGCCATCGCCTGCGGTCGCCTCGGTGCCGACGCCGTCCTCCTGAACACCGGGCTGGCCGCGGGTCCCCTGGCCGACGTGGTCAGTCGCAACGAGGTGTCGCTGCTGATCGCGGACGCCGAGTTCGAGGAGCTGTACCGTGACCTGCCTCCGGAGATCCCCCGGGTGACGGCCTGGGGCGAACCGAGCGTTCCGGGGCCTCGGATACCCGTCAAGGGGCCGGGGTCCACGGGGCCCACCGGCTCGACCGGGTCGCCAACGCAATCCGCGCGCTCCGGTCGGCCGGGACCAACGAATCCCCTGGTCGCCGGGGCGCCGAAACAAGGCGACCGGAGGGGCCGGGTCGACTCGCCCGGCTCAACCGGCCGGGCCGACCAGCACGAGCAGGCGGATCCACCGCCACCCGAGCGTCCCGGCAGGCTGATCGTGCTCACCTCGGGGACGACCGGAACTCCGAAGGGGGCGCGTCGGCCCACACCGAAGGGACCCCAGGACGCCGCCTCCGTCCTGTCGCGGATCCCGTTGAACTCCAGGGACCGCATCCTCGTCTCGGCTCCGGTCTTCCACACCTGGGGGCTGGCCGGGGTCCAGCTGGGCATGTCGATGCGGGCGACGTTGGTGATGCGGCGGTTGTTCGAGCCGGAGGACGTACTGCGGACGGTCCAGGAACAGCGGTGCACGGTGTTGTTCGCGGTGCCGGTCATGCTGCGGAGGATCATGGACCTGCCCCGGTCGACCCGGGACCGGTACGACACCTCGACTCTGCGGATCGTGGCGTGCAGCGGGTCGGCGATGAGCCCGCAGTTGATCAGTGACTTCATGGACGCCTTCGGGGACGTGGTCTACAACCTGTACGGGTCGACCGAGGTGTCGTGGGCGACGATCGCGACCCCGGAGGACCTCAGGTTGGCCCCGACCACCGCGGGTCGGCCTCCCCTCGGAACGAGGATCGCCGTGCTGGACGAGCAGGGCGAGGAGGTACCGCGGGGAAGCAGGGGCGCCATCCACGTCGGCAACGAAATGCTCTTCGACGGATACACCAACGGAAACACCAAACGAATCGCGGACGGGCTGATGGAGACCGGTGACCGCGGCTACGTGGACGCCCACGGGTTGCTGCACGTGGCCGGGCGGAACGACGACATGATCGTGTCGGGTGGTGAGAACGTCTTCCCGAGGCCGGTGGAGGAGGCGATCGTGACGATGCCGTCGGTGCGCGAGGTGGTGGTGACCGGCGTCCCGGACGAGGAGTTCGGCCAACGTTTCGCCGCCTACGTGGTGCCGTACGAGGGGCAGACCGTGGATCCGTACGACCTGCGCATGCACGTCCGTGAGGCCCTGGGCCGGTTCTCGGTGCCGCGTGACGTGGTGGTGCTGGCGGAGCTGCCGCGCAACGCCACGGGGAAGGTGGTCAAGCGGCGGCTGCCGAGCAGTACTCCGGGCCAGGCGGAGGAGTGACGCCGCGGGGTTCGGGCGTCGGCGGCGCGGGCCGCTGACGGGGCGGGCCACTGGCACCTGAGCATCGGGGCCGTGGTCACCCCCTCGGCTCCTCGCGCAGGCGCTTGGTGCCCGTTGCGCACGCATGGTCCCCCGTGTCCCATTTTTGCTTGCGCGCAAGGCAATTGTGGGCTTTGACATCGGGTGCGTGGTTACTACGATGTGGAACGATGCCCGACCGATCCCCCGCCCCGACGGGCGACTTCGAACTCCCGGCAGTCGACGAGCAGATGTGCTTCGCGCTGTACGCGGCCTCGCGTGCCGTCACGAACCTCTACCGCCCACTGCTGGATCCGCTCGGCCTGACCTACCCCCAGTACCTCGTGATGATGCTCCTGTGGGAACGCGGGGAGTGCGCGGTCAAGGAGATCGGCGCGGTGCTGCAACTCGACTACGGCACCCTCACGCCGCTGCTCAAACGCCTGGAGACCAACGGCCTCCTGTTCCGGGAACGCGACCCCGCCGACGAACGCTCGGTGCTGGTCACCGCCACGGGTGCGGGGACCGAGCTGCGGGCCCGCGCCAGGGGCATCCCGGAGGCCATCGGACGGGTCATCGACCTGCCCCCCGAGGAGTTCGAGGCGACCAGACTCGCGCTGCGCAGACTGACCGCCCACGTGCTCGCGGGCGAGGCCCGCGTCGAGGATCCCTAGTCGACCCCCTTCGGGGAGCGGCCGGGAGGACGGGCACCACGGGGGTCGTGCCCGTCCTCCCACGGTCCGAGGGGAAAGCGTGCGGACGGGCCGGAAAGCCCGTCCGCACCGGCTTTCCGGCCTCTTCGGGTTACCGTTGCACCATGGCGATCTGGGCTTCAGACAACCGTAACGGCCACGTCCGCGAGGCCCTGACCCTCCTGCTCTCGCAAGGGGTGATCGACGACTTCCGGATCAGCCCCGAGGACGAGTTCCCGTTCAGGATCCAGGTTCCCGCCGGAATCGTCCCGATGACCGAGCACCAGGCGGCGCACTTCGCCCTGGGGGCCGTGACGGCGCACTTCGGCCACCTGGCCCGGGACTCCGAGGGGACGGGGACCGGATTCTGACCTCTCAACGGTCCCACGTGCCGCACCGCGAGGTCCGCCCGCCGCGAGGTCGGCCCTCGCGGCGGCGACCGCCCTCACCGACTCAGCAACCTCCCGGGGTGAGGTCCCAGTGGTCGGGAGACGACTCGGTCAGCGAGGTCCGCACGGCGGTGTTCCAGAGACCGAGCGGGTCCCCGGAGCCCAGCGCGTAGGCCCGGCCCTGACGGTGTTCGGCCCGGCCCTGGGCGACGTGGTCGTAGTTGCTCGCGGTCACGCACGCTCCCGAGGGCCCCTCGGTCGGCTCCTCCGTGGGGGTCTCCGTCGGCTCTCCGCCGCTGATCCCCCCGACACCCCAGAACCGCGCGGTGTACCCGGTGGAGCAGACCGTGTCCAGGAAGTGCGCCCCCGCCGTGCCGCAGCCCGACGCCGGATCGACCGGGGTTCCGTGCCCCATCCCGGCCACGGAGAAGGACGCGACCGCCGCGTCGGCGGATCCACCACCGCCGTAGTACTCGGCGGTGGTGGATCCGGGCAGACCCTCAGCGCCGTCCGGGGAGCTGGGCAGCCCCCACACGTTCACCCACTGGGCCACGCCGGCCCGCCCGTTGGCCGGAACCACGGTGTGGTCCGCGGTCCCGTGCCAGACCGCCACCCGGGGCGGGTCGGCACCGTCCGGCAGCTTGGCGCGGACCCGGTCGCCCCACTCCTGCGGGGTCAGGGTTCTGCCCGGGTTCATACAGGTGAAGGCGTCGAGCGTGCCGCTGGCGCAGCCCACCGGGACACCGGCGACGATGCTGCCGCCAGCGAAGAGATCGGGGTAGGCGGCGAGGAGCTCGGCCGTCATCGCCCCGCCGGCCGAAAGACCGGAGACGAAGACGCGCCCGGCGTCCAGACCGTGTCGGGCCATGGCGTGCTCGGCCATCGAGGCCACCGAACGGACCTCTCCCGAGCCGCGGGCCACGTCAGCGGGCTCGAACCAGTTGAAGCAACGGTTGGCGTTGTTGGCGGTCCGCTGCTCCGCGTAGACGAGGGCGAGACCGGACTCCTCGGCCTGCGCGGCCCAGCCGGAGTTGCGGTGGTAGGTCGCGGCGTCCTGGGTGCAACCGTGCAACAGGACGACCAGGGGAGCCCCCTGGGGGAGGTCGTCGGGGACGTACTCGTACATGGAGAGCGCGCCGGGGTTGGTGCCGAAGGCGGGCACCGGGGAGAGTTCGGCGGCCGAGGCCCGCGGTGCGGCCACGACCAGCACCGCCACCGCCATCAGGAGCACGGTGACCACGGAGAGGACGGGTACCGCGTGCCGGAGGAGGCCCGGCCGGGGGCGGGACGACACGGAGGCGCCGGGTGACGCGGGCGCGACGGAGACGGCGGGGGAGTGGTGAACGGGGGGAGGGGAGGAGTGGGAGGAGTGCATGGTGCGGCTCCGGGGGACGAACGGCGAGCGGGACGATCGGCGACCGTGTGGTTCGGTCGCGTCGGTGCCCGCAAGCCTAGAATCGATGTGATCCAAGCGACATGTGGACGAGACGCCGATCACAGGCCGCCGACGCGTGGGAAGCCCACAGCCCCCGAGCGCACATGGGCCCAACCCACATGGACGTCCAACGGGGTGTGTCTCCGGTCCCCGTCCCCCGGTTCACGAGCCGCACCTAGTTTGCTGGCATGACGACGCACGAGTTCCCGTCCGAACCCTCCCTCCGTCCCCCTTCGGAGCCGGGTGCTCCTCCCGCTCCCCAGACCACGCGGTTCCCCCTCACCGGGAGGACGGCCCTGGTGACCGGCGCCGCCAGTGGAATCGGTCGCGCGTGCGCCCTGCGTCTGTCCGCCTCCGGTGCCGCCGTCCGGATGGTCGACGTCGACGGTCCCGCCCTGGCCGAGCTCGCTGAACAGGGTGTGGGAGAGCCGGTCGAGCTGGATCTGACGGATCTGGACGCCGCCGAGGAGGCCGCCCGGGGGGCGGACATCGTGGTGAACAACGCCGGGGTCCAGACGGTCGCCGCCGTCCAGGACTTCCCTCCCGAGCGTTTCTCCCTCATCCTTCGACTCATGGTCGAGTCGCCGTTCCGCCTGGTGCGCGGGGCCCTGCCGCACATGTACGAGCGCGGGTGGGGCCGGATCGTCAACATCTCCTCGGTGCACGGGCTGCGCGCCTCCGCCTACAAGTCCGCGTACGTGGCGGCCAAGCACGGGCTGGAGGGATTCTCGAAGGTGGTCGCCCTGGAAGGTGCCCCACACGGTGTGACCTCCAACTGTGTGAACCCCGGCTACGTGCGGACCGCGCTGGTGGAGAAGCAGATCGCGGACCAGGCCGAGGCCCACGGCATCCCCGAGGAGCAGGTGATCTCGGAGGTCCTGCTGGCCCGTACCCCGGTGAAGCGGCTGATCGAACCCTCGGAGGTGGCCGAGATGGTCGCCTACCTGTGCTCCGACGACGCGTCGTTCGTCAACGGGGCGTCCCTGCCCATCGACGGAGCCTGGAGCTCGAGCTGAACACCACCCCTGACCCTCAGGCCGGTTCCCGCGAGAGATCGGGGGCCGAGCAGCAGGCGCTCTTCCTGGAGCTGTTGCTGCGAGACGCCCCGGCCGTGGAGTACGAGCGTCCGGTGCTCCGTGCGCGCTCGGACGGTTCGGGTGCGGAGACGGTCGCCGCGCTGGAGAACGCCAAGCTGGCGGCGCTGCGGGTACGGGCGGTGCTGCGGGACCGGCAGCGGCGCGAGTCGGAACTGAGCGCGCTGTTCGAGACCGCCAACGACCTCGCCGGGATGCGCAGCCTCGACCAGGTGCTCCGGGCGATCGTGGAGCGGGCACGGCACCTGCTCGGAACGGACGTCGCCTACCTGACGCTGAGCGACCCGGAGGCGGGCGACACCTACATGCGGGTGACGTCGGGGTCGGTCTCGGCGGCCTTCCAGCGGCTCCGGCTGGCCCCGGGAAAGGGGCTGGGTGGCCTGGTGGCCAGCACGTCGCTGCCGTACGTGACCGCCAACTACTTCGCGGACCCCCGGTTCGAGCACGCCGAGAACATCGACACCGCCGTGCGGGAGGAGGGCCTGGTCGCGATCCTCGGAGTGCCGCTGCGGATGAACGGGCGTCGGGTCGGGGTGCTGTTCGCCGCCAACCGCCGGGAGCGGCCGTTCGCCCACTCGGAGGTGGCGCTGTTGTCGTCGCTGGCCACACACGCCGCGATCGCGATCGACAACGCCAACCTCATCGACGACACCCGGCGGGCCCTGGACGAGCTGCACACCGTGAACGAGCGCCTGCAGCGGCACACGGCGTCGGTGGAGAGGTCGGCGGCGGCGCACGACAGGTTCACCGACCTCGTACTGGGTGGGGGAGGGGTGCGGGAGGTCGCCTCGGCCGTCGCGGAGGTCCTGGGCGGCACGGTGTGCGTTCACGACCGCACCTCGGACGAGGTGGTGACGGCGTCCCCGGAGGGTGTGACCAGCGTGACCGCTCCCGGAACGATCGGCGGGTCGGTGGGCTCGGGCGGGAACCCGCGGCCCTCCGATCGCTCCCCGGTCCTCCCCGCCGACCGGGACTCCGCCCACCCTTCCCCACAGCCCTTCCGGCACCCGGGCACCGACCACGTACCTGGTGAGGGCTCCGGGCCCGAGGAGGGCGTGGATCTGACCGGGGCTGCACGTTCCTCCCTGGCCAGCGGCCGGGCCGTGTCGGTCGGGGGCACGTGGGTCGCGGCCGCGGCGGCCGGGGCCGAGCCCCTGGGCACCCTCGTCCTGCGCGGGGTGGAGCTGGACGACACCGACCAGAGGGTGCTGGAACGGGCGGCCATGGTGACCGCGCTGCTCCTGCTCATCCGCCGCTCGGTGAGCGAGACCGAGCACCGGGTGCGCGGCGACCTGCTCAACGAACTCCTGGAGGTGCCCGCGCGCGATCCGGTGTCCCTGCGCCAGCGGGCGGCGCTGCTCCACGCGGACCTGGACACCCCGCACGTGCTGGTGGTGGCGGAGGCCCCGGGGGGAGACCCGCAGCGGTTGCGTTCGGCGGCGGCCTTCGCCGCCGAGACGGTCGGCGGACTCGCGGCCTCGCGGGGCGGCAGACTGGTGCTGGCGCTGCCCGGCTCCGACCCGGCGGAGGTCGGCGGACGGGTGTCGGCGGAGCTGTCCGCCGCCGCCAACGGCCCGGTGACGACCGGGTCGGCCGGGCCCACCCGGGGCCCGGAGACCTTCCGGGACGCGTTCACCGAAGCGGTGCGGTGCGTCCAGACCCTGCGCGCCCTCGGCCGGAACGGAGACGCCGCCACCTCTGACGACCTCGGGTTCTCCGGCCTGCTGCTGAGCCAGGACCGGGACGTGCCCGGATTCGTGACGGCGGCACTGGGACCGCTCCTGGAGTACGACGCCAAGCGGGGCACCCTGCTGGTGGAGACCCTGCGCGCCTACTTCGCGGCCGGGGGCAACCTGTCCCGGGCCAAGGACGACCTGCACATCCACGTGAACACCGTGGCGCAGCGTCTGGAGCGGATCGGTCACCTGATCGGCGCGGACTGGCAGCTCCCCGACCGTGCGCTGGAACTACAGCTCGCCCTGCACCTGCACGGTCTGCTCGACCAGGGCGTGGACCTGCTCGGCGACCGGGACCACACCTGACGGGACCGCACCGTCGACGGGACCCGCGTCTGGGGGCCTCCAGGTGAGGCCCGGTGCGGTCCGGGCGGCCCGGCCGGGTACCGGTGTGCCGACGTTCCCGGGTCCACGGCACCCCGGGGGGTTGACCTCAACATTGGTTGAGGGAGTGGAGTGGTCTCCGGGTCCCGTCGAGGAGACCCCCGGGCCCCGGGGTCCGGCGCCCACCCACAGGGGAGACACGATGACCCAGCCCACGACGTCCCAGCCGATCCTGGTCACCGGAGCCACCGGCAACACCGGCCGACACGTGGTGGCGGGACTGCTCGCCGAGGGGGTGCCGGTCCGTGCGCTGACCCGGGATCCGGAGCGGGCTCGGTTTCCCGAAGGCGTCGAGGTGGTCGCGGGGGACGTCACCGTCCCGGCGGACGTGACGCGGGCGGCGAGGGGCGCGGGCGCCGCCTACCTGGTGTGGCCGGGAACCGATGCGGCCGCGAAGGGGGCGGCGGAGGTGGTCGAGGCCCTGGGCGCCGAGGTCGGCAGGGTGGTCTACCTCTCGGCCGCCGGCGCCGAGGAGACCGGAGGCGTGTGGGGCGGTGTGGAGCGCGCCGTGCGGAGATCCGCCCGCGCGTGGACCTTCCTGCGGGTCACCGGGCTCGCGACGAACGCGCTGGCCTGGTCCGACAAGGTGCACCGGGGAGTGGTGCGGGCCCCGTTCGGCGCGGCCTCCCGCTCCCTGGTGCACGAACGGGACGTGGCCGCGATGGCGGTGCGGGCGCTGGTGGACGACGGGCACGCGGGTCGGGCGTACCTGGTCACCGGGCCCGAGGTGGTCAGCCAGACCGACCAGGTGCGGGTGCTCGGGGAGGAGGTCGGGATCCCCGCGCGGTGGGAGGAGCAGCCGCTGGACGAGGCCCTCGTGGAGCTGTCACTGGAGGTGGGGGTGGAGTTCGCCCACCAGATCATCGAGCACTGGACCGTCAACGTCGACATCCCCGAGGAGGTGTCCGAGGACGTCGCGCGGGTGCTCGGCCGTCCCGCCCTGAGCTTCCGGGAGTGGGCCCGCGACCACGTCGCCGACTTCACCCCGGACCGAGCCGAACCCTGACGATGATCAGGTCCGGAGAGCACTCGCGCGGCCCGATCCCGAGACCGGTCAGGTCCGGAGGCCGGTCAGGTCCGGAGGCCGGTCAGGTTCCCGAAACCGGCCAGACCGAGGTGGGTCCGACCTCGGGCACTGACCAGGGGGCGTGGCGGGGGAGCGGTCGGCTCCGGGTGCGAGGGGGCGCCCGGAGCCGAGGGGGTCAGCAGGGCCCCTGGTCGGACCAGGCGCCCCACTCCCCGCCCAGGTCCGGCGGGAAGCCCTGGATCCACCACCGCGCCTCGTAGACGCGCCCCTCGTAGTGGACCCGGTCGCCCTCGTCGTAGATCGTGCCCGCGTCCCAGGCGGAACCGGAGCAGGAGCCCCCGGGTGCGGCCTGGTCACCGTCCTCCCCGGACCCACCCTCGGCGGTGCCGCCGTCCTCCGCGTCCTCCGTCTCCTCCTCGACCACCTCGGGGCCGGTGGAGACCGTGAGGGTGACGGCGCCGTCCTCGGGCAGGATCGTGCCCGGTTCGGGGTCCTGGCCGCTGACCGCGCCCTCCGCGACGGACTCGCTCGGCGCCTCCACCACGGACACGGTCAGACCGAGCCCGCCCAGCGCCTCGGTGGCCTCCGCCTGCGCCATCCCCACCAGCGTGGGAACGATGACCCCCTCGCTGACGTGCAGGGTCACCTCCTCCTCCCGGTCGCCGTCCTCCCCGACCTCGGGAACCGAGGACAGGACGGTGCCCGGCGTCTCCTCGGCGGAGTGCTCCTGCACGACCTCGACCTCGGTGAACCCGGCCTCGCGCAGCAGCGTGCGGGCGTCGTTCTCGGTACCGCCCACGACGTCCGGCACCTCCACGTGCCGCGGCCCGACGGACAGCGACAGCAGGATCGCCTCGCCGCCCTCCAGCTCCGTGCCGGCCGTCGGTTCGGTCGCGGCCACCTCACCCGGGTCGACGTCCTCGCTGTAGGCGTCCTCGTAGGCGAAGGTGAGCTCCATGTCCAGGGCGGCCAGCTCCACCTCCGCCATCTCCGGGGAGAACCCGGTGAGATCGGGGAGTTCGGCGGCGTCTCCCGGCACGAGGGCCCATCCCGCGACGCACAGCGCCAGCACCACGGCCCCGGCTCCGACCAGGACGGGCAGTCGCCGCCAGGGAGGAGTGCCCTCGGCCCGCGCCGGAGAGCCTCCGGCGGCGAGGGCCTCGGCGTCCACCACCGGGATCGGCTGGGTGACGTCGCCGCCCTCGGTCCGGGGTCGGGGCAGCGACCTCAGCACCTGCTCGACCAGGGTGAGGTACTGACCGGCGTCGCGCGGCCGGTAGCGGGGGTTGGGTTCCGTGGCGTTGGAGACCAGCATGTCCAGGTCCGGCGGCAGTCCGGGGACGGTGGCCGAGGGCCGCAGCGGTTCCCCCTCCTCGACCCGGAGGTCACCGGTCAGCAGGGTGTGCAGGAGCGCGCCCACGGCGCGCACGTCCGTGCGCGGGGTCAGGTCCTCGGTTCCCAGCAGCCGGAACCCGGTGACCGTGACCCGGTTGTCGGCGGCCAGGACCACGTCGTCCGGGGCGAGGCCGCCGTGCACCAGACCCTCGTCGTGTGCCGTCCGGAGCGCTTCCAGGACGTCGGCCACGATGGTCAGGGCCGTGTGCGGGCCGTAGCGCAGTCCCTGGTCGCCCCCGCCGAGGACCTCTCCGAGGGGCTCTCCCCGCGTGGACGCGGTGACCACGTACACGTGGTCGCCGTCCCTGCCGTCTCCGAGCACCCGCACGAGACCGGGGGACCGGAGTCCGGCCAGGGTCTGGGCCCGTCCCAGGAAGGCGTGGACGGCGGCGGGGTCCGCGACCAGGTCCGGGGCGAGGAGGGTGACGGTGACGGGCTCGTCCGCCACCGTGTCGTGTCCGTCATGGACCGACACCGAGCCGTCACCACCGACACGCGCGCCCACGAGGACGCGTCCGTGCAGCGTGGAACCGGTGGGTGGGGAGGGGGTGGGGGACTCCATGAGTCGGATTGTACGGCGCCGAAACCGCACGGACCCTCCCCCAACGTGCCGGATACGGACAGAAGCACCCGGACCGGGCGCGCGGTGTCAGGTGTCCGAATCCCCGGTCTCCCGAGGCCAGGCCGCGCGTCCGACCCACGGAGTAGAGTCGGCCGGACACCCCTCCTCCCTCCTGTGAGGCCCCATGAACACCCTTGGCGACGACCCCGACCGGGACGGCCTGGACGATCGGGCCGCCGGGGCCCTGCTCGGGGCCGCGTGCGGTGACGCGCTCGGTGTGCCCTACGAGTTCGCCGCCCGGCTGTCCGAGCGGGAGGTTCCCGCGATGGTCGGCGGCGGCCTGGGGCCCTACGCCCCCGGGGAGTACTCGGACGACACCCAGATGGCGGTGTGCCTCGCGGAGGCGCTCCGGGACCACGACGATCCCCGTTCCGGAGCGGCCCTGGACCAGACCGCCCGCGCCTTCCTCTCCTGGCGTCGCGAGGGCGCCACGGACATCGGCGCGCAGACCGCCCGGGTCCTCGGTGACACCGAACGGGCCCTGGCCGCCGACAGCACGGGGCGGACCGGCGCCGCCGAGGAGATGATCCGGCTGTCCGCGCGGATGTTCGGCGCGGGGGAGCGGTGCGCGGGCAACGGATCGCTGATGCGTGCCGCCCCGTTGGCCCTGGCCCATCTCCGCGACCGCGACCAGCTGGCCGAGACCGCGCGTGTGTACAGCCTGCTCACCCACGGCGACCCGCTCGCCGCCGAGGCGTGCGTGCTGTGGTGCGAGGCGATCCGGCGGGCCGTGGTGTGGGGGTCCGACGAGGGGCCGCGCTCCGGGCTCGACCTACTGGAGCCGCACGCCCGCGACGCCTGGGCCGGGTACCTGGCCGAGGCCGAGGGCGCCCCGCCGCACGCGTTCTCGCCCAACGGGTTCGTGGTGCGCGCGCTCCAGGCGGCGTGGTCGGCCATCGTGCACACCCCCGTGGAAGCCGGGGACCCGGACCGGTACGCGGCCCCGGTGTGGGCGGCGGTGCGCGCGGGGGACGACACCGACACCGTGGCGTCGATCGCCGGTGCCCTGGTCGGCGCCCGGTGGGGTCGCTCCGCCGTTCCGGAGGAGTACGTGGCGGCGGTGCACGGCTGGCCGGGCTATCGGGCGGACGGGCTCACGCGGCTGACTGGGGAGATCGTGCGGCGGCACGGGGGCTAGGTCGGGCGTCCGTTGGCGAACACGCGGCGGACGTGCGGCATCATGGTGGCGCACGAGAGCGGGAACGTGAATCGGTACGGGAACGGGGAGCGGCCATGGCGGAGCGAATCGACTGGGTGCCTGCGCACGATCACCCGGAGCTGACGGCCGATCCGGTGCGCGGGGCCATCGCGCCCTTCGACGGTTCGGTGCGGGCCGCGGCGATCGACCCCGAGCTGGCGGACACCGCCGAGTTCTGCGAGGCCTACGGGCTGTCCCTGGAGACCAGCGCGAACTGCGTGGTGCTGTCCGCGAAGCGGGGCGGCGAGGTGACGTACGCGGCGTGCATGGTGCTGGCCACGGATCGGGCCGACGTCAACGGGGTGCTGCGCAGACACCTGGGGGCGCGGAAGGCGTCCTTCGCGCCGATGGACCAGGCGACCGGGCTGACCGGGATGGAGTACGGAGGGATCACACCGTTCGGGCTGCCCTCGGGGTGGCCGGTCCTGGTCGACAAGCGGGTGTACGACACCCCGTGGGTGGTGGTGGGCAGCGGCCTGCGCCGCTCGAAGCTGCGTGTTCCCGGCCCGCTGCTGGCCGAGCTGCCGGGTGCCGAAGTGCTGTCGCTGACCCGCTAGGGGAAGGGACTCCGCACGACCGGGACCCGCCGCGCATCGATTTGTCGACAAATCCACGAGTGGTTAAGGCGGGTTTCGGAACGGGGACGACTCCGGCACTAAGCACCTGGTCTGGGGACATGCCCGTTTCCGAGGAGGGCCTGTCCGGAAGTGGCCGGCCCCGCCCGGGCGGGGCCGGACGCCGCCCCCCGACCGTCCGCCACCCGCTTCCTAGGAGGCGGGGTAGCGCAGGCGGTACCACTGGGGCGAGGTGCGGTTCATGGGGAAGCCGAGCCCCCTCCGGGGGGCGTCCTCCACGTCGAGGAGCTCCCACCCCGGGAACGCCTCCAGGACCTCGGACCGGGACACCCCGCCCACCATCCTCCGGAAGATGGACGGACCGAACTCCAGCATGATCAGGGACGCCCCCGGCGCGGCCAGCGCCGTCACGCCGCGCCCCTGCGCGGCCCGCTGTTGGGCGTCGAAGCCCTGGAAGCAGCCGATGTCGACGAACAGGTCGAAGCGCCCCAGGTCGGGGGAGAGGTCGGTGGCGTCACCGACCCGGTAGCTCACCTCCGCGGGCCCCTGGAGACGAGCCGCCTCGACGGCGGCGGGGACCAGGTCGACACCGGTGACGTCCCACCCCTGGGCGGCCAGCTCCGGGGTGAACCGCCCCCGGCCGCACCCGATGTCCAACGCCCGGCCCGGACCGCCGCGTTCCTCGGCCTCGCGGTCGAGGAAGGAACGGAACCGCACCATGGCCACGGGTCCGTAGCGCTCCCACGGGGTGAGGCCGAGACGGTACATCCGCGCGTAGTTGGTCATGGCTCCACGGTAATCCCGGGCACCGGGGGTGGCCAGGCGCCTCGGGTGATGGCGGGGAAATCGCAGGTGGGGCGTTGCCCGGCTGGTCAGGGCCTATTTACTGACCGATCGGTCTGTAATACTGTTCGCTCAGGCCCACACCGAGGAGAGGACCGTCACGTGTCCGAAGTACTGGAGAGCTACGCACAGGGATCGTGGTTCACCCCCGCGGACGAGGGTGCCCCCCTGGCCGACGCGAACACCGGCGAGACCGTCGCGCGGATCTCGACGCGGGGTCCCGACGTCGCCGCGATGGTCGAGTACGCACGTGAGGTCGGCGGCCCCGCGCTGCGCCAGCTCACCTTCCACCAGCGGGCGAACATCCTCAAGGAACTCGCCAAGCACCTGATGGGGTACAAGGACGAGTTCTACGCCCTCTCCCACCGCACCGGGGCCACCAAGCGCGACACCATGGTGGACGTCGACGGCGGTTTCGGCACGCTCTTCAGCTTCTCCAGCAAGGGCCGCCGCGAACTCCCCAACGCGACGGTCATCCTGGACGGCCCCCTCGAACCTCTGGGCCGGGGCGGCACCTTCGTCGCCCAGCACGTGTACACGTCGCGGCCGGGCGTCGCGGTGCAGATCAACGCCTTCAACTTCCCGGTCTGGGGCATGCTGGAGAAGCTCGCCCCGGCCTTCCTCGCGGGCCTTCCGAGCATCGTCAAGCCCGCCGGTCAGACCGCGTACCTGACCGTCGCGGTCGTCCGGCGGATGGTCGAGTCGGGTCTGCTGCCCGAGGGATCCCTCCAGCTCCTGGTCGGCAGCCACCGGGGCCTGCTCGACGCCCTCGGCCCCCAGGACATCGTGGGCTTCACCGGCTCGGCGGCCACCGGCGCCCTGCTCCGGGAGCACCCCAACGTGGTCCGGGGCGGCGTCCAGCTCAACGTCGAGGCCGACTCGCTGAACTGCTCGATCCTCGGCCCCGACGTGGGCGTGGACGACCCCGAGTTCGACCTGTACGTCAAGCAGGTCGTGACGGAGATGACCGTCAAGGCGGGTCAGAAGTGCACCGCGATCCGCCGGGTGATCGTGCCCGCAGGGATGGCCGACGCCGTCACCGAGGCCCTGACCGCCCGCCTGTCCAAGGTCGTGGTGGGTGCCGCCGACCACCCCGACGCCCGCATGGGCGCTCTGGTCTCGCTCGCCCAGCGTGAGGAGGTCCGCAAGGCCGTCCGGACCCTGCGCGCCTCCAGCGAGCTCGTGTTCGGTGACCCCGAGCGGGTCGAGGTGACCGGCGCGGACGACGGCACCGGCGCGTTCATGTCACCGATCCTGCTGCGTGCCGCCCCGGGCGCGAAGGAGCCCCACGACGTCGAGGCGTTCGGGCCGGTCAGCACGATCATCACCTACGGCTCGGTCGCCGAGGCCGTGGAACTGGCCGCGCGTGGCCAGGGCAGCCTGGTGGGTTCGCTGGTCACCCATGACGAGGACGTGGCCCGCGAGGTCGTCCTGGGCGTCGCCCCCTGGCACGGCCGGCTCCTGGTGCTCGACCGGGACGACGCCAAGGAGTCGACCGGCCACGGTTCCCCCATGCCGGTCCTGGTGCACGGCGGGCCCGGCCGCGCGGGCGGCGGCGAGGAGATGGGCGGTGTGCGCGGCGTCAAGCACCACATGCAGCGCACGGCCGTCCAGGGCTCCCCGGACATGCTCACCGCGATCACCGGCCACTGGACCACCGGTTCGCGCCGCGCCGTCGGTGCGACGCACCCCTTCCGCAAGAACCTGGCCGAACTGCGGATCGGTGACACCATCGAGTCGGCGGAGCGTGCGGTCACCCGCGCCGACATCGACCACTTCGCCGAGTTCACCGGCGACACCTTCTACGCGCACACCGACGAGGAGGCGGCCGCCGCGAACCCGTTGTTCGGCGGGATCGTGGCGCACGGATACCTGGTGGTCTCGCTGGCCGCGGGGCTGTTCGTGGACCCGGCCCCGGGCCCGGTCCTCGCCAACTTCGGCGTCGACAACCTGCGCTTCCTCACCCCGGTGAAGGAGGACGCGGTGATCCGGGTGACGCTGACCGCCAAGCAGATCACCCCCCGCACCAACGCCGAGTACGGCGAGGTCCGCTGGGACGCCCTCGTCACCGACCAGGACGGCGAGCCCGTCGCCACCTACGACGTCCTCACCCTGGTGGCCAAGGGCGAGGAGTAGGCGGGGCCCACCGGTGCGCGTCTCGCTCCGTCGTCCCGTCGACGGGACGACGGAGCGACGTCTGCCCGCGTCCACCGAGCGGGTCCGGTTCCGGGGCCCCGCGCCAACGAGTCCGGACCCAAGGCATAACCCGTGTTTATGTTCACGAGAGGCGCGCCTTCCTAAGGTGAGTGGGGTGTGGACACCGAGGTTCCCGACACGGACAGGGAGGCGACATGGGACGCATCACCGTCGACGCCGAGAACAGTGATCCGGTCGAGCTGTACTACGAGGACCAGGGGAGCGGCCAGCCGGTCGTCCTCATCCACGGGTACCCGCTCGACGGACGCTCCTGGGAACGGCAGACCGCCGTCCTGCTGGACTCCGGGTACCGGGTGATCGCCTACGACCGCCGGGGGTTCGGACAGTCGTCGCACCCCGCCGACGGGTACGACTACGACACCTTCGCGGCGGACCTCAGGACCGTCCTGGAGACCCTGGACCTCCACGACGCGGTGCTCGTCGGATTCTCGATGGGCACGGGGGAGGTCGCGCGCTACCTGGGTTCCTACGGTTCCGACCGGGTCGCGAAGGCGGCCTTCCTGGGATCGCTCCAGCCCTTCCTGCTCCAGACCGAGGGCAACCCCGGCGGGGCCGCCCCGCGCGAGTTCTTCGAGGACATCGTCGCCCAGGTCAGAGCCGACCGCTACGCCTACTTCACCGCGTTCCTGGAGGGCTTCTTCAACCTGGACGAGACCCTGGGGGACCGCATCAGCGAGGAGGCCGTGCACAACAGCTGGAACAGCGCCGCGCACTCCGGACCGGTGGCGTCGGCCGCCTGCCCGCTGACCTGGATCACCGACTTCCGCGAGGACGTGCCGAGGATCGACGTGCCCGCGCTGATCGTGCACGGGACCGGTGACCGCATCCTTCCGGTGGAGGCCACGGGGCGCCGGTTCGCGGAGCTGCTGCCCTCGGCCGAGTACGTGGAGATCGAGGGGGCACCGCACGGTCTGCTGTGGACCCACGCGGACGAGGTCAACGAGGTCCTGCTGCGTTTCCTGGCTGCCTGACGTGGGAGAACGTGACCGGAGCGCCCGTCCGCGACGCACCACCAAGCTGCGTGTGACCGAGGACTTCGACGCACCGCCGGAACGGGTGTTCGCCCTCACCCTCAGCGAGGAGGGCTTCGTGGACGCGATGCCCCCGGGCGTGGAGGTGCTGAGCTGGCCCGAGCGGTTCGGTGAGGGAGAGGTCCTGGACCTGCGCTGGGGTGTGGCCGGGGTCCATCCCGTGCGCTGGGTCGCGGTCGTCGACGCCTACGAGGAGGGCCGTTCCTTCAGCGACCTCCAGGTGCGCGGCCCGTTCCGCTACTGGCGGCACACCCACACGGTGGAGCCGCACGGCGCGGGCACGCGCCACACCGATCTGGTGGAGTTCGGCACCGGCCTCGGTCCGGCGGGCGACCTCGCGGCCGCGATCGCCATCCGCGGGGCCTTCGGACCCAGGCTGAAGCGTATGCGCGCCGCCCTGGAGGGGCGGACGTGAGAAAGCGCCCCGGAGGTGCCGACTCCTCCGGGGCGCTGGTCCTTGGGTCTACAGGCGGGCGATCGCCCTCGCCGGATCCTCCATGGCGTCGGCGACGACGCGCATGAACCCGGCGGCCGCGCCGCCGTCACAGACCCGGTGGTCGAAGGCGAACGACAGCTGCGTGACGCTGCGGACCGTCAACTCTCCGTCGACCACCCAGGGCCGGTCGATGATCCGGCCGAGACCGAGGATCGCCACCTGCGGGTGGTTGATGATCGCCGCGCTGCCGTCCACGCGGAGCGCACCGTAGTTGTTCAGTGTGAACGTGCCGCCGGTGAGCTGCGCGGGGGTGGCCCGACCTTCGCGGGCCAGTCGGGTGAGCTCCCTGATCTCGGCGTCCAGCTCGGTGGTGGTGAGCCCGTGGGCGCCCATCACCGCCGGGGCGACCAGGCCCCGGTCGGTCTGGACCGCCAAGCCGAGGTTGACTCCGTCGTACTGGACGAGTTCCTCGCGTTCGGTGTCCACCCGCCCGTTGAGCTCCGGGTACGCGCGCAGGCCCGCGAGGACGAACCGGGCCACGTAGGCGAGCAGCCCGGGGCCGTCGGGGTCGGACCGGCGCAACCGCACCAGTTCGGTGGCGTCCACGTCGACCCACACGGTGGCCTCGGGGATCTCGGACCGGCTGCGCGAGAGCGCGTCCGCCACAGCCCTGCGGAAGGTGCCCATCGGGACCCGTCGGGACTCGGTGAGGCCGGTGCGGGAGTCGACGGAGCCCGGGGCGACCGGCACCGGGGCGGTGACCGGCGCGGCCTGGGAGGGGACCGCGATCGGGGCGGACGGGGCCGGAGCGGTGTTGGCACCGGCCGCCTCGATCGCGGAGCGTACGTCGCGGCGGGTGATGAGGCCACCCGGGCCGCTGCCCTGGACGTCGGCCACGCGCAACCCGGCCTCGCGGGCGAGCTGACGGACCAGGGGCGAGGTCACCAGCGGCACCCGGCGCGCCGGGGCCGCCTGGATGGGTGTCACCGAGGCGACCGGGGTGGAGGGCCGGGCCGACTCCGAGACCGCGGACGCGACCGGAGCGGGCGGCCGAGCGGCCTCCGAAGGGCGCTGGCGCGGTCGGCGGCGGCGACCGGTGCCGGTGGACTCCGGCGTGCCGTAGCCGATCAGGACGTTGCCCGAGCCCGCGCGCTCCTCCTCCCGGTAGCGCTCACCGGCGTCGTCCGCGGGCGCGGACGCCGTCTCGGGCGCCTCGGGGACCGGGACCGCCGCCGTCTCCGGTGACGCCTCCGCCCCTCTCACGCTGATCAGCGGCTTCCCGACCGCCAGGACCTCACCCTCCCGTCCGTGCAGGACGGTGACCGTCCCGGCGAACGGTGAGGGGACCTCGACGATGGACTTGGCGGTCTCCACCTCGACGACGGGCTGGTCGAGGGTGACGGTGTCGCCCACGGCGACCAGCCACCTCACGACCTCGGCCTCGGTGAGTCCCTCCCCGAGGTCGGGAAGGTCGAACGTACGGGTCGTCACTGGTCCTCCCACTGAAGGTCGTCGACAGCGTCCAGGATCCGGTCCACGCTGGGCAGCTGGAAGCGCTCCAGCTTGGGCGGGGGGAAGGGGATGTCGAAGCCGGTCACCCGGCGGACCGGGGCGGCCAGCGAGTGGAAGCAGCGCTCGGTGACGCGGGCGACGATCTCCGAGGCGACGCTGGCGTACCCGCTGGCCTCGGCCACCACCACGGCGCGCCCGGTGGAGCGGACGGCAGCGCACACGGTCTCGTCGTCGAAGGGGACGATCGAGCGCACGTCCACGACCTGGAGGCTGCGGCCCTCCTGGGCGGCGGCCTCGGCGGCCTCCATCGCGGTGGACACGGCGGGACCGTAGGCGATCAGGGTGGCGTCGGTCCCCTCGCGGCGGACCACCGCCCGACCGATCCCGGGGGTGGGGCGGTCGACGTCGACCTCGTCCTTGGCCCAGTAGAGCTTCTTGGGCTCCATGAAGACCACGGGGTCGGGGGACGCGATCGCCTCGCGCAGCAGGTGGTAGGCGTCCGCGGGGGTGGCCGGGGTGACGACCTTCAGGCCCGGGGTGTGCGCGTAGTAGGCCTCGGAGGAGTCACAGTGGTGCTCCACCCCGCCGATGCCTCCGGCGTAGGGGACGCGGATGACGATGGGCAGGCCGACCCGTCCCCGGGTGCGGTTGCGCATCTTGGCGACGTGGCTGACGATCTGCTCGAAGGCCGGGTAGGCGAAGGCGTCGAACTGCATCTCGACCACCGGGCGCATGCCGTTCATCGCCATGCCCACGGCCATCCCGACGATCCCGGACTCCGCGAGCGGGGTGTCGAAGCAGCGGTCCTCACCGAACTCGGCGGTCAGCCCGTCCGTGATGCGGAAGACACCGCCGAGGGGGCCGACGTCCTCGCCGAAGACGTACACGGAGGGATCCTCCGCGAGGGAGTCGCGCAGCGCCCGGTTGAGCGCCTGCGCCATGGAGAGCTTCTCGGTCGCCATGCTCAGTGGCCCTCTCTGCTCAGTTCGTCGGCCAGGAAGGCGGCCTGCTCGGTCAGCTGCGGGGTGGGGTCCGCGAACACGTGCGCGAACAGGTCGGCGGTGTCGGGTTCGACGTCCTGGTTGACGCCCTCGCGCATGTGGGCGGCGACCGCCTCGGCCCTCTCCGTGATCTCCGCCCGCCGGGCCTTGGTGAGCACCCTCTTCTTCTTGAGGAAGGCCTCCATGCGCAGGAGCGGGTCGCGGGCCACCCAGGGGTCGACCTCGTCCTCGCTGCGGTAGCGGCTGGCGTCGTCGGCGTTGGTGTGCGCCTGCATCCGGTAGGTGTGCGCCTCGACCAGCTGCGGGCCGCCGCCGGAACGGGCGGTCGCGACGGCGCGGTCAAGGACGGCGAGGACGGCCGCGACGTCGTTGCCGTCCACGCGTTCGCCGTTGACGCCGTAGCCGACGCCCTTGTGCGCGAGGGAGGGCGCGGCGCTCTGCCGGGCCAGGGGGACGGAGATCGCGTACTCGTTGTTCTGCACGAAGAACACGACCGGCGCCCTGAAGACGGCCGCGAAGTTCAGCGCCTCGTGGAAGTCGCCCTCACTGGTGGCTCCGTCGCCGCACAGCGCCATGACCACGGTCTTCTCGCCGCGCAGGCGCGCCGCGTGGGCGACGCCGACGGCGTGCAGGAGCTGGGTGGCGAGCGGGGTGGCCTGGGGGGCGACGTGGTGGGCGTAGGGGTCGTAGCCCGCGTGCCAGTCGCCCTTGAGGAGGGTGAGGACCTCGACGGGGTCCACGCCGCGCGCGATGACGGCGGCGGTGTCACGGTACGTGGGGAAGAGCCAGTCGCCGTCGGCCAGCGCGAGCGCGGCGCCGGTCTGGCAGGCCTCCTGACCGTGGGAGGAGGGGTAGACGGCGAGGCGGCCCTGGCGGACGAGGGCGCTGGCCTGGTCGTTGACGCGGCGGCCGATCACCAGGGAGGTGTAGGCCTCCAGGAGGCGCTGGGTGTCGGGCATCCGCAGGTCGGCGCCGCCGACCGGGACCCCGGACTCGTCGAGCAGTTGGACCGGCTGCTCGGAGGGGAGTAGGCCCGGGTGTCCAGCCATGCTGCAACCTCCTGGTGCGCGCGGGATTCGCGAAAGATCTGTACAGGGACATGGTGCTGTTCACGACCATCTGTTCGCTACAAACCGGGAGGAATCGAGAAAATGTCGCGAAAGTTCCCATACTTCGCGTCAGTCCGTCCACGAATGTGACCCAGGACACCGGGCCTGGTGGACATGTGGCCCACGCCTCACGGCCTGGTGACCCTCACCGCGTGAACGCCCCGGGCCATCGCCGGGGCTCCCCGGCGTCGTTAGCATGTAGCGGTGCCGCGATCGCCCTGACCTGCGACGCACCGAGCGCACACCACACCAGCGGGAACACCAGGGGGAACCAGACCGTGAGCGACGAGCGCGAGAACCTGAGCTACGAGCTGTTCGGCACGGCGATGCGCGAGATGGCCCAGGCGATCGCGGACGACGGGTACGAGCCGGACATCATCCTGTCCATCGCCCGGGGCGGCCTGTTCGTCGCCGGTGGGCTCGGATACGCCCTCGACGTCAAGAACCTGCACGTCATGAACGTGGAGTTCTACACGGGAGTGGGCACCACCCTGGACATGCCGGTCATGCTGCCGCCCGTCCCCAACGTGGTCGACCTGAGCAAGAAGAAGGTCCTGGTCGCCGACGACGTCGCGGACACGGGCAGGACGCTCAAGCTGGTGCACGACTTCTGCGCGGAGCACACCGCCGAGGTGCGCAGCGCGGTCATCTACGAGAAGCCGCAGTCCCTGGTCAAGTGCGAGTACGTGTGGAAGCACACCGACCGCTGGATCAACTTCCCGTGGTCGGTGGAGCCGCCCGTGGTGCGCCGCGAGAACCAGGTCCGCGACGCCTGACCCCCGGGGTCACGGGGTTCACCCCGGGGTGGCGGCCCCGTCCTCCCGCACCGGGTGGTCGACGGTGGCGGTGTTCCCTCCGCCCCGTTCGTCCTCCGGGGCCCGGAGGAGCAGGCGGGCGACCACCGCCACCATGAGCGCGCCCAACAGGAGCATGCTCAGGGCCGCGGGCAGCCGCCAGGGCCCGGGCACGTACAGCGGCAGGTGCCAGGACCGCTCCGCCACCCCCGAGGCCAACGCCACCAGGGACATCGATCCCTGGTAGAGGGGCAGCCAGAAGGTGAGCCCCAGGGCCGTCACCACGGCGCCGGCCCTGGAGGACAGTGAGTCCAGGTTGCGCCCCGCCCGGGAGAGCGGGGACCGCCTCGCGCCCTCCGTCCCGGAGGGGTCCCCGTCGCGTTCCGCGTCCGTACCCGTCTCCGCCGCACGGGCGGAGGTGTCCCGGCCCCAGCGCAGGGTGCCGAGCAGCTCCGGGCCCCGTCTCTCCAGGCGACGGTGAGCGACCCGGCCCAGGCCCCAGCCGAGCAGGAGGCCCTCCAGGACCCCCACCGCGACTCCCGACCACATCAGGCCCGGCTGGTCCAGGAAGAACCCGAGGGCGGTGACCGCCACGGGTGGCACCACCGAAAGCAGCAGCACCGGGAACAGGACGTTGAACTGGCCGACGACGTCCCCCGACTCCAGCGGGTCGCCACCGTGCCGGTGCGGTTCCGGGCCGGGAGCGGGCCAGAGCACCGCGAACAGCACACTGAACCCTGCTCCGCCCCCGACGAGGGCGGGCAGGACCGCGAACACCCAGGGCCAGGCCCAGTGCTGCCCGGTGAACAGGATGCCGCCGACCGACAGCAGGACCGCCACTGGCACGAACACCAGCAGCCAGGCGGCCTGCCGTCCACGCACGTCGTGCCGCGCGGCGCCGGGTGCGAGCAGGGTCTGCCACAGCGCGGTGCCGTCCAGCGCGTACACGTTGAGCGACATCAGCGCGGCCAGCGCCACGACGACGAGCCCGGCCAGCGGGATCATGAAGGTGAGCCCGACCAGCACGCCCAGGGCGCAGACCAGGACACCGGTCCACAGGGCGGTGCGCAGCTCCAGGGCCCGCCGGGGATCCCGCCCCCAGGTGCGCAGTTCGCGCCCCATCACCGCGCCGACGGGACCGGAGGGCAGGAGGCTCCCGAGCCTCCCGGTCACACCCCGGCCGTGGCGGGCGGGGGCGGTGGTCGGGCTGGTCATCCGTTGACGGAGGAGCGAGGCCCAGCACGCGGTCAGACCGGTGGACGCCAGGACCAGTGCGGCCAGCGCACCCAGAGCCGACGGGGCGTCGCCGCGACCCGCGGCGGTCACCGCGTGGACGCCCCAGCCCGAGGGCAGGGCGAGCAGCACGGTGTCATAGGGGGCGGGGACGCCCCGGTTCCAGAGCAGCGCGAACACGTCGGTGTACTGGGACACCGCCTGGTACAGCATGTACGCCGAGAACCCCGCCGCGAGCACGGCGGCGTTCCGGATCGCGGTGACCTCCACTCCGATCCGGGTGCGCAGGGCCGCCCCGGAGAGCGCCGTGACCACACGTGACGCCAGGACGAGGAAGACCACCTGGAGGGGGATCGCCACCACGGCCACGAGCGCGGCGAGCACGCCCCACCGAACGGCCAGGACGAGCAGTGACAGGGACGCCACCGCGGTGACCGGGACCGTCACACCCACGAAGGACGAGGCCAACAGGCCCAGGGCGATTCCGCGCGGTGGGATCGTTTCCAGGGCGAAGTACTCCGGGCGCAGCGACGTGTCCCCGCCGCCCGCGCCGGAGGGTCCCAGGACCCAGCCGACGAACCAGGCAGCCATCAGCGCGGAGAGCAGACCGGTCACCGCGAGCGGCGGCGCCAGGGCAGCGGTGAGCACGGTGAGGAGCGCCAGGGCCAGACCGATGACGCCTCCGACCGCACGTCGGGTACCGGACCCGTGCCGCAGGACCGCCAGCCTCATGCGGATCATCACGCCAACCACGCGAACCCCCCGACCGGCGCGGGCGCGCCGACCAGCGCGACGAAGGCCTCCTCCAGGCCCGCGTGGTCGCCGCGCACCTCCGCCAGCGTCCCCTCGGCCAGCACACGGCCGCGCGCGATGACGCCGACGTGGTCGCAGACCTGCTCGACCAGGGCCATGACGTGGCTGGAGACGACCACCGAGCCACCACCGTCCGTGAACGAGCGCAGGATGCCCTTGATGACGCTCGCCGAGATCGGGTCGACGGCCTCGAAGGGCTCGTCCAGCACCAGCAGGCGTGGTGCGTGCACGAGGGCACCCGCCAGACCGATCTTCTTCCGCATCCCCGCGGAGTACTCGATGATGAGGGTGTGCTCCGCCTCGGCGAGGCCCAGACCGTGGAGCAGGTCGTCCACCCGTTGGCCGACCTCACGCTCGGACAGGCCGCGCAGGCGCCCCAGGTAGCTCAGCATCTCGCGTCCGGTGAGACGCTCGGGAAGCGCCATCCCGTCCGGCAGGACGCCGATCATCGACTTGGCCCGGACCGGGTCCGCCCACACGTCGGCTCCGAAGACCCGGGCCCCGCCGCTGTCGGGGCGCAGCAGTCCGACGGCCATGGTCAGCGAGGTGGTCTTGCCCGCTCCGTTCGGACCGACGAGGCCGTAGAAGGAGCCGCCGGGCACGGAGAGGCTCACGCGGTCGGCCGCCTGGTGGTCACCGAACCTCTTGCTGAGCTCGTACAACTCGAAGGCGGGAGGAAGGCGGGTCATGAACACCTCGGGGGGTCGTGTCCGACGCTGGCTCGTGCCTTCGACACTAGGAAGGGGCGGACGCGTCCGGTGTCCTCCTACAGGGCGGAGGAAGGGGCCCCGTGTCCTCCGTTCGGAGGAGGCCGCCGGTGGCGGGTGTTTCACGTGAAACACCCGCCACCGGGTCACCACGCGGGCAGTCGAGGTGTCGGTGGGTCGACCTGACGACGAGGCACCAGGTCGACATGTCGACGGCGATGAGCCGACGGAGCGCGGTCACGGCTCCACGGGGAGTCGCCCTCAGGTGGTGCGCTCCACGTCCGCCGACGGTGCCCCTGGGGTCGGGCCGTCGGACGGTTCGGCGCCGACGGGGACGGACTCCGGGGCTCCACGGTCCGCCCGGCCGTAGGCCATCCGGCGCAGGAAGGCCTCGGGCGGACCACTGACCCCGAACCGGCCCATGATCGCGGCGACCACCACGGTGGCCACCCAGACCCCGGCACCGAGCAGCACCGACTGGGCGTCGTCCAGGCGCGTGGCCAGGTTGAGCGTGTACGGCATGAACAGCACGAGCCACGCCACGGACTGGAGGAGGTAGCAGGTCATGGATCGCTGCCCGGTGGCCGCGAGCGCCCGCACGACCGGCCCACGGCGATCACCCAGGGCCACCGCCACCAGCGCGATCAGCGCGGCGTAGCCGAAACCGCCCGCGTACCCGGACAGGACATGCAGCCACTTCGCCCCGACCTGGAGGGCGGGGTCGGGCGCCCAGACCCGGATCAGCACGAGCATCTGCGGGACGGCGCCCAGCACGGCCAGCGGAACGCCGAAGCCCGCGACGCGCCGCAGGAACGGGAGGTGCCGCTCGGGTTCCTCCAGGAGTCGGCGGCGGGCCGCCCAGATCCCCACGGTGAAGGGGAACAGGGAGATGGGCACCATCACCATGGCGAGGAACGGCCAGGTCCCGAGCCGGATGAACAGGTCCATGAGGGGGGTGACCTCCACGGCCACGTCCTGCTGGGTTCCCGACAGGGAGAGCGCGACCTCGGCGGTCGAGTAAAGCAGGCTGCCGAGGGACATCCAGACGAGACCGTGGGCGAGCAGGCGGCGGTCGCCCAAGCGGAGCAGACCGGCGAACAGCAGCGCGATGAGCCCGTACACGGCGATGACGTCGCCGTGGAAGATCAGGACGGTGTGCAGCAGTCCGATGACGATCATCCACCGGCCGCGCCCGCGCAGCAGGGAGCGGACCCAGGGCCACTCCCGTCCCTCGGCGGTGCGGCGGAGGTGGATCCGCGCGAGGCCGTAGCCGAACAGCGCCGCGAACATGGGGTAGCCGCGCGACTCCGCGAAGAGGGTCATGAAGCCGGTGACCGCGACGTCCAGGGTTCCGGCCAGGCTGAAGACCTCGCCTCCCGTCGCGAACTGCCGGAACATGTGGGCGTGCACGGTGGCGATGACCAGGAGCATGAGGCCCCTGGCGAGGTCGGGGGCGAGCGAACGTGGGCCGGTTCCCTCCGGTGAGGGCGGCCGGTTCGGTGAGGGGGTGGATGGCACCGGGGTCTCCCGTTCTCGCATTATTGGATACGATTGCGTATCTAAGAGAATAAGATACAACACCGTTTCTTATGAACGGACGGACATGACTGACCAGATGCGGCCAGCCGCCAGGACCACCCGAAGGCGCGGACAGGAGCTCGTCGACGCCATCCACCGGGCCGTGATCGCGGAGACCGCCGAGAGCGGCGTGTCCGGCCTGACCATGGAGGGCGTCGCCCGCCGCGCCGGGACCGCCAAGACCTCGCTCTACCGCCGCTGGGCCTCACCGGAGGACATCCTGGTGGAGGCGGTCCTGCGCCACTATCCGCAGGAGAGCCCGACCCCGGAGGGAGGCGACCTCCGCGAGGACCTCGTTCGGGCGCTGGAGCTCTTCCGGGCGCTCATGGGCGAGGCCACCCTGGGACGGGCACTCATGGCCGTGTTCGCCGAGGGCCTGCACCGACCCGAACTCCTCGAACGCATGACGACGGAGGTGTACGAACCGCGCGGCGGACGCTTCACCAGGACCGTCCTGAAGCACTACGCGGCACGGGGGGAGATCGACCCGGGCCGGGTCACCGACGTCACCACCGACATCGGTGAGGCCATGATGATCAAGTACTGCGCGGACAACGTCGGTGAGGTCCCGTCGACCGAGTACCTGGAGCGGATCGTCGACGAGGTCGTCCTCCCCGCGGTCGGCTGGGCACCGGAACGGTAGCCGGGCGCGGGTGCGGGAGGCCCCCGGTAGGTCCGACGAGTCGACGAGTCGACATCACGACAGGCGGGCACGTCGACTCGCCGCCCGTCACGCCGGGCGCGGTTCGGCTGTCCCCGTCCGGGGCGGACCAGTCGCCGCTCCCCGGCGAGGAGGTCGTCCACCGGGCCCGGCGGGCGTCGGTGCTACGGACCGACCAGGCGGGAGAGCTCCACCCGGGAGCGGATGCCGAGCCTGCTGTAGATGTTGCGCAGGTGGTGGTCGACCGTGCGGGTGCTCAGGAAGAGCCGCGCGGCGACCTCCCGGTTGGTGGCCCCGTCCGCCACGTGCCGGGCGATCCGCAGCTGTTGCGGGCTGAGCAGGTCCACCCCGCTGCTCTCGCGCGTCGCCGTACTGCCGCGCGCGGCGCGCAGCTCCTCCCGGGCCTGGCGCGCCCACGGCCGGGCGCCGAGCCGGTCGAGGACCTCCATGGCCGTGTGCAGGTGCTCGCGGGCCCGCCCCGGATGCCGGGAGCGGCGCAGGTGCCCGCCGTACAGCAGCCGGGTGCGGGCCTCCTCGAAGTCGCAGTACCCGGAGCCGTGCAGGTCCAGCGCGCTCTCGAAGTACCGGTTGGCCTCCTCGCCCTCCAGGAGCAGGCCCCGGCAGCGCATGACCTGGGCCCGAGCGGTGTCCTGACCGGTGGCCTCCGCCCAGCTGGCGAAGGTCTCCACCGCCTCGTTCACCCGCACCGCGACCCCGCCGCGCACCGACGCCTCCACCAGGTGCGGGGTGATCAGCAGCCGCACCGCCGCGTGACCGCTGCCCGGACCGGAGCGCGCCAGCGCGCGCAGCCGCATCGCCGCCTCCGAGGTACGCCCGGAGCCGAGGTCGAGCAGGGCCAGCGCCCAGGCGGCCAACCCGGCGGGCAGCCCCACGTCGTGCTCGCCGGCCTGGGCCAGGGCGGTTCCGGCGTGCTCCCGGCACGCGTCCTCGTCCCCCCGGATCGCGGCGACGAAGGCGAGGGCGCCCCGGTGGTGGCTCGCGCAGTTGTCCTGACCGGACTCCAGGGAGACCCGGAGCCCCTCGGCGGCGCTGCCCTCCGCCAGGGACAGCCGTCCGAACCACATCTCCGCGTAGGTCAGGAACTCCAGGATCTGCGGGACCAGTGTGAGCGCCCCGGTGCGGCGGGCCGCGGACGCCGCCCGACCGGCCAGGGCCCGCGTGCGTACGTGGTCGCCACGGAGCAGCGCGGCGATCACGCCCAGCACGAGCGCCTGCGGGTCACCAATGCGGTCGGCGGCCTCCACGGCCCGTTCCAGGAGCACGACGCCCTCGCGGTGGCGTCCCTGGAACATGGCGGCCTTGCCGGTCATGTAGTCGAGGACCAACCGGTCCCAGGGCCTGTCGGCGCCGTCCGGCTCCCCGGGCGGTTCCGCCGCGAGGTCACCGGCCCTGCGCGCGGTGGCGAAGAAGCGTTCGTGGTCGCCGGACAGGCAACTGGCCTCGCCCGCCTGGAGCAGGACCCGCAGCGCGGCGCCGGGATCGCTCAGGGCCAACCGGTCGGCCGTGGGGCCCAGGAGCTGGAAGGCGTCGATGGCCACGCCCGAGCGCAGGTCCATCTCGGCGCGGAGGAGGTCGGCGCGCACCTGGACGGTGTGCGCCTCGACGTGGCCGGGGCCCACGGTGTCCTGGTTCGGGAGCACCCTCGCGAGGACCCGCCTGGCCCGGTCCGGATCACCCGACAGCCACGCGGAGCGGGCGGCGTCGGTCAGGCGCAGGCCACGGAGGGCGGGGTCGGGGGTCAGCCGCGCCGCGTGTTCGTGGAGCAGCGAGGCGGGCGCGTGCCCGCCCCGGTCGACGGCACGGCGGGCCTGCTCATGGAGGGCGGCGGCGACGCGTTCGTCCGGGGCGCCCGCGGCCAGGGCGCGGTGCCAGACCGCGCGTCCGTGGTCCCCCGCCGCCTCGTGGGAACGGGCCAGGTCCCGGTGGACGGAGCGGCGCTCGGCGGGGGAGGCGCGGTGGTAGGCGGCGGACCTGGCCAGAGGATGGGCGAGGTCCGTCCGCGTCCGGGTGTCGGTGAGCAGCCCGGCGCGGCGCGCGGGTTCGAACGGGTCCGGGGAGGCGGGATCCCGGCCGCTGCCGGGATCGGCGGGCTCCGGGGCCGCGTGGTCCGAGGGTTCTGCCGGGTCCTGGGCCGCGTGGTCCGAGGGTTCTGCCGGGCCCGGTTCGTCCGAATCCGCGGTTTCGGCGGGTGCGGCGGACTCGGGGTCCGGCGCGTGCGGGTCGGCCGCGACCCGCAGGAGGGCGAGCCGGGTGGCCCGGGGGAGCCCGGCGAGCGCGGTGGCGAAGGCGTCGGTGAGCTCGCCCCGGGAACGCGGCGGCTGGTCCAGGGCGACGGCCCCGGTGCGCTGTTCGGGTCCGGCCCCCTCCAGCAGTTCCAGGGCGGCGCGGGGGTTGCCCTCGGCCGCCCTGGCGAGGGTGACCGCCACCGGCGCGGCGAGCTCGGAGGCCTGCTCACGGCTGGCGTCGGAGAGCAGGTCCAGGACCGCTTCCTCCCGCAGGGGGCGCAGCCGGAGCACGGGGATCCCGGCGAGCCGGTCGGGGTCGCCGTCCCGGGCGCTCAGCAGGACCGCCGCTCCGTCGTGGGTGAGGCGGCGTGCGGCGAAGGCGACCGTCTCCCGGGACGGTGCGTCGAGCAGGTGGAAGTCGTCCACGCAGAGCAGGAGCGGGCCCTCCGCGGCGGTCTCCGCGATCAGTCCGAGGGCCGCGTTGGCCAGGGGGAGGGGCGCGCCGGGATCACCGGTGTCCAGGGCGCGGGTGAGCGTCTCGCGCTGGACGGGCCGCAAGCGGGGGAGTCGGTGGAGCGCGGGGCGCAGGAGCTGGTGCAACCCGGCCAGAGGGAGCCGTCCCTCGCCCGGGGCGGCGCGGGCCCGGAGCACCGTGAGCCCGTGGCTCTCGTCCACGGCGCGCTCGACCAGGGAGGTCCGGCCCGCGCCGGAGGGGCCCGTCACGAGGAGGCCGCCGCCGTGTCCGGAGCGGGCGGCGTCGAGCAGGTCGCGGACGGTGCGCAGTTCGTGGTCGCGTCCTCGGAGGGGCGTCGTGCGTGTGAGCGGGTTCACGCTGATCACCCCCTTAAGTTACTCGTCGGTTAAGTCCGAGTAAAGGGACCGGCGATTCAGCCGATGCGCTCGGTGTGACCGGGGGCACACAATCGGGTTCCCCGCTTCCCCCACCCTCGGAGGTCACATGAGACGGCTGACCGCCCTCCTGTGCGGACTCGTCCTCGCCCTCACCACGGCCCTCCAGGCCGCCCCCGCCACCGCGAACACCCACACCCCGGTCGTCTTCGTCCACGGGTTCATGGGCAAGGGCGGCCAGTGGGACGACATGCGCGCCGCCCTCGCCGACTCCGGTGTCCCGGAGGACCGGCTCCACGTCTTCTCCTACGACTGGGCCCGCTCCAACACCACCATCGCCGGGCAGCTGGCCGCCCACGTCGACGGCGTGCGCGAGCAGCACGGCGTGGACCGCGTGCACCTGGTCACCCACTCCATGGGCGGCCTGTCCTCGCGGTACTACGTCAAGAACCTCGGCGGCACGGAGACCGTCGACCAGTGGATCTCCATCGGCGGCCCCAACAACGGGACCAACATCGCCAACCTGTGCCCCTCACCGATCACCCCCTGCCAGGAGATGCGGCACGGGTCGGACTTCCTGAACGACCTCAACACGGGCGACCCCACGCCGGGCCCGGTCCGGTACACGACCCTGCGCTCGCCCTGCGACATCGTCATCTCACCCACGGACAGCACGTCGCTGCCCGGCGCCGACAACATCCAGGTGGGCTGCGTCGAGCACATCTCGATGATGTGGAACGGCGAGGTCATCGACCACGTGCGCGGCCTCGTCAGCTGACCCGCTTCCAGCTGAGGGCGCCGTGTCGCCCTGTCGCCGTGTCGCTCTGTCGACAAGGAGAGAGGGAGACATCGGGGCGGGGGGGGGGGGGGGGGCTCCCCCCCCCCCCCCCCCC
>NZ_CBDRIY010000053.1:0-33892 GCF_965344335.1 Nocardiopsis eucommiae
GGTGCTGGTCGTGGTCGAGGCGATCAGGTCGATGATGACCTGCAGGCTCTCCAGTGGTTTGCCGCGCCAGTTGATGGTGATGAAGCTGAACAGCCGGTGCTCGATCTTGTTCCACTTGCTGGTGGCCGGGGGCAAGTGGCAGACCTGGACGGTCAGGCCGGTTTCGTCGGCCAGCCGCTGCAGCTCGGTCTTCCACAGCCGGGTGCGGTAGCTGTTGGAGCCGCCGCAGTCGGCGGTGATGGTCAGCGTCGTCGCGGATGGGAAGCGCGTCCTGCCCAGGTGGTCCCACCAGGACCGGATGGAGGCGACGGCGAAGGCGGCGGTGTCGTGATCGACCCCGACCGACACCCAGCCCTCGTTGTTGGCCAGGTCGTAGATCCCGTAGGGGATCGCCTTGCCCAGCTCGGGGTCTTTGAAGTCGTGGGTGCGCACCTCGACCGGCTCACCCTTCGGGCGCCACTCGCGGCCGCCGTTCTTGAAGTCGCCGATCAGTTCCTTCTTCTTGGTGTCCACGCTGATCACCGGCTCGCCTGCGGCGAGTGACGCGGCGACGGTGGAGTTGATGTGGCCGAACTGGGCATCTCGGTCGGGGTGCTGGCGGCCCTCTCGGGTCTTGGCGTTGGCCTGCAGGCTGAAGCCCAGCTTGTGCAGCAGTTCGCCGACCACGACGTGACTGATCCGATGGCCTTGCTTGGTCAACTCCCGCGCCAGCTGTCGGGTGGACTTGGCCGTCCAGAGCAGTGGTGAGGTCGGATCGCCGCGGGCGTCGGGCTCGACCAGCTGCTGCAGCGCGGGCAGCAGCTCCGGATCAGTCTCGGTCAACGGCTTGCGTCCGCCCCCCGGGCGACGGGCCCGTTCGGTCACCGGCGCACCGCCGGCCAGTTCGGCGAAGCCGCTGGCGACCGTCTCCGGATGCAGCCCACTGGTGCGGGCCACCTGGGCGACACCGCCTCGGCCCAGCGCCCGCGCCTCTGCCCCCGCCAGCAGTCGACGCTGCCGCTCGTTCAGGTGCGGGAACATGCTGGCGAACTTCTCGATCAGCACCGCATCGGCGACACCGGTGATCGTCACCCGACCAAGCGTGGCCCTCCGGGGCCGAAGATGGAACTGATCCCTTCCGGTCCCTTAGCCACCACGACACTGAGCGAGGCGCATCCGCTCTTCGGTCCTCGGGAGGCCATGCCCTGGACATGGTCGATCCCGTCCGTGAACATGACATGCGCATCAGTTTTTGTCAGTGGTGGCATCGGCCTCGCCGGCGCACCGCACTGTCCGATCCGGAAGGGGCGTCCATGCCGACTCCTGCGTCCACCCTTACCGACACCGCAATCGTGGAGGCGGCCCGCGTTCACGCGCGCGACACGGTTCAGCCGTCGGCCGACGCGTGGCACCGGTCCGACGTCTTCCCCCGCGACGCCCTCCGCGCCGCCGGCGAGCTCGGCCTGGCCGGCTACTACGTTCCGCGCCGGTACGGCGGCCAGGACCTGTCGTGTGCCGACGTCGCGCCGATCTTCGAGGTCCTCAGCGAGGCCGACGGCTTCTACGCGCTGTGCCTGTCCGTGCACAACTTTGCGACGCGCGCCGTCTCGTTGGCCGCTCCGGGATCATCGGCGGAGTCCTGGATCGAGGAGCTCGCGGCCGGACGAGCACTCGCCGGGATCCTGATCACCGAGGAGGGTGGCGGCTCGGACGTCGCGGGGCAGATGACGACCCGCGCGGTGCGCGACGGTATCGGCTGGCGCCTGTCCGGCACGAAGGCGTTGGCGACCTTCGCGGGCCAGGCCGACGTCTTCGTCGTCCTCTGCCGCAGCGGGGACGCGACCACGGGCACCGACGACATGATGGTGGTCCTGGTCCAGGCCGACGATCCCGGCGTCACCGTCGGCCCGATGTACGAGAAGTCGTCGGCGTCGTTTATGCCGGTCGCCGATCTCGTTTTCGACGACGTCTACCTGGACGAGGGCCGCGTCCTGGCTCCTCCCGGGCAGGGCTTCCCCGCGGTGATGGCCACCCTCGACATGGCCCGAGTGCACGTCGCCTCGGGGGCGACGGGACTGTGCACGGCCGCGCTCCGGGCGGCCCTGCAGGACGCCGCGGATCGCCGACTGTTCGGATCCGGCGTCCTCGAGCTGCAGGGCAACCTGTTCCCGCTCACCGACGTCGAGACCAACGTCCACGCGAGCAGGCTGATGTACCGGCACGCCGCAGACCTGGTGGGCACGCGGGAGGGCGCCCTGGCCGCGGCCCACGCCAAGCGGTTCGCCACCGACGCCGCGGTGGACGCCGCCGTCGTCTGCGCCCGTGTCATGGGCGCCCGGGGGATCCGACTGGACCGCGGTCTGCCCCGGATCCTGGCCGGCGCGCAGTTCCTCACCATGGCGGACGGGGCGCAGAATGTGCAGCGCATGCTGATCGGACGCGACCTCCTCCGACGGGCGCGGGCGAGCTGATCGGCGACGGTCGGAGGCGTGGCGTGTCTCGCGAGCACGAGCGCTCCCGACCGGACGGCTGCATCACCAGCCCTGCCGACGACGCATTCGCCCAAGACGCACATCGGACGCGCTCTGCTCTCGACTTGCCGACCCGGATTGGGTAGAGATGACACCGGTATCAGTATTTCGGGGTGAGCGGAGGACTCGTGACTGAAGGCGTGGCACAGGAGCAGGCAGCGGCCGGAGCAGACGCGGTGGTCGTCGAGCAGCGCGGGGCGGCGGTGTGGCTCCGCATCAACCGGCCGGACGCGCTCAACTCCCTCAACCCGGACGTCATCGCCGGACTCGAGCAGGGTCTCGACCGCGCCGAGTCCGACGCCGCCATCCGCTGTGTCGTCCTGACCGGGACGGGCCGGGCCTTCTGCGCCGGTGCGGACCTGAAGTTCGTCCGCCAGGCCGGCGACGGGGCCGCCGACGGGGCCGGCGACGCCCAGAACCGCTTCCTCGAACGGGTCGGCGTCCTGCTCAGCCGGATCGAGACGTTCCCCAAGCCCGTCATCGCCGCGGTCAACGGGCTGGCCCTCGCCGGCGGGCTCGAGACGGTGCTCTGCTGCGACATCGTCATCGCCGCCTCCGGCGCCCGGCTCGGCGACGCCCACGCCAACTACGGGCTGCTGCCCGGCGGCGGGGCCTCCATCCGGCTCCCGCGCAAGATCGGCGTCAACCGGGCCAAGCAGCTCATCTTCACCGGCGACTTCCTGCCCGCCACCGACCCCACCTGGACCGAGCTGATCAACAGCGTGGTGCCCGACGACGAGCTGGAGCAGGCCGTCACCGCGCTGACCGACAAGCTCGCAGCGCGCAGCCCGCTGGCCATGCGCCGCGCCAAGCAGCTGGTCAACGACGGGCTCGAGCAGCCCGTGGACACCGGCCTGCGCCTGGAGCTGCTCGCCTCCGCCCTGCACCTGCACTCCGAGGACATGACCGAGGGCCTGCGGGCCTTCGAGGAGAAGCGCACGCCGCAGTTCTCCGGCCGCTGACCCCTTCCCACACCGTCGAGAGGTACTCGTGTCCACCTTCCTGTTCACCGACGAGCACGACGACTTCCGCGCCTCCGTCCGCAGCTTCAGCCAGAGTCGCCTGGCGCCGGGATACATGGCCCGGGCCACCTCCTCGGACTTCTTCTGGGACACCTACCGAGAGCTGGGCCGGCAGGGGTTGCTGGGCCTCGGCGTCTCCGAGGAGAACGGCGGCCAGGGCGCCGACCTCATCACCGTGGGCATCGCCTGCGAGGAGATCGCCGGCGCCGACTACAACGCCGCGTTCACGGTGTTCAACGCCTCGGTGGCGGGCGGGATGCTGGAGAAGAACCTCCAGCCGGGGCTCCGCGAGAAGTGGCTGCCCGGGGTGATCAGCGGCGAGCTGCTCACCGGTCTGGCGTTGACCGAGCCGGAGAGCGGATCCGATGCGCAGGCCATGCGCATGAAGGCGACGAGGGTCGAGGGCGGCTGGCTGCTCAACGGCGAGAAGACGTCGTCCAGCCTGGCGGCCCACGCCCACGGTCTGGTCGTCTTCGCCAAGACGTCGCAGGACGGCGGCACGCGCTCGGTCACCGCCTTCTTCGTCCCGCTGGACTCACCCGGCATCAGCCGGCACGCGCTCAACGACATCGGCTTCAAGCCCATCGGCCGGGCCGCCGTCGCGTTCGAGGACGTCTTCGTCCCCGAGGAGAACCAGATGGGCGAGGTCGGTCGCGGCTTCCAGATGGTGATGGGCGAGTTCGACTACACCCGGTCCCTGCTCGGGCTCATGTGCTACGGCAGCGCCCAGGCCGCCATCGACATGACCGTCGCCTACGCCAAGGAGCGCAAGGCGTTCGGCCAGCCGATCGGCCGGTTCCAGGGGGTGTCGTTCCCCCTCGCCGAGCACGCCACCTACCTCGAGGGCGTGAAGTGGCTGTCCTACCACGCGCTGGCCCTGCGCATGGCCGGACGACCACACACCAAGGAAGCCGCGATGATCAAGTGGTGGGGCCCGCAGACAGCGGTGCGGGCCATCCACGACTGCATCGTGCTGCACGGCCACGTCGCGTACTCCGAGGACCTCCCCCTCCAGCAGCTGCTCCGTGACGTGAGCGGTCTGGAGATCGGCGACGGCACCCCGCAGATCCAGAAGATGATCGTGGCCCGAGAGATGTTCGGCCGCGAGTACCTGCCCTACGCCGCCCCCCAGGCGACGGCATGACGGCCGCCCTGCCGGAGTGGCTGCCCGGCCAGCTCCGCCACGCCTACGACAACGCACCCGCGGTGCGACGGATCCTGGACGACGCGTCGGTCGCCCCCGACGACGTCCGGTCGGTCGACGACCTCGTCCGCATCCCGGTCACGACCAAGGACCGGCTGCTCGAGCTCCAGCACGCCGACCCGCCGTTCGGCGGGTTCCTCGCCGTGCCCGCGGCGGAGCTGCGCCATGTCTTCGTCTCCCCCGGCCCGCTGTTCGACCCGCAGGGCCACGACGAGCTGGGCCTGGGCTTCCAGCGGGCGTTCCGGGCCGCCGGCATCGGGCCCGGCGACATCGTGCTGAACACCTGGTCCTACCACCTGGTGCCGGCGGGCCTCGTCATGGACGAGGCCCTGAACGACGTGGGCGCCACGGTGGTGCCCGGCGGCGTCGGCAACAGCGAGACCCAGGCGGAGCTCATCCGCACGCTGGGCGTCACGGTCGTCCTGGCCAGCACCCAGTTCTTCATCACCCTGGCCGAGGCCCTCACGAACAAGGGGCACCGGCTGCCCGACGACTGGCAGGTGCGGGTGGCCTTCCTCGGCGGCGAGTTCGGCGACTGGATGGCCAAGCGCCGCAGGCTCGAGCAGCAGTACGGCCTGACCACGTCGTCGGCCTACGCGACCGGGGACGTCGGGCTCATCGGCTACGAGTGCTCCGCGCAGGAGGGCTACCACGTCGGGGACAACCTGCTGGTGCAGATCTGCGACCCGGTCAGCGGTGCGCCGCTGCCCGACGGCGAGCGCGGCGAGGTCGTCGTCACGACGTCGAACCGCACCTATCCGCTGGTCCGCTTCGGCACCGGCGACGTCTCCTACGTGCTGCCCCCGTGCTCCTGCGGGGACCCGGCGATGCGGCTGGCACCCCTGCAGGGGCGGGTCGGCCAGGCGGTCAAGGCCAAGGAGATCTTCATCTACCCGCGCCAGGCCGAGGAGACCGGCCTTCGGCTCGCCGGCGTCGACCGGGCCCAGGTCGTCATCTCGCGCAACGGCTCGCGTGACCACGTCCTCCTCCGGCTCGAGACCTCCGACGGCGGGACGGCCCCCGACCTGGCGCAGCAGGCGTCGGAGACCTTCCTCGCGCTGGCCCGGATGCGCCCCGACGAGGTCCGCGTCGAGGCCCCGGGCGGCATCTCGGCCGACGAGCCGCTCGTGGTCGACCGGAGGCAGCCATGACCGCCGTCGCCGGGCTGGTGCACACCGAGGTCGGCAGCGACGAGGTCGCCGTCGTCCGCCTCGACCATCCACCCGCCAACGCGATCAACCTCGAGACGTGCGCCGCGCTGGCCGAGGCGCTCAGGTCAACGGCCACGGCACGGGCGATCGTGCTCACCGGCACGGGACGGCTGTTCTGCGGCGGGGGTGACCTGGGCAGCTTCCTGGACGGCGACAGCCTGGTGCTCGAGACGCTGTCGGCGACGGCGCACGCGGCTGTGGAGGTCGTGGGCCTGCTGCACAGCGGCCCGCCCGTCGTCGCCGCGCTGAACGGTGCGGTGGCCGGGGCCGGCGTCGGCCTGGCGCTCAGCTGCGACCTCCGCATCAGCGAACCCGGGGTGCGGTTCATCGGCGGCTTCGGGGCGCTCGGGCTGTCACCGGACACGGGGACGTCGTACTTCCTCCCCCGCACCGTCAACCGGTCGCGGGCCCTGCGCCTGCTCCTGGACCCGGCGGGGATCGGCGCCGAGCAGGCACTGGCGTGGGGACTGGTGGACGAGATCGCGCCCGAGGGGACGGTGCTCGAGGCCGCGCAGACGGTCGCCGCCGCGCTCGGGCGGGCGCCCCGCGAGGCCGTCGTCGCGAGCCGTGCGCTGGTCGACGCGAGCGAGCCCCTGGAGGTCCACCTGCAGGAGGAGATCCGGTCACTCACGTCGCTGGCCGCCGACCCGGCCGTCGCCGAGCGGGTCCGCACGTTCCTGGCGGGAGGCCGGCGCTGATGGGCGCCCCCTCCCCGGCCGGTGCATCGGACCTGTACACCGGCGGCGCGGTCTACAGCGAAGCGATCGTCGAGGCGTTCCAGCGGTTCCCCGAGCGGGAGGCGTTCGTCCTGGGCGACCGGCGGATGACCTTCGCCGAGGGCGCGGAGTCCATGAGCCGGATCCAGCAGGTCCTGGCGGAGCTGGGGATCGGGTACCGCGGAGCGGTCGGCGCGCTGAGCGTCAACCTGCCCGAGGTGTGGCTCACGCAGGCGGCCACATACCTGCTCGGTGGGCGGTACACCGGGCTCCACCCCATGGGCTCGGTCGACGACCACGTGTGGATCTGCGACGACGCGGAGATCGAGGTCCTCGTCGTCCATCCACTCTTCGCGGAGGCCGGCCGGCAGATCCTCGAGCGGGCCTCCACCGTGCGGCACCTGCTCGTCTTCGGCGAGGCCGAGGGGGGCGAGGACCTCTTCGCGGCCATGGCGCGCCACGAACCGCGGCCGCTGGAACCCGGGCCCGCCGGGCCGGAGGACATCGCGTGGCTGCAGTACACGGGAGGGACGACCGGCCGCCCCAAGGGCGTCATGCTGCCCCAGCGCGCCATGGTGGAGCTCGCTCGTGCGGGTCACTCGGCGTGGCAGTTCCCGGCCCATCCCCGGTACCTGGTCGCGCCCCCGATCACCCACGCCGGGGTGATGCCGCTGTTCGCCACGTTGGCCCGTGGCGGCACCGTCGTCCTCCTGCAGGGCTTCGAACCCGCCTCCTTCCTCCGGACCATCGAGCAGGAGCGGGTCAACGCCACCCTCGTGGTGCCCACCATGATCTACGCGCTCCTGGACCACACCACGCCCGGCGAGCACGACCTCAGCTCGCTCGAGGTCATCCTCTACGGCGCCTCACCGATCGCCCCGGCGCGACTGGTGGAGGCCCTGGAGCGGTTCGGCCCGAAGATGGTGCAGATCTACGGGCAGACGGAGTGCGTCGGCATCACCACCAGCCTGCTGCGCGAGGAGCACGACCCGGTGAACCGGCCGGAGCTGCTGACCTCGTGCGGACGGCCGGTCCTCGGCACGAAGGTCGCCATCCTCGACGAGTCCGACCGCGAGGTGCCGCCCGGCACACCCGGTGAGATCTGCGTCCGCTCGCAGACGGTGATGTCGGGCTACTGGAAGCTGCCCGAGCTGACCGCCGAGACCCTGCGCAACGGATGGCTGCACACCGGCGACATCGGCGTGCGCGACGCGGAAGGTTTCTTCCACATCGTCGACCGCACGAAGGACATGATCATCACCGGCGGCTTCAACGTCTTCCCCAAGGAGATCGAGAACGTCCTGAGCGCACACCCGGACGTCGCCTCGGTCGCGGTGGTCGGGCGGCCGGACCCGAAGTGGGGCGAGGCCGTCACGGCCTACGTCGTCCCGCGACCGGGCGCGACCCTCGACGCCGAGGAACTCAGGGACCTGGTGAAGCGCGCCAAGGGCGCGCATCAGACGCCGAAGCACGTCGTCGTTCTCGACGCCCTGCCCATGACGCTCGTCGGGAAGATCGACAAGAAGCAGCTGCGCGCGCTCGACCTCCCGCAGACCGAGCCGGCCGCGGACTCGCCGTGACCACGCCCGGTACCCGTGGGCCCCCCCGCCCCCGCCCCGGAAGGAGACAGCCGTGAAGATCGAGGACTCGGTCGCCGTCGTGACCGGTGGCGCGTCCGGCCTCGGGGAGGCGACCGCGCGTCGCCTGCTCGACGGCGGCGCCCGGGCGGTCGTCGCCCTGGACGTGAACGCCGAGCGGGGCAAGGACCTGACCGCGGAGCTCGGCGACCGCTACCGGTTCGCCCGGACGGACATCACCGACCCCGACGAGGTCGAGGCCGTCCTGGCCGACGCCCGCGAGATCGGCGAGGTCCGCATCGTGGTCAACGCCGCGGCCATCGCCGCCCCGGCGAAGCTGCTCAGCCGCAAGGGCCCCATCCCGCTGGAGACCTTCGACAAGGGGATCAAGGTCAACCTCTACGGCCCGCTGCACGTGATGCGGGCCGCCGTCCCCGGGATGGCGGAGAACGAACCGCAGGAGGACGGCGAGCGGGGCGTCATCGTCAACGTGTCGTCCGGCGCCGCGTGGGAGGGCCAGATCGGCCAGGTGTCCTACAGCGCGTCCAAGGCGGCCCTGGTCGGCATGACCCTGCCGCTGAGCCGGGAGCTCGCGGAGCACGGCATCCGGGTGATGACCATCGCACCGGGCGCCTTCGACACCCCCATGTACGCGCAGGTCCCGCCGTCGGTGAAGGAGGGCCTGATCGCCCAGTCCCTCTTCCCGAAGCGCATGGGCCACGCCGACGAGTTCGCCATGCTCGTCGAGGAGATCGTGCGCAACCCCATGCACAACGGCCGGACCATCCGCCTCGACGGCGGCGTGATCCTCAGCCCCTCCTGACCCCTCCAGAGAGAAGGCGGCCATGACCACGACCACCACCTCCACGCCGTTCCGCGAGGGCCTCTTCCGGGAGGGCCCCGACGGACCGACCCTGCTCGGGGGCCGCTGCTCGAACTGCGGCCGCGTCACCTTCCCCGTGCCCGACATGTGCCTCGACTGCCGGGGCGAGGACATCGAGACAGTCGAGCTGGGCGGCGAGGCGGAGCTCCTCAGCGCGACGACCGTCCACATGCCCAACCGGCACTTCCCGCCCGGGCACGCCGTCGGGTTAGTGGTGCTCCCCCAGGGCCTGCGGATCTTCAGCCAGCTGCGACCGGTCGACGACAAGCCGTTCCGGTCGGGGATGCCCATGACGCTCGAGATCGCCCCGTTGTGGCGGGAGGACGACACCGACGTGCTCGCCTACCGCTTCGTCCCTGCCTGAAAGAGGTTCCACCATGCAAGACGTCGTCGTCCTCGGCGTGGGCCAGAGCGAGTTCGGCAAGTTTCCGGAGCGCAGCATCGCGGAGCTGGGCGGAGCGGCCGCAAGGACCGCCATCGCCGACGCCGGCATCGACCCGGGGAACCTGCAGGCCGCGTTCTCCTCCCGCGTGTACGAAGCCATGATCACCAGCCAGACGATCCTCAAGGACCTCGGGGTCACCGGGATCGAGATGGTCAACGTGGAGAACGCATGCGCCGGCGGCTCCACCGCCGTCCGCAGCCTGTACAAGGACATCGCCGCCGGCTACGTCGACGTCGGCATCGCCATCGGGGTGGAGTCGATGACCACCAGCCCGGTCGCCGGCAAGCTCATCCCGCCGGACAAGTACGACCTCGACGGCCAGATGGGCCTGTCGATGCCGGTGCTGTTCGCGCTCCAGGCCAAGCGCCTCATGGAAACCCACGGGGCCAAGGAGGAGGACTTCGCGCAGGTCTCGGTGAAGGCGCACGAGTTCGGCGCGCTCAACCCCAAGGCGCAGTATCGCAAGCGGTTCACCGTCGAGGAGGTGCTCGGCTCCCGGATGATCGCCGACCCGATCACCCTCCTGCAGTGCTGCCCCAACACCGACGGAGCCGCGGCCGTCGTGCTCGCGTCGGCGGACTTCGCCCGGAAGTACACCGAGAAGCCGGTCCGGATCGCCGGGTCGTCGCTGATCTCCGGCGACTACGACTTCAAGCGGGACGACCTGACCACGATGCCGCTCGGCGTGCAGGCCGCGGCCAAGGCCTACGAGCAGGCGGGCATCGGCCCGGAGGACGTCGACGTGGTGGAGCTGCACGACGCGTTCGCCACCGAGGAGCTCGTGCACTACGAGGACCTCGGGCTGTGCCCGCGCGGGGAGTCGGTGGGTCTGCTGCGCTCCGGCGCGACGTCATTGGGTGGCCGCATCCCGGTCAATCCCAGTGGTGGGCTGCTCTCCCTCGGTCACCCGCTGGCCGCGTCCGGGGTCCGGATCATCTGCGAGCTCACCGATCAGCTGCGTGGCCGCGCCGGTGACCGGCAGGTGCCCGGAGCCACGGTCGGCCTGGCCCAGATGCTCGGCGGCGCCGCGACCGGGCTCGACGCCGGGGCGGCGAGCGTCCACATCCTCACGGTGTAGCGGAGAGCCGGCCGGTCGGCACGCGGCCGGCCGGCTCCCGGCTACGAGGTGCGGCTCCCGGCTACGAGGTGCGGACGCCGAACGGCTGCGCGAACGTCTCCGCGAAGGCGAACTGCTCGACCGGGTTGCGCGTCAGGGGCTTGCCGCTGAACCCGGCCGGCGGGTAGCCGACGGCGATGAAGCCCGCGAGGGCGAGGCCCTCGGGGGCATCGAGCAGAGCGAGCACCTCGGGCTCCGCCTTGCAGAGGATCGTGGTGAGCGAGGCGCCGAGGCCCTCCTCCCGGCAGGCGAGCAGGAAGTTCTGCACGAAGGGGTAGACCGAGCCTCCGCCGACGATGCTCGGCCGGTCGAGGTCCTTGTCGGTGATCGCCAGCGCGTCGAGCCGCACGAAGACCAGGACGTGCACCGGCGCCTGGTCGAGGCGCTCGGCGAACCGGTCGGCGCGGTCGTAGAGCGCCTCGGCGTCCGGGTTGCCCGCCAGGGCACGCGCCGCGCCGCTGTAGGCCTTCCACGGCCCCATGTACAGGTCCTTCAGCGCGGTCCTGCGCTCCTGGTCCTGGACGACGACGACCCGCCAGCCCTGCCGGTTGCCGCCACTGGGGGCGAACCGTGCGTTGTCGAGGACGCGGTGCAGCACCTCGTCGGGAACGGGGCGCGGATCGAAGGACCGGGCGGTCCGTGCGGTCCGCATGACCTCGTAGAGCTCCATGCCGTCAGCTCCCCACGACCGGTCGGAGGGCGCCGTCCGGCGCGCCCGGTCCCTGCGCACCGGTGGTCTCCTCGGCGAGAGCGGCGAGCACCTCGTCGGTGTGCTCGCCGAGAGCGGGGACGTGCCGCGTCGGCGCCGCCGCGACGCCGTCGAACAGCAGCGGCTGGCGGACGTGCCGGCGCGACGGCCGCACGCCGTCGGCGGGGATGTCGACGAGCAGCCCCCGCGCCTTCACGTGCGGGTCGTCGCCGACCTCCTCGAGGGTGTGCACCGGCCCGACCGGCACCCCGGCCGCGTCGAGCACCTCGACCCACTCGTCCCGGGTCCGCGTGGCCAGCTCCTTGCCGATGCGCTCCCGCAGCTCGTCCTCGCGGGCGATCCGCTCCGAGCCGGTGAGGGCGGCGACGTCCTGCATCCCGAGCACCTCGCACAGCGGCCGCCAGAACCAGTCCTCGTGCGCGACGCTCAGGGTGATCAGCCCGTCCGACGTGGGGTAGAGCCCGTACCCGGGCTCGTGCTCGATGCCGGCGAGTGGCTCGCCGTTGAGCACCGGGACCAGCTGGGTGCTCATCCACGACACCAGGCCGTCGGTCATGGACACGTCCACGTGGGCGCCCTTGCCCGTGCTCGCCCGCTGGAGCAGCGCCCCGAGCACCCCGACGGTCGCGAACATGGCGCTGGACAGGTCGCCGATCGCCAGCTGCCCGACCGGCCCGGTGCGCTCCCCCGACACGTACTCGTGCAGCATGCCGGCGGTGGCCAGGTAGGACAGGTCGTGGGCGGGGCGGTCCCGGTAGGGGCCGTCCTGGCCGAAGCCGCTGATCGAGGCGATCACCAGACCGGGATTCGCCTGGTGCAGCACGTCGGGCCCCAGGCCCAGCCGTCCCATCGTCCCCGGCCGGTAGCCCTCGAGCAGCACGTCGGCGGTGCGGACGAGCCGCAGCAGGTTCTCGCGGCCCTCGGCCGACTTCAGGTCCAGCGTCACCGACCGCTTGTTGCGGTTGAGCGCCTCGTAGAACGCCGGGAACTGCCGGGCCGGATCACCGCCGGCCGGGCGCTCGACGAGGATCACGTCCGCGCCCATGTCCGCCATGAGCAACGTCGCGTACGGCCCCGGGTACTGCTCGGCGAGGCTCAGGACGACGATCCCGCTCAGCGGGCCCTGCCCGCCCGTGTCCGTGCCCGTCACGTCAACCGCCCACCCGTCGTGTCTCGGCCGCCCACAGCGGCTCCCGGATTCGCTTGCGCTGGATCTTCCCCGAGCCCGTCTTGGGCAGTTCGTCCACGAACAGCACCCTGCGGGGCTTCTTGTAGTCGGCGAGCTGGTCGGTGCAGACCCCGACCACGTCCCGGTCGGTGACCGTGTGTCCGGGGCGGAGGGCGACGACCGCCACGATGCACTCGCCGAACCGCTCGTCGGGGGCGCCGACCACGGCGACCTCGGCGACTCCGGGCAAGGTGGCGATCGCGTTCTCGACCTCGGTCGGGTAGACGTTGTAGCCGCCCGTGATGATCATGTCCTTCTTGCGGTCGACGACGTAGAGGTAGCCCTCCGCGTCCAGCCGCCCGAGGTCGCCGGTGGCGGCCCAGCCGTCGCCGTCGATCATCGTCGCGGTCTCGTCGGGCTTGTTCCAGTAGCCCCGCATGATGGTGTCCCCGCGGACGACGATCTCCCCCACCTCGCCCTGCGGCACGTCCGCGCCGTCGTCCCCCACCAGCCGCAGTTCGACGAAGGGGTTCACCCGCCCGGCCGAGGCCAGCCGCTCGGGCACCGGCCGGTCCGGGTCGAACACGTGCGCCGCCCGGGACATCGAGGTCAGCGGCATGGGCGTCTCGGAGAGGCCGTAGAACTGCAGGAACACGTCCCCGAAGACGCGCGTCGCCCGGCGGAGCCGGTCGGGCGCGATCGCGGCGCCACCGTAGATGACCGCCCGCAGCGACGTCTCGACCTCCCCGCCCTCGTCCTCCGCGGCGGCGGTCACCATGTTGATCATGGTGGGCACCATGGGCAGGATGGTGACCGGATGGTCGCGCAGCGCCTGGAGCGTCTCCTTCGGGTCGAACCGGGGCAGCACGAGGTTCCCCGCCCCCCGCACGAAGCAGGGGCTGGCGGTGTAGCCGGAGAAGTGGCTCAGCGGCGCGACGTGGAGCAGCAGGTCCGACTCGTCGACCGGCGGCATCTCCACGAGGCAGTTGCGCATCATGGCCGCCCAGTTGCGGTGGCTGAGCGCGGCGCCCTTCGGCAGTCCGGTGGTGCCCGAGGTGTACAGCAGCGCGGCGATGTCCTCCGCCTCCACCGCCCAGGGCACCGGCTCGGGATCCGGTGTCCCGGCGAGGAGATCGTCGTAGGACAGGTGGAGCGGGGCGCCCGGGGGCGGCTCCCCGAACCCGACGGCGACGACGACGTCGGGACAGCCGGCCAGGACGTCGTCGATCCGGCCCGCCCACTCCGGGTCGACGAACAGGGCGCGCGCCCCGGCGTCGCGCAGGATGTGCGCGACCTCCTTGGGATGCAGCCGAGGGCTCAGCGCCAGCCGGACGAAGCCACCCAGGAAGGCGGCGTGCTCCACCTCGAAGAACTCGGCGCGGTTCGACGTGAGCAGCACGACCCGGTCCCCGTGGACGAGGCCGTGGGCGCGCAGGGCAGCCGCGACCCGCAGGGCACGCGCCCCCAGTTCGCCGTACGTGACGGTCCGGTCGTCCTGGACGACGGCTGTGCGCGGCGCGAACTGCTCGTAGCTCCGCCGCAGGAGGTCGGCGACCGTGACGCTGGGAACCGGCCGCGGCGCTCCCACCGCGGACATGCCGCCTCCCATCAGTCCCGCGACAGGATCGTCACGCAGACCGCGGCCGGGTCCGGCCCCAGGTAGCCACCGCCGTTCTCGGCCAGGGCGACCCGCGCACCCTCGACCTGCCGCTCCCCCAGCGTGCCGCGGAGCTGCTCGGTGAGCTCGACCAGCTGGGCGAGGCCGGTCGCGCCGACCGGGTGGCCCTTGCTGATCAGCCCGCCACTGGTGTTGACCGGGATCCGGCCGCCCAGCGTGGTGTCGCCGGAGGCCAGCAGCTTCGGGGCCTCACCGGGCCCGCACAAGCCGAGCTCCTCGTAGATGATCAGCTCCGCCGGGGCAGCCGCGTCGTGCACCTCCACGACGTCGACGTCCTCCGGGCCGAGGCCGGCCACCTCGTAGGCCCGCTTGGCCGCACGCTCGGCCGCGGTCTCGGGCGAGGGGCCCTCACGGCCGGACACCAGGGACGACGCGCGGACGCGCACCTTCGGCGTCTCCAGCCGGGACGCCACCTCCTCGGAGCAGAACACGATCGCCGCCGCGCCGTCACCGATCGGCGAGCACATGAGCAGCGTCAGGGGGCCGCTGATCTGCCGGCTCCCGAGCACCTCCTCCACGGTCACCAGGTTGCGGTACTGCGCCCGGGGGTTGAGCGCGGCGTGCCGGTGGCTCTTCACCGCCACGGCGGCGAAGTCCTCGGCGGTCGCACCGCTGCGCGCCATGTACTTCTTCGCCATGTCGGCGTACACGTCCATGAAGAAGGACCGGTCGCCGGTCGCGGCAGGGTCGGCCTGCTCGTTGTAGAGCGCGGCCTTGAGCTCGTCGAGCCGCTCCTGGTCGACCGCCGCCGCCAGCGCGGTGAACGCGCGGGTCTTGTCCGGGTGCGAGAGCTTCTCGGCGCCGACGGCCAGGGCGACGTCGACCTGCCCCGAGGCGACGGAGAGCCACGCCAGGTTGGCCGCCGTCGACGCCGACGCGCAGGCGTTCTCCACGTTGACGATCGGCTTGCCGAGCAGGCCCGTCTCGCGCAGCGCGATCTGGCCACGGACCATCTCCTGGCCGGTCATCAGGCCGGCGGTCGCGTTGGCGTAGAAGACCGTCTCGACGTCGGGGACGCCGAGGCCGGCGTCCGCCAGCGCGCCGGTGGTGGCTTCCACGGCGAGATTGCCCACCGTGCGGTCGGGGAACTTGCCGAAGGCGGTCATTCCCACGCCGCCCACGAAGACGTCTCTCATGCTGCACTCCTCATCGGTACTGCTAGGAGACGACGTAGCCGCCGTCCACGGTGACGACCTGACCGGTCATGTACCCGGCCGCGTCGGAGACGAGGAACGTGGCCAGCGCGGCCACCTCCTCCGGGGTGCCGAACCGGGCGGCCGGCACCTTGCGCAGGACCATGTCGCGCAGGCTGTCGTTCTGCCGCATCCCCTCGGTCAGGTCCGTCTCGATGTAGCCGGGGGCCACCCCGTTGATCCGCACGCCACGGTCGGCCCACTCGACGGCCAGCGTGCGCGTCATGGAGTCCAGACCGCCCTTCGCCGCGACGTAGGGCAGGCCGCGCAGGACCCCGCGCTGCGCGGTCACCGACGACATGGTCACGATCGACCCGCGCCCCGCGGCCAGCATGTGCCGGCCCACGGCCTGGATCGCGAAGAACAGGCCTCGGAGGTTGACCGCGAGGGAGTCGTCCCACTCCTTCGTGGTCAGCTTCTCCGCGCGGATGAAGTACGGGTTCATGCCCGCGTTGGCGACGAGGCCGTCGATCCGCCCGTACTGCCGGTGGACGTCGTCGATCACCGCCGTCGTCGCGTCGACGTCGCTCACGTCGTGGATGGCCACGCTCGCCTCGGCGCCGAGCTCGCGGACGGCCCGCGCGACCTCCTCGGCGTTCTCCTTCGAACGCCCCGACACCACGACGGTGGCACCGGCCCGTGCGAGGTCCAGGCAGCAGGCCCGCCCGATACCCCGCGTGCCCCCGACGACGAGGACCACCTTGCCGGCGCAGGCGCCGCCTACCGGTCCCACTCGTAGCCCTTCAGCAGCGTGGCCGCGGCGACCATGTACTGGATGGTGGGCGGCCCCTCCTCCAGCCAGTTGAGCCGCGCGTCGCGGTACAGCCGTTCGATCGGGTGCTTGCGGGTGTAGCCGATACCGCCGAACACGAGGAGAGCGCGGTCGGTGACCCGCCCCACGGCCTCGAGCCCGAACAGCTTGCACATCGAGGCCTCCGCCGGGATGCGCAGGCCGCGGTCCCACTTCTCCGCGGCGTCGCTGATCATGTTGCGCAGCGCGTAGACGTCCGTCGCCATCTCCGCGAGGTAGCGCTGGATGCCCTGCCGGGCGGCGAGCGGTTTCCCGAAGGTGACCCGGTCCTTCGAGTACTGCAGGGCGAGCTCCAGCGACCGCTCGGCGGTGCCCAGCGAGGTGGCCGCGATGAAGACCCGGCTGATCTCCAGCGCCTGCTCCATCTGGGCCAGACCGCGCCCCTCCTCGCCGAGGAGGTTGGTCACCGGGACACGCACGTCGACGAAGGTCAGCAGCCCGTGCTGCCCGCCCTTGCAGCCCATGGTCTCGGGCAGCGCCTCGATGCTGAAGCCCGGGGTGTCCCGCTCCACGAGGACGGCGCTGACCGCCTCCTCGCCGCCGGTCGGGTCGGTCTTGCCGAACACGATGAAGTGGGTGGCGAAGTCGGAATTGGTGATCAGCCACTTGCGGCCGTTGATCACGTAGTCGTCGCCGTCGCGGACGATCGTCGTGCCGAGGTCCGCCCCGCTGCCGTGGTCGGGCTCGGTCAGGGCGAACGCGACCGAGTTCGTCCCGTCGACGCAGCCCGGGAGGATCGCCTTGCGCTGCTCCTCGTTGCCCAGTTCCCAGAGCGCGTGCGCCATGGAGTTGTGGACGTGGACGACGACGCGGATGCCACCCTGGACCTTCGCGAACTCACCCAGCACCGGCAGGTACTGCGTCATCGACAGCCCGACGCCGCCGTACTCCTCCGGGATCGTCAGCCCGAACGCCCGCATCTCGCGCAGCAGGGGCATCAGCCGGTCGTACGGCAGGCTCTCGGTGTTCTCGATCTCTTCCTCGAGCGGGTCGAGATCCCGCCAGATGGCCTCGAAGAGTTCCGACCTGAAGCTTTCGTACGACGCGGCGTCCATGCTCACCTGACCATTCGGGAGGTCTGCGGAATCTAGCTTTTGACGTTCGTATCAGTTTTGCCGACGCCCGACAGGACCGTCAAGGGCCGGCTCGCCCCGGCGGCGTCCGATCAGCCGTCGAGGCCGATGCAGGAGGTGCAGCGTCCGTCGCGGTGCGCCGCCTCGGCGGCCACCCGGTCGGCGTCCTCCTGGTACTGCGGGACGTCGACCCGGGGCTTCCGGGTCTCCTCGCCCTCGTCGTTCCGCCACTCCTGGTCCCCGGGCCAGGTCACGTCGAGGTCGACGATCGTGCCGGGCGGGGAAGCGGCCTCCAGGAGGTCGAGCGCGGCGCCCACGATGGCCGCCTGGGTGTCCGGCACGCCGGGAGGCCCCGCCGTGTGGCCGAGGGGGAAGTCCACGAACACCGTCCGCGGGGGACGGACGGCGGCGGTGATGCTCCGTGCGCTCGAGAGCGTGACCGTGGGGATGCCCGCGGCCTCGAGATGACGCGCGATCAGTCCAACTGACTGATGGCAGACCGGCTAGACGGGCACCAGCAGGGCGGCGTCGATCTCCTGGGCCACCATGTGCCGGGCCAGCTCGGGCGCGAGCTGCTCCCGCACCCGGCGCGCGGAGTAGACGCCGCCCATGAACCCGAAGGCGGTCGGCGCGAGCTCGCCGATCCGCCCTCGGGACACGAGGTCCCGCAGGGGGTCCAGGGGCAGGACGCAGTTGGGATCGCGTCGCGCGTCCGTGGTGTCGTACGCGAAGTGGGTCACCCGGAGCTCCGACGTCGGCACCGCGGTGTCGATCGCCCGGAAGGAGGTGTCGTCCTTGTAGTGAAAGGCCACCTGCCCGACCCGGTACACGCCTCCGGAGGAGGCGACGCCGAGGCGGCACTCCGACAGCGGCTTCGGCAGCTCGGCCATGGGCGGGTCCTCGTCGCTGTGGACCCAGGCGTAGGGCTGATAACCCAGCTTCGTGTACGTGTCCCGGGTCCGGGCGATGTAGTCGACCGGGGCCGGACCGCCCTGACCGGCGTCCCCGCCCTCGCCGCTCACCCCAGCCACCGCTTCCGGCGACGGTAGTGCTTGATGTCGCGGAAGCTCTTGCGCTCACCGGTGGCCCCGAGGCCCAGGTAGAACTCGCGGATGTCCTCGTTGGAGCGGAGGCTCTCGGCCGTGCCGTCCAGCACGATGCGCCCGTTGTCGAGGACATACCCGTAGTCGGCCAGGGCGAGGGCCGCGGCGGTGTTCTGCTCCACGATCACCAGGGCCAGATCCTCCTGCCGGAGCCGGTGCAGGATCGAGAAGATCTCCTCCACCATGAGCGGCGCCAGGCCGAGGGACGGCTCGTCGATCATCATGAGCTTCGGCCTGGCCATCAGCGCCCGGCCGATGACCAGCATCTGCTGCTCGCCGCCGGAGAGATAGCCCGACGTCCGGCCGCGCAGGTCGGCCAGCCGCGGGAAGTACTCGTAGGTCAGCTCGAGCGACTCCTTGGCGTCCTTGCTGCGCTGGAGGTGCCCACCGGCCACGAGGTTCTGCTCGACAGTCATGTGCTCGAGGACCTTGCGGCCCTCCATCACGTGGAGGATGCCCTTCCGGACCGTCCGTTCGGCGGCGAGCGTGTCGATCCGCTCGCCGGCGAACCGCACCTGCCCGGCGCTGACGAGACCCTCTTCGGTCTTGAGCACGCCCGAGACAGCCTTGAGGGTCGTGCTCTTGCCGGCGCCGTTGGGGCCCAGCAGCGCCACGCAGCCCCGCTGGGGCACCGTGATGTTGATGCCCTTGAGGACCAGGATGACCCCGCTGTAGGTCACCTCGACGTTGCTGAGCTCGAGGAGCGGCGACCCGCCGGGGCCGCCCTGGTCTGCTGTGGATGGCGCCGACCCGGGGGCGCCCTCGGCGAGGGCACCCCCGGACCGTGCCGCGGGACCTGCTACCACTTGTCGAGCTCCGGGATCTCGTGCTCCAGCGCGGCTCGGGAGTACACCCCGTCGGTGACGGTTCCGACGCTGGTGGTGAGCCCGCTGGTCGGGAACGGCGCCTCCGGCGTCCAGTCCAGGTTGGGGAGGAACCCGAACATGTCGTCGGCGGTCAGCTCGGCCTCGAGGATGGCGTCGTAGATGGCCTGGCCGGTGAGGTTCTCGGCACCCACCGTCTCGACCGCCTGCTCGACGACCCGGTTCGCGTACAGCTGGTGCGCGATGCCCTGGACCGTGGGCACCGTCCAGTCCGCCTCCAGGCCGTAGTCCTCGGTGAGCATCTTGTAGAAGTCGTACGCCTCGCCCTCTTCCTCGGCCGGCACGACGAAGCCGAAGGACTCGAAGTCGCCCTCGAGGTTCTCCAGCCCACCGGCCGCGTCACCCGTGGCCTGGAGGCTGTTGTGCGAGCTCAACATGATCGGGATCTCCGCGTTGAGCGACGCCAGGGCCTGCTTGGTGACGACTGCCTGCGTGGTGTTCGTCTGGATGAGGATCACGTCTGCCTCGGCGTCGACGATCCGCCGCACCTGGCTCGTGAGGTCGGCCGGCTGGACCTCGGCGAACTCCACCGCCACGAGCTCGGCCACGTCCGGGTTGTTCTCCGCGAAGCCCTCCATGCCGTCGACCATGTCGACGTAGGCGGGGGACGCCTCGGAGGAGACCATGGCGACCTTCACCGGCTCGTCCATCCCCCGGTCCTCCTGGAACCAGGAGACGAAGCCGGCGGCCTCGTGGACGTAGGTGGCCCGCGGGTTGAACACCCACTGGTCCGGCTCCCAGGCGTAGCCGTAGCCGGCCGTGTTCATGAGCATCGGCACCTTGTCGCTGGGCAGCCGCTGCTGGAGTGCGGCGACGTCGGGACCGCCGACGCCCATCGCCATGATCGGCTCGATGTCGGAGAGGATGCCCGGCCAGAGGCTCGCGACCTGCGCGGCGTCGTACCGGTGGTCGTAGACCTCTCCCTCCAGCTGCACGCCGATCTCGCTGCCAACCGTGTCGTTCCACCAGTCGTTGGTCGCCTCGCGGGCGGCCTGCAGCTCGTCGTAGACGTCGGCGTACGGCCCGGAGAAGTCGACCAGCCACGCCTGGTTGTAGCTCGTGCCTCCCGACGCGTCGCCGCCGCCGCCTCCGCCGCCGCCGCCCTCGTCGTCACCGCCACAGGCGGTCAGCAGGGTGGTCGCAGCCACGGTGGCCGCGAGGACGCGACCGCTTCTCTTGCTCGCCATTCTTTTCTCCATCTCTAGGAGTAGCCGGGGGTGGATCGGAGGAGCAACGGACTCTGGCTTTCGCTAATGCGGATACGGCCACAATCGGTAGGCGCGTTTGAAGATGTTGTACCTGTGCATCACGCCGCGGGGTTCGAGGATCAGCATGAGCGCGATCGCCACGCCCAGGAAGATGTTCACGCTGGCGAACACGACGCTGCTGCCCAGCGCCGGGAACACGTCCGCGATGGAAGGTCCGACCGCGGTGAGGATCTCCTGGGCGGAGCGGATGAGGAACACGCCGACGAATGCACCCGCGATCGATCCCAGGCCGCCGACGATGACCATTCCCATGTAGTACACCGAGTTGAACAGGGTGAACTGGTCGGCGGCGACGAACCGGATGTAGTAGGCCCAGAGCGCACCCCCGATCCCGGCGTAGAACGCTCCGACGAAGAAGGCCGTCGCCTTCGTGCCCACCACGTTCACGCCGGTGAAGCCCGCCGCCAGGTCGTCGTCCCGGACGGCGACGAAGGCCCGCCCGTGCCGGCTCCGGGTGATCCCGTACGCACCCACCGTCATGATCGCGGTGACGGCGAGGATCAGGTAGTACATGCGGTTGTCGGTGTCGAACGCGAAACCGAAGATCGTCGCGGTCTCGACCCGCAACCCCTGCGCCCCGCCGGTCCAGGAGGAGGGCAGGTTGAGGACGGCGAAGACGAAGATGAACTGCGCCGCGATCGTCGTCAGCGCCAGGTAGAAGCCACGGATCCGGACGGCCGCCAGTCCGAAGATGGCACCGAACAGAGCCGCGACGATGCCGGCGATCGGAACGGTGACCAGGAACGGCCACTGCTGCCCCGAGGACAACGCCGCTGCCGTGTAGGCGCCCATTCCCATGAATGCCGCCTGGCCGAGGTTCACCTGCCCCGCGAAACCGGTGGTGATCTGCAGTCCCAGGACCACGACCCCGGTGATCAGCATGATGTTGGCGATGGCGACGTATCGCGCACCGAGGACCGCGGGGACGAGGAGCAGCGCCGCCACGAAGATCCCGAGGGCCAGGGCCTGCTTCCAGGTGCGGAATATCGCCATGTCCCGCACGTAGCTCTGGGCGAAGACGCCCGCCGGCTGCATGGACATCTAGACCCTCTCCACGATTCGCCAGCCGAAGAGACCCGACGGCCGGAGGAAGAGGATGGCCACCATGACCAGGTACGGGAAGACGGCCGAGAAGCTGCCGCCGATGAGCGGGTCGATGTAGCCGGCGGCGAGCCCCTGGGCCACCCCGACGATGATCCCGGCCGGGATGAGCCCGCCCACCGACTCGAGACCGGCCAGCAGCGCGACGGGCAGGGCCGCGAAGCCGATTTCCGAGACCAGGAAGGTGACCGACTTGCCGTTCAGGTAGAAGACGGCGGCGAGGGTCGACAGGACCATGCCCATGGCCCAGGCGTAGGCGATGGAACGCCGGACCGAGATGCCCATGGACTGGGCGATCTGGTGGTCCTCGGCGACGACCGTCATCCGCAGGCCCGGCCGGGTCCGCGAGAAGTACAGGGAGACACCGATCGCGAGCAGGATCGTGAAGATCCCGCCGTAGAGCAGGCCCCGGTTGAGGGTGATGTCGCCGATCGTCACCGGAGAGGTGGAGATGAGCGCCGGGAACGGCCGGACCGACGGCCCGAAGACGACCAGGACGAGACCGCGCAGCAGGATCAGCAGGCCGATCGTCACCATGACCATCGCGAAGGTGGACTGACCCACCAGGCGCCGAAACAGCAGCGGTTCGATGATGAGTCCGAAGATCGCCGCACCGATGAGCGCCAGGACGAGCCCCACGTAGAGCGGCAGCCCGAGATCGAGGGTGAAGTACCAGACGAGGAAGGCGCCGACCACCACCAGCTCGCCCTGGGCGAAGTTGAAGACCTTCGACGCTCGGTAGATCACCACGAAGCCCATGGCGATGAGCGCGTACAAGAGTCCGAGCAACGCCCCGTTCAGGGCGTACTCGATGAGCTGGATCACCGGACCTCCTCTCCGCCCGCAACGGGCTGGTCGACGTCGGTTGCGACGGTCGTCGCACGGAGCACGCCCTTGCGGCCGTCCTGATAGGTGATGACGATCTCGACGTCGACGGTGGAACTGCCGTCGTAGATGCCGTCGATGAGGGCCTTGTAGCGGACCTCGAGGAACTCCCGGCGGAGCTTGCGGGTACGGGTCAGCTCGCCCTCGTCGGCGTCGAGTTCCTTGGGCAGGTTGATGAAGCGCCGTACACGACTGCCCTCGGGCAGCAGCTCGGTGATCCGGTCGATCTCGCGACGGATCAGTTCCCGGACCTGCGGCTTCTGGGAGAGGTCCTGGAAGGTCGTGTAACCGATCCCCCGCTCCTCGGCCCAGTTGCCGATCATCTCGCTGTCGATGTTGACCAGCGCCGCCACGAAGTCGCGGGTCTCGTCCCCGAGCACCATGACGTCGCGGATGTAGGGGCTGAAGCGGAGCCGGATCTCGATGAACTGGGGTGGGAACGGCACGCCGGTCGCCAGCCGGCGCATGTCCTCGAGCCGCTCGAGGAAGACCAGTTCGCCGTCGTCGGTCTCGCTGACCGCGTCGCCGGTCATGAACCAGCCGTCCGGCGTGTACTTCCCGGCGCTCTTCTCCGGCTGGTTGTAGTAGCCGGAGAAGCCCGCTCCGCCGCGCACCTGGAGCTCGCCCTCCTCGCTGATGCGCGATTCCAGCGGCGGCCCGATCGCGGGTCGCGTCTTCATCCAGTGGCCGACCGTCTCCACGTTGTAGGCGTCGCCCTGGTGCAGGGTGAACAGCCCCATCTCGCTGGTGCCGTAGATGTTGCGCAGAGGGACGCCCAGGGCGTGGAAGAAGCGGAAGACGTCCGGCGCCATGGAGGAGCCGCCGGAGACTGCGAAGCGGGCTTTGATTAGGCCCAGCTGGTCCAGGACGGGGCGGAGCACGACCCGGTGGGCGAGCGCGTGATTCAGCCTGGCCAGCAGGCCCGGCTGTCGGCCGTCGAGGAGCGCGACCTTGTAGGCGTGCCCAGCCTTCAGGCCCCACCCGTAGATCGCCTGGCGCACCCGGCCGGCTTCGGCCATCTTCCCCTGCACGGAAGCAGCCAAACTCTCCCACTGCCGGGGGCTGAAGACCAGGGCGTCGACGGCCAGTTCGCGGATGTTCTCCCGAACCGTCTCCGGCTCTTCCGGGAAGTTGAGGACGAAGGGCACGAGGAGCCCCATCGTGACGCCGAAGATCTGCTCGGTGGCCCACGCCGGGGAGATGTAGCTGAGGTACTCGCTCCCCGGCTTGAGCGGGACGGCGTCGAGTACCCGGTACGCGTTGTCCACGAGCATCCGATGGGTGGTCACGACGCCCTTCGGGCGGCCCGTGGTGCCGGATGTGTAGCTCAGGACGGCGACGTCGTCGGGGCTGCCCTGGTCGACGATGGTCTCGAAGAGCTCAGGCTGCGCCTCGTGGACCTTCTCCCCCGCGGACTGGACCTGCTGGAAGGTCTTGAGCTGGGTGTCGTGATAGGACCACATGCCGCGGTCGTCCCAGTAGACGACCGCACGGACCGCGGGCAGCCCGTCGAGGATCTCGAGGATCTTGTCCACCTGCTCCTGATCCTCCGCGACCACGACGACGGCCTCGGAGTCCTCCAGCAGGAACTTGGCTTCCTCCGACGTGAGGTCGGGGTACATCGAGACGACCTTGCCGCCGAGCGCCTGGACCGCGTACTCGGTCCAGAAGTGCTCGACCTCGTTCTCCCCGATGATCCCGACGGTCTCACCGCGCTGGAGCCCGAGTTCCCGGAGGCCGAGCGCGAGGTTCCGGACCTGGGCCACGACCTCCGTCCACGTGTAGGGGCGCCACAGACCGAAGTCCTTCTCGCGCTGCGCGACCTCAGTCGGCCGTTGCCGTGCCTGCTCCAGCAGGATCTGCGGCAGGGTGCGGGCTGTGGCCTCGGTCCCGGTGTCGGCGGCGGCAGCCGTCGCGGTCGAGCCGTGCGCGCTCAATGCGCCTCCCCGAGGTATGCCTTGATGACGACCGGGTCCCCGCTGACCTCGGCGGGTGTGCCCTCGCTGATCTTGCGACCGAAGTCGAGGACGACGATCCGGTCGGCGATGTCCATGACCACGGCCATGTCGTGCTCGACGATGACGATGGGGATGCCGCGCGCCTCGCGGACGTCGAGGATGAACCGGGCGAGGTCCTCTTTCTCCTCCAGGTTCATACCGGCCATCGGCTCGTCCATCAGGAGGACCGCGGGCTCCATCGCCAACGCACGAGCCAGGTCGACCCGCTTGCGCAGGCCGTAGCCGAGCTCACCGACGACCCGCTTGCGCACGGTGGTGATCTCGAGGAAGTCGATGATGTCCTCGACGAACTCGCGGTGCTGCACTTCCTCGCGGCGCGTCCACGGCACGTAGAGGAATGCCTGCGCCAGGTTGGTCCGCATGTGGGAGTAGCGGCCGATCATGATGTTGTCGAGAACCGTCATCCCGGTGAACAGGTGCGTCCCCTGGAACGTGCGGCTCACGCCCAGCCGCGCGATCTTGTGCGTCGGCAGTCCCGAGATCACCTTGTCGCCGTTGAGCACGACCCGACCCTGCTGTGGCCGGTAGAACCCGGTGAGGCAGTTCAGGAGCGATGTCTTCCCCGCGCCATTCGGCCCGATCACGGCGAGCAGCTCGCTCTTCCGGAGCTCCATCGTGACGTCCTGCAAGGCCTTCACGCCGCCGAAGGCGAGCGATAGTCCCTCGGCGCTGAGCGCCGGCGGCGGTAGGCGGTCAGCAGTGGTCGATTGGCTCGCGGTTGCTGGCTGCACGAAGCGATCTCCCTGTCGGGTGGGGCGGTTCCAGGAGGCTGTGGCATAACTGACACTCGTGTCAAGAGTTGCCGGTCCACAACTCGAATCGAAGCCGTGTTGTGACCTCGGCCACGCTCAGACGCCACGGAGTCCGGCGACCACGGCCAGCGTCCGGTTCAGCACGTCTCCGTCATCGACCCCGTCCAGGGGAACGATCGGGTACAAGATCGGAGCGTCGAGCCCGGCCTCTCGGAACTGCGCGATCCGGCGCCTGACCGTCGCCTCGTCTCCGAAGACGGCGAACGCGCTGAGGATCTCGTCGTCCAGTTCCTCGACCGCTCGGCTGCGTTCGCCGGCGTCCCACCGATCGGCGAAGCGCTCGACCTCCACGCCGAAGCCCTGCCGGGTGAGCGATCTGCGGTAGACGTCACTGCTCAGGTAGAAGCCGGCGATGCGACCCACCCTCGCCCGAGCTCGCGCCACGTCGTCGTCCACGAGCACGCTGACCCGGGCGATGACATCGACGTCCTCCGGCGCCCTGTTGCTGTCGGCGGCCGCGTTTCGCACCAGCTGCGCGCTGTGGGCGATCCCGGACGGCGTCATGTTCCCGAGGATCACACCGTCGGCGTTCCGCCCTGCGAGAGCGAGCGCCCGCTCCCCCAGTGCTGCCAGGTAGACCGGCGGCACCGGAGGCAGCGGTGAGGGCAGCTGCAAGCGGAAGCCGTCGAGGCGCACCTGACCGTGATGGGTCACCTTCTCTCCGGCCAGCAGTCGCCGGACGACGTCGACGTACTCCTGCAGCCGCGTGAGCGGGCGCTCGTAGACCTCACCGCGCCAAGAGGTCGCGATCGTGGGCGTTGACGCACCGAGACCGAGCCGGAACCGCCCGCCGGACAACAGCTGCAGGCTCGCCGCCTCCATGGCGACGACCGCCGGAGCTCTTCCGAACACCGGGATGATCCCCGTGCCGAGCGCCACGGTGCTGGTCGTGACGGCGGCGGCGGCGATGCCCGTCACCGCATCGCCGCCTCCCGCTTCCTCGCTCCAGATCTCCGTGAAGCCGAGTTCCTCGGCCCGCCTGGCGAACTCGGGAAGGTGTTCCACCCGTAGACCGTTCTGCACCCCAAGGGTGATTCCGGCCCGCGCTGAGAGCTGCGACATCAGTAACCTCTGAGATCCTTGAGTGAGTGGGCGCTGCCCCGCCGGGATGCCATACGACCGTGAGCAACTCGGGTCACACGACGAACGGGAAAGCAATGACATCTCGGCAGACCGTCGACCGGCCGGAAGTCCTGCCGCCGCTGAGCGGGCAGCAGCGACGCACCGAAGCGACGAGGCGGGCGTTGCTCGCGGCTGCCCGGACCGTCCTGAAGGAGCAGGGGTACGCCCGGGCCACCGTCGCGCAGATCGCCCGTGCCGCCGGCCGGGCCCACGGCACCTTCTACCTCTACTTCGAGAACAAGGAGGACATCTACTCCCAGCTGCTCGAAGACATGTGGGCCGACCTCAAGGAGCAGTCCCGCAGCGTCTGGCGGCGGGACACCCCTCTCGCGAGCGTCCGTGCCACCGTCGCGCGCTACGTGTCCGGGTTCGCGGAGAACGTGGACCTGTGGCGCCTCCTCGACGAGATGGCCCTCTCCAACCCGCGGTTCACCCGGACCCGGGACGACTACCGCCGGCAATTCGTCCAGAAGATCAAGCGAGGCATCGAAAGCTCGGGGACCGAGGCCAGGATCGCTGGGATGCGGCCGGCGCTCCTGGCGGAGCTCCTCGCCGGCATGGTCGACGAGGCCTGCGCCGCTCGATACCTGCGGGGCCGCTCGTGGCCCCAGGACGAACTGGTCGACCACATCGTGACCGTGTGGGGCCGCGCCGTCGGGTACCTGTCGAACGGTGCGCCCGCCAGCTCCCTGCACGCCGTGTCCCAGTAGAGCCCCGCCGGTGTCGGCCGGGGCCATCGGCCGCCTCACTGCGAGAAGGCGTACCCGCCGTTCACCGGGTAGGTCTGCCCGGTGATCCAGGACGCGGCGTCCGAGGCAAGGAACAGCGCCATGGCGGAGGCGTCCGAGGGCTCGCCCAGCCGCTTGATGACATAGCTGCGCAGCATCTTGCGAACCGCTTCCGGGTCGGCGAGCAAGGGCTCGACGGCGGGCGTCCGCATCGCCGAGAGAGCGATGCAGTTGGCGGTCACGCCGTGCCGCCCGACGGCCTTGGCCAGCCCGCGCGTGAAGCCGGCCGCGCCGGCCTTCGCACCCGAGTAGACGACGAGATTCGGCTCCCCGACCCGCCCCGCATCGGAGATGACGGTGACGATCCGCCCGTATCCGCGAGACACCATCTCGGGAACCACCGCACGGGCGCAGTTCAGGACACCGAAGAAGTTCGAGCCGATCCACGGGGCCCACTCCTCCGGTCCGGTCTCCCAGAACTGCCGTGCATCGGAGATCGAGTGCTCGGGCCCGGCGTTCCCGGCGTTGTTGACGAGAATGTCGACCGGACCGCTCGCCGCCGCGACCGCGGCGACACCCGCCTGCACCTCCGCGTAGTCGGTCACGTCGAACGACACCGGGACGGCCTTGGCGCCGGCAGCCTCGATCTCCTCGGCGACGGTTGCGGCCCGCTCCTCGAAGAAGTCGTTGACGATGACGACGCCGGCGTTGTGGGTGGCGAGATCGAGCGCGACCTGCCTGCCGACGCCTTGACCTGCGCCGGTGACCATGGCCACCCGCCCTTTGAGGTCCAACAGATCCGACATGCGGTGTCCTTTCTGGGAAAGCCACCGGTCGGTGGCGTGTGCGGGCATGTGGGACCGCTCCACCGATGCAGAAGTGGTCACGAGGCCTCGTAGTGGCGAACTCCGTCCTCGGTCGTGCAGGTGATCCGGCCCTGTGCGACCAGCAGGTCGAGGTGGGCGGCCGTCTCAGCCAGGGCGAGGAGCTGGTTGAACGGGTTGAGCTCGTCCAACCGACGCTCGTGACGGGTCCACCGGAGGGAACTCGCGACCGAGAAGCCGGTCTCAGCGCCCGCTCCGACGTACCGAAGCGTCTGCGCCAGCCGAACGTCGTGGTGCTCCAACAGCTCGTCGACCCGCGCGTGCACGCTCGGCGACACCGGCCCGTGCGCCGGGAGCATGAGCGCGTCCGGCAACTGCCGAACCCGCGCTAGCGATCCCAGGAAGTCACTCAGCGCGGTCGGGGACAGGACCGGTTCGAAGCCCACCGACGGCGTGATGGTCGGGAGCACGTGGTCTCCGGTGAACAGCAGCGCGTCCGTCGGGTCGTGGAAGACGACGTGACCCGTCGTGTGCCCGGGTGTCGGGACGACCGACAACGCACGGTCTCCCGCGAGCGCGATGTCGCCGTCATGGAGCCATGTGTCCGGCGACTGCCAGTCCTCAGGGGCGGCCCCAATCGTGGCCACCTGGGCGGCGATGGTCTCGGCGAGCGATGCTGCCCCCAGTGCGGCGAGGAGCCGCAGCTGCGGGTCGAACGGGTGGCCCTCCGCCCGCTGGAGCAGCTCCAGCGACGGCTGCTCACCTGCGCCCAGGCTCACCGCCGTACCAAACTCCCGGCGGAGATGGACGGCCTGCTCGTAGTGGTCGCGATGGGCGTGGGTGACCAGGAATCGGCGGACATCCCGCAACTCGTGGCCCAGCTGGCGCAAGCCGTTCTCGAGTTGCTCCCGGGCCGCGGCGATCGCCCAACCCGAGTCGATCAGCACAGGCCCGTCGTCCCCCGCGACGACGTACACGTTGACCGCGCGAAGTCCGTCGCTGGGCAGTGGAAGGGGGATCCGATGCACCCCGGACGCCACCTCGAAGACGCCTTCGTCCGCCCAGCTGTCCCTGCCGCCGCGGTCACTCACAGGTCACGCACCCTGGCCCGAGGCCACCACCGGAGTCATGTTGACATGTGTATCAGTTATTGCCGCGCGGGCGCGAGAGTCCGGGTTGTCCGGTTGTGTCGTGGGAGCGGATCTGCTCCGTGTTGGCCGGCGAAGCGGCGTCCGACCCGACAACGGACCGCAGATGCACATCAACCTCATGAGCAGCGACTCCAGCGCCTATGGCGTCTCGGGTCTCATGAGGATGAGCGTGTCCATGGTCAGTTCCATCACGATCTGACCATGCTGATTGGTCAGCTCGGCACGGATCCGGATACTGGCCCGTCCGCGGCCGTCCCTCTCAAGGGAGTCGACGACGAGGCGGCCCGTGAGTCGGTCTCCGGCGCGTACGGGCACCAGGAAGCGCAGGTCCCGGATGCCTTTTCCGGCGATGACGTTCCAGCGCGCGAAGTGCGACTCGACCGCGAGCCGTTGGTGGACGGCGAGCGTGTGAATCCCGCTGGCGATGAGCTCGCCGAAGTACCCGTGGGCAGCTGCATCCGCGTCCACGTGGAAGAACTGCGGATCCCACATGCTCGCGAAGTCGACGATCTCCTCCGCGGTCACGGTGTGGGCACCCGTCGGGAGATCGATCCCCACCTCGATGTCATCCCCGTAGACATCGCGCAGATCGCCGGGCGGGATCGGCAGCTGTTTGTCACTCACGTGAGAGTCTGCCCCGGCTCCGGCAGGTTGTAGAACGAGACGCGATCCGCGACACCCGCGTAACGCGCGCGGGCGACCTCAGCCGCCTCCGGCCACGTCCCGGCGGCGATGCAGAAGTCGTCGAGCATGTCGTCGGACACCTCGGCCGGCATCTCGGCGTGCCGACCGGCCTTGAGCAAAGCTTGCAGTCGCTCCCCGACAGCCTCCCACCCCGCATGCTCCAGCACGCGCCGGTAGGTAGGTGTCGAGCCGTAGAAGGCCAGCTGGCTGCGCACCGTCTCACGCATCCGGTCAACCGATGCGCCGGCACCCACCACCGTGAACACGGTGACCGACAACGCGAAGTCGCCTCGGTCCTTGCCCTGCGTCGCCAGCCCCTCGGCGATCGCGGGCTGGGCCACCTCCTTGAGATAGTTCACCGTGTGCAGGGGATGCACGAACGCCCCGTCGGCCACGCTGCCCGCCGTCTTGTACATGATCGGCCCGAGGGAGGCCAGATAGATCTTTGGCTGCGGGTGCTCGATCGGCCCCGGATTGACCGCCTCGGGCAGGAAGTCCAAGGTGTAGAACTCTCCGCGAAAGTCCATCGGGTGATCACCTTGGAAGGCCCCCCAGATGTGGCGTACCGCGGCGACGTACTCGCGGATCCGAGGCAGCGGAGGGTCGTAGACGCACGAGAAGCGGCGCTCGATGTGCTTCCGCACCTGGCTGCCCAGTCCGAGGATGAAACGTCCGTCGGCACGCTGCAGCTCCCAGGACGTGACGGCCGTCGTCATCGGACTGCGGGTGAACGCGAGCGCGATCGAGGTGCCGATATCAATGTCGCTCACCCTGCTACCGGCGATCGCCAGGGCCGGGAACGGATCCTGCCGGGTCTCGGCGACGAAGAGCCCGTCGTAGCCGGCCGAACGCGCCTGCTCGACTCGTCCCGGCATCTCGGCCAGTGTTGCGGTGACGAGATTGAGGTCGAACTTCATCTGCCCTCCGAAGCGTGGTGGATGGATCGGACCTCGTGGCCTCGGACCTCGAAGGAGAAGTTCCCGTTGACCGGCGAGACGGACCGGTGGTCCACGTCACCTACCCGTCGGGCTCGCGCAGCAGCTGCATGCCCCGCGCGAACAGGGCGCCGACGGACGGCGCCATGACGGCGTACAACTCGTCGACCCGCCGCCCCGTCCGGTGCAGGCGGTAGTTGTAGGCGGCGATCGCGCCGAATCGATAGCACGCGAGAGCCTGGTACCAGCCCGGCCGGTCCACCCGAGCGGCGGACGTGGCCTCGTAACGGCGGAGCAAGTCCCGCGGCCGCGCCACGACGCGCATCCGTTCCCGGTAGCTCGGATGCCAGCACGTCGGGTCGCACATCATCATCAGCCAGCCGAGGTCGAGCCCCTGGGGTCCGAGGCCTGCGATCTCCCAGTCGACCACCGCAGCCACCTGCTCGCCCTCGTCGAAGAGGACGTTGTTGGTCTGGTAGTCGCCGTGGAACAGGCCCGTCCGTGGGGTAGCCGGTGCGGCGTCGGCCAGGTGTGTCCGCAGCTCTCGGCTCGCCGCGAGCCAGTCGGCGTCGTCGGCTGACCGCAATACGTCGTCCCAGAACGAGAGCTCGGTGTCGATGGACCGCGGCGCCTCCCAGCCGGACAGCGATCCGACCGGCACCCGGTGAATCGCGACGAGCGTGTCCACCGCGCGGTCGAGCAGCACGGGCACCCGTGACTCGGGTACGCGGGCGCTGAGCGATGTGTCCGTCATATGCAGCGGCAGCGCCGGGACGTACTCCTGGACGAGCGCGTCCGTCCCGAACCACTCCGGGTCGTCAGTCCACCACCGCACCTGGGCGATGGGCACCGAGTGCTCGTGCAAGGTACGGAGGAGCGGCAGCTGCCGGAGGACGTCCGTGTTGCCCCGACGGCGCACCCCGGGAGGCGCCAGCCGGATGACGAAGGACTGCGCCGGGCCGTGGCCGCCCCCCACGGTGAACGCGAAACTGATTCCGGAGTTGCCCGGCATGGGATGGACCGCCTCGACGCGGGCATCAGGCTGCACGACGGCCTCGGCCCACCGCTGCAGGCGAGGCCGGATGGCCTCGGCGTCGGCCCTGCGCGGGCCAGACATCGCCGAGCTCATGCCGTTCCGCCGTCGACGGTGAGCAGCGCACCGGTGGTGAAACTGGAGGTCTCACCGGCCAGGAACAGTGCGGCTCCGACGATCTCGCGCGGCTCCCCCAGGCGTCCGAGCGCCGCCTGTCCGGCCAGGTCCGCGGCGAACTCGGGCGTCCAGGACCTGCTGATGTCAGTGCGGAAGCCTCCGGGAACGATGGCGTTGACCCGCACCTTCGGCGCGAAGGCGTGAGCCAGCGCGATCGTCGTCGCATTGAGCCCGGCCTTGGCCGCGGCGTACGGCACGACGTCAGGGCGGGGGCGGAGCGACGCAACGCTGGAGATGTTGACGATGCTGCCTCCGGCGCCCTGGAACATCCGGGTGCCGACCAGCACGGACAGCCGGAAGGGTCCCTTCAGGTTGAGGCCGACCACGCTGTCGTACATCGCTTCGGTGACGTCGCCGAGCGACGGATACGGAGGCGACTTGCCGGCGTTGTTGACGAGCACGTCGACCTGTCCGAAGCGGGCGTACGAGGCATCGACGAGACCGTCGAGGTCATTCCACCTCCCGACGTGGCAGGCGTACGGGAGGGCCGAACGGCCGAGCGCCTCCACCTCGTCAGCGACCGCTCGGCAGGCCTGGACGTTCCGGCTGGCCACGATGACGTCCGCACCGGCCGCCGCGAGCGCCAGTGCCATCTCCCGGCCCAGACCACGGCTTCCCCCGGTCACGAGCGCCACCTTGCCCGTGAAGTCCGCCGCCGCTCCCACGGTTGCCTCCCACCAGTCGTAGACCGGCGATACTGCCTAGAAACTGACAAGGGCGTCAACAGTTGGGCACGCTCTCGACAGTCGGCTACGGCTTTGCCGCCGTCAGGACCGTTCGGGCCCGGTCTCGATCCCGAGGTAGGCCTCGACGATGCGCTCGTCGGCCAACAGGTCGGCCGCGGGACCGGAGTGCACGATCGACCCGGTCTGCAGCACGTAGCCGTGGTCGGCGGCGCGCAGCGCCCGGCGGGCGTTCTGCTCGACGAGCACCACCGTCGTGCCGGAGGCCCGGATCTCCCCGATGACGCGGAAGACCTCGTCGACGATCTTGGGCGCCAGGCCCATCGACGGCTCGTCCATGAGCATCACCGTCGGCTTGGCCACCAGCGCCCGCGCGATGGCGAGCATCTGCTGCTCGCCGCCGGAGAGGGCGCCCGCCGGCAGTGCTCGGCGCTCGGCGAGCACCGGGAACCGTTCGTACATCTCGTCGATGGCCTGCTGCGCGGTGGCACCGGTGTGCCACGCCCCCATCCGGAGGTTCTCCTCGATGGTCAGCGTGGCCAGGATCTGCCGGCCCTCCGGCACCTGGACCAGCCCGCGGGCGACGAGCCGGTGCGACGGGGTCCGGGTGACGTCCTTGCCCTCGAAGGTGATCCGGCCGTCCGCGGGCCGCAGCATGCCGCTGACCGCGTTGATGACCGAGGACTTGCCTGCGCCGTTGGCTCCCACGAGCGTGACCAACGAGCCCTGCGTCGCGGAGAAGGAGACGCCGCGGACGGCCTCGACCCGCCCGTAGCTGACCTTCAGGTCTTCCACGACGAGGATCGGGTCGCTCATGTCGCATCCCTCGTGGTGTCCGGCGGCTCCAGGGTCCCGGCCGCCCCCGGGTGCACGTTCGTGACGGCGTCCGGCGGGCCGTCGTCGTCGCTGCCACCGCCGGTCGGGTCCGCCATGCTGCCCTCGGCGATCGAGCCGGTCGCCGGTTCGTCCTCCTCCGTCCCGAGGTAAGGGCCCGGTAGCGAATTACATCGGTGTAGTTTGCTGTTCCTGCTGTCGCGGCGTGATGTTGTAGTTCCATTCGGCGTGGAACGGGTCGCCGTGGAGCTGGACGGTGGCGAGCTCGGCGTCGGTGACCTTGATCTTGTCCGGGTAGGTGCCCTCGTCGAGGCGGGCGTAGACCTTCAGCTC
>NZ_CBDRIY010000054.1:0-32421 GCF_965344335.1 Nocardiopsis eucommiae
GTCCGCTACCAGTCGCCGTCCCAGTCGGGCGGGTAGACCTTGCCGGGTTCCGTGCCGCCGAGCGCCTGGCTGCTGGTGACGAACACGTAGTCCTTCTCGCGGAGCCGTTCGACGATCTCGGGGACCGCCGCGAGCGTGGCCGGTCGGGGGTCGTGCAGTAGTACCACCGCGCCCGGCTCGACCCCGTCCAGCACGGTCTCCACGATCTCCTCCCGCCCGTGCCCCTCCCAGTCCCGGCTGTCGACCGTCCAGGCGACCTCCGCCATGCCCTGCGCGGCGATCTCCTCGTGGACGGCGTCGTTGGTGGCACCGAAGGGCGGTCGGAACTGCTCGACGGTGAAGCCGGTCTGTCTGCGGACCATCGCGCTCACCGCGGCGGTCTGCGCGGCCAGCCGATCGGGGTCCATCCGGTTCATGTGCTCGTGTTCGTCGCCGTGACTGGCGATCTCGTGCCCCTCGGCGTAGGCGCGCCGCAGCACGCTCGGCCGGGTCAGGGCCGGTCCGCCGTTGAGGAAGAACGAGGCGGTGACCTCCTCCTCGGCGAGGAGGTCCAGCAGGCGCGGAGTGGCCTCCACCGGGCCGTCGTCGAAGGTCAGGGCCACGCACCTGGTCTCGCCGTCCTGGCAGTCCACCCCGGGGTCACCGGCGTTGACCACTCCGGGCGGCGGCCCGACCTCGGCGTCGTCCGGCCTGCCCGGGGGCAGTTCCAGGTCGGGCTCCTCCACCAGTGCGGCCTCCCGGGCGCGTGCGCCCAGGTCCGAGAGCAGGGGAGCGGCCCGCTCGTGCTCGACCACCACGGCCCTGCGACCGGGGGAACTGTCGGGGACGTGCCCGTCGACGATCGGTGACAGGTGGCCGTCGTCGAACTCGACCACCAGGTCCCCCGAGGAGTTGAACCCGATCGAGTCGTAGGTCCTCAGGACGGGGTGCAGGGCGTCGGGGTCCACGTGCTCGTCGTCGGCCAGTTCCTCGCGCGCGAGGGCGTTGAGTCGGACCAGCTCCTCCTGCCCGCGCAGCAGCTCGGTGGAGGAGGACACGGAGCGCTCCCGGGCGTCGTACCAGTACGTCGCGTGGCCCTCCCGCAGGCCGTGCATGTCCTCCTCGGTCCTGACCAGCCGGACCCCGAGGACCCCGTCCCCGGCGGCGACCAGCTCCCAGGCGACGTCCAGCCGCACCGGATCGCGGGTCCCGGCACGGAAGTCACGGACCTCCTGGTCGACCCGCGCGGCCAGACCCTCAGCGAAGTCCCCGGCCCCCTCGAACTCCGGGTAGGCGACGCTGACCTCCACGCCCTCGGGCTCGTACGGGTGGCCGGTGAAGTCACCGGCGTCGCCCCGCCACTCCCCGACACCGTCCCCGGCCGCGTCGGCCAACACGGTGAGCCGCAGCGGGTCACCTCCGTCCACGCCCGTCGTCCCGGTCCCGCACGCGGCGAGCGGGAGGGCCAGCAGAAGCGCGACCCCCGCCCGGAACGGGTGTGCCCGGACCGGGCGGGGCGGGGGAACGGTCCGGCCCGGCCCAACTCTCCTCGACGCCAAAACCCGACTCCCTCGTCCCTGCTCCTCACGGCTGCTGGGAGCAACATAGGGGACGGCACCCCGGCCCCTCCGACGCTGTCCACATGTGGACAGCGGTCCGGGACCGGGGCTCGGGTCGGGTCACTCCGTGTCGCTCGGGGACTCCTCCGGAGCCTCCTCGGGCACGCCGTCGACGTAGGTGCGGCCCGGCTCGGTGGTGCCGAGCAGCTGGGACACCGTGACCATGGAGTACCCGCGTTCGTCCAGTTCACGGATGACGTCGATCGACGCGTCGATGGTGGTGGGGTGGATGTCGTGCATCAGGATGATGGCGCCGTCGGACGCGCCGTCCAGCGCGCGCTCGCGCACCACCTTCGCCTTGCGGTCCCGCCAGTCGTTGGTGTCCACGCTCCACAGGATCTGCGCCAGCCCGAGCTCCGCCGTCACCTCCGCGACCGTGCCGTCGGTCACCCCGTACGGCGGTCGCATCAGGTCCATCGTGTAGCCGGTCTCCCGGTGCACCAGCGCCTGCGTCGCCTCCAGGTTCTCGCGGACCCCGCCCGCCGAGAGCTCCGTCAGGTCGGGGTGGTCCAGGGTGTGGTTGGCCACCTCGTGCCCCTCGGCGTAGGTGCGGCGTACCACCCACGGGTGCTCCCTGACCGGGAGGCCGGTGACGAAGAACGTGGCCTTGGCATCGTGCGCGGCCAGGGCGTCCAGCAGCTCCGGGGTGCGTCCGCCCGGGCCGTCGTCGTAGGTGAGCGCCACACACGTGGTGTCGGGCGCGGAACAGTCGACCGAGTCGTCACGCGGGGCCAGCACGCCGGGCGCCGCCGGGACCGAGCCGTCCTTGTCCGCCTCGGGAGCCTCGTCGATGGAGAACTCGCGCACCCCCGTGGTCGCCGCGTCGCGGACCCGCAGCCCGAGGTCGGAGAGCAGCGTCTCGGCCTCGTCCCGGGGCAGCACCGCGTGCACACGGCCCGCGTCGGCCGGGGCGACCTGGCCCGCGTCGAACTCGACCACGAGGTCGCCGTCCGGGTTGAATCCCACGGAGTCGTAGAGCGAACTGATCGGGTGCAGCGCCGAGGGAACGGCGTCGGTGTCGGACACCGCCTCACGCACCCGCTCGTTCAGGTCGGTCAGCTCCGCCTGCCCGGCGAGGAGGTGGCTCGAACCGTGGACCGCGCCGGTGTCGGTCTCGTACCAGTAGGTGCTGTGTCCCTCGCGCGTCTCCTCGGAGTCCGTCTCGGTGGTGGTCATCCGCACGCCCACGATCCCGTCGTCGGCCGCGGTCAGCCCCCACTCCCCGTGGAACGTGCGTGCGCCGGGGACGGCCGCCTCGAAGGCCCGCGCCTGGGCGCTGAGGGTCCGTTCCAGGAAGTCCGACAGCGGCTCGGCGTTCGGGATGGACGGGTAGGTGACGGAGACGTCCGCGTCCCCCTCGTGGGCGAGGGTGATCTCCTCCGTTCCGGGGACCGCGTCGGGGGTGACCGTGGTCAGTTGGTCGGGTTCGCCGGTGGCCGGGGGTCCGTCCCCGGCTGACTGCTCGCCGTCGCCCGCCAGGGCACTGTCCTCCAACAGTCCGACGGGTCGGGACGCCGACAGCACCAGCCCCAGCAGGACGACCATCGCGATCGCGACCGTGACAAGGGGTCGGTCGGGAGCCATGGTCTGCCGGTCTTGCTGCTTCACCTGTGGTTCTCCACGTTCATCGTCTGACGAACGTTCGTGGGGGAGGAGGGGGAGCGCTCCCCCACGTAACGCTGATTGTCGGTTGTGATGCCGCGAACCCGGCACGGGTTCACGCCGAGTGGCCGAGGGCCACGCCGGGTGCATGGGCGGAGGGGGCGCTCCCTATACTTGCAGCCGTGGAAGGTACACGCTCCACCCTTGGTCACCCCGGAAGCCTTCCGGGGCGGGCGTTGCGTGTCGAGAGAGGGAACCCGGTGCGAGTCCGGGACTGCCCCGCAGCGGTGAGTGGGAACGAACGTCGCCACAAGCACTGGTGATCCGACCGGAAAAGTCGGAAACTGGGAAGCGGCGACCAGTAGGAACCCGGCGGAGACGCCGGAGACGCCCACGAGTCCGAAGACCTGCCTCCACCCGGCGGCGCACCCGTGCCGCCGGTGGTCCCGTGCCCCGAGGGAGGGCCGAGGGCGGAGACAGCCGAGCGCCGTAGGCGCTCCCTCGGCGTGTCCGCGCCTTCGTTCGCCTCGCGGCCGGTACCCGGCTTTCGACGAGGGAGAGAAGCTCCATGCCCAGCACCCCGGCCGCCCGGCCGTCCGTGCGTTCCACCGTGCACGGTTATCCGCGCATCGGCCCCGACCGCGAACTCAAGCGCGCCAGCGAGTCCTACTGGAAGGGCGGCACCACCGCCGCCGAACTCGACGCCGTCGCCTCCGAACTCCGCCTGGGCGTCTACGCCCAGCTGCGGGAGGCGGGCGTGGACGACCTGCCGTCCAACACCTTCTCCTTCTACGACCAGGTGCTGGACACGGCGGTCCTGTTCGACCTCGTGCCCTCCCGCTTCCCCTCCCCGGCCCAGGCCGGGGACCGGGACGAGCAGCTGCGCCGCTACTTCGCGCTCGCCCGGGGCGAGCAGGGCGCTCCGCCCCTGGAGATGACCAAGTGGTTCGACACCAACTACCACTACCTCGTCCCCGAGCTCTCCCCGAGCACCCGGCCGCGCCTGGTCGGTGACAAGCCCGTAACCGAGTTCCGCGAGGCCTCCGAGGCCGGGTTCAGGACCCGTCCCGTGCTGGTCGGTCCGCTGACCTTCCTCCTGCTGGCCAAGGCGGCCGACGACGCCCCCGAGGGCTGGGAGCCGATCGAGCTCCTCGACCAGCTCCTGGACGCCTACGCCCGCCTGCTGTCCGACCTCAGGGCCGCCGGCGCCACCGAGGTCCAGCTCGACGAGCCGATCCTGGCCACGGACGACGGCCGCTCGGCCGTCGGTCACCTGGAGCGCGTCTACCAGCGCCTGGGTGCCCTCACCGACCGCCCCTCCCTCCTGGTCTCCACCTACTTCGGCTCCATCGGCGCCGCCGCCCTGCGGGTCCTCAAGGACTCCCCGGTGGAGGCGGTCGGCCTCGACCTGGTCACCGACGCCGAGGGCGTCGAGGACCTCGCCGCGGTCTCCGGCCTCGGCTCCACACGCCTGGTCGCGGGCGTCGTCGACGGCCGCAACGTGTGGCGGACGGACCTGCCCGCCGCCGTGGCGGAGCTGGGCACGCTGCTCGCCCTCACCGACGAGCTGACCGTGAGCACCTCCTGCTCGCTGCTGCACGTGCCGATCGACCTCGACGCGGAGACCTCGCTCGCCCCCGAGCTGCGTGCCGCGCTGGCCTTCGCCAAGCAGAAGGCCGAGGAGGTGGCCCTGCTCGGCCGTGTCCTCACCGAGGGCGAGGACGCCGCCTTCGACGCGGCCGCCACCGGCAACCCGTCGTTCACCGACGCCCGTGTGCGCGCCCGCCTGGACGCCCTGGGGCAGGACGCCTACGAGCGGCCCGAGGACCGTGGCGCTCCCACCGACGTCACCCTGACCACGACCACCATCGGCTCCTTCCCGCAGACTCCCGAGCTGCGCCGTGCCCGCGCCGCGCACCGCAGGGGCGAGCTGTCGACCGAGGAGTACGAGCGGACCCTGCGCTCGGAGATCGACCGCGTCATCGCGCTCCAGGAGGAGATCGGCCTGGACGTCCTCGTCCACGGCGAGCCCGAGCGCAACGACATGGTGCAGTACTTCGCCGAGCAGTTGGAGGGCTACGCCACCACCGAGCGCGGGTGGGTGCAGTCCTACGGTTCGCGCTGCGTGCGCCCGCCGATCCTGTTCGGTGACGTCTCGCGCCCCGAGCCGATGACGGTCGAGTGGATCACCTACGCCCAGTCGCGCACCGACAAGCCGGTCAAGGGCATGCTGACCGGCCCCGTCACCATGCTCGCCTGGTCGTTCGTCCGTACCGACCAGCCGCTCGGCGAGACCGCCCGCCAGGTGGGTCTGGCCCTGCGGGACGAGGTCGCGGACCTGGAGCGCGCGGGCATCCGTCACATCCAGGTGGACGAGGCGGCCCTGCGTGAGCTGCTGCCCCTGCGCGAGGAGCAGCGCCAGGCCTACCTGGACTGGGCGGTGAACTCCTTCCGCCTGGCGACGTCCGGGGTGGCGGCGAGCACCACCATCCACACGCACATGTGCTACTCGGAGTTCAACCAGATCGTCGGCGGCATCGAGGCGCTGGACGCCGACGTCACCAGCGTCGAGGCGGCCCGCTCGCGCATGGAGCTCGTGGAGGCCCTGGGCGCGCGCGGCTACAAGCGGGGCATCGGACCCGGCGTGTACGACATCCACTCGCCCCGGGTGCCCTCGGTCGAGGAGATCGAGGCCTCACTGCGGCTGGCGGCGACGCACGTGGACGCCGGGAACCTCTGGGTCAACCCGGACTGCGGTCTGAAGACCCGTGGCTACGCGGAGGCCGAGCAGGCGCTGCGCAACATGGTCGAGGCGGCCCGCCGGGTCCGCGCCGACCTCGCCTGACGACGGGGGCGGAACACGAGGAAGGGGGCCGCGGCGATGCCGCGGCCCCCTTCGGTGCCCGGGCCGACACACGGCCCGCACGGGTCAGCCCCCGACGATGGCCAGCGCCTCGTTGGCGGCGTTGACCATGATGTCCTGGGTGTTGTCCGGCAGGGCGAGGTCCTCGTGATCACCCGAGGTGGTGTCGAGGTAGTAGGTCACCGAGATGATCAGGTTGTCCTGACGCAGCAGCAGGCTGGCCTCGGGAAGCTTGTCCCCGAGCAGGTCGGTCTTGGTGATGACCAGGTACGCCTCGCTCCCGATCTCCAACTCCTCGTCCACCTCGACGTCGTCGGCGTCGTAGCGGTCCGACTCGGCGCCGCCACGGACGCGCTCCAGCGTGTACTCGATGTCCTCGGAGGCGGCCTCCGGGGAGTCGCTGGCGCTGTAGGGCAGCTTGAAGCCCACCTCCAGCGAGCCGAAGCCCTCGGTGGGACTGCTGTCCGGGAGGTCACCGAGGTTGGAGCAGCTCGACGTGTTGTCGGAGACGTACTTGCTGCCGCTGTCGCGGAGGACGAAGTCCGTCTGCACCTGGTCGGTGAAGGCCTCGCAGGGCTCGGTGGGCAGGGCGTGGGGCGGGTCGCCGAGGGCGCCGTTCGAGGCGGGGGTCTCCTCCTCGACCGGCTCCTCCTCCGCGGGCTCCTCCTCCACGACCTCCGATGACTCGTCGGGACCGGAGGCGATCTCCCCGCCGTCGTTGCCGTTGGTGACGAGCATGACGACCACGGCGATCACGAGGACGACGATGACCACGCCGCCGCCGATGACCACCCAGAGACCGGCCTTGCTGCCCCCGCCGCCCTGAGGCGGCTGCGCGGGCGGGTACCCACCGGGGCCCACCGGGCCGACGGGACCGCCGGGGCCGGGGCCGTAGGGCGGCTGGCCGCCCGCGTACATGCCCTGGTCGGGGCCGGGTGCGCCCGGGTAGGGGCCCTGGCCGTAGCCGGGCTGACCGCCGGTGGCGGCGTCACCGTAGGGGTTCCCCTGCGGCGGGCCGTAGGGCGGCTGTCCTCCGGTGCCGTCCCCGCCACCGTAAGGATTCTGCGGCGGCTGGTTGTAAGGTCCGTTTTCGCTCATGGCTCCCCTCGCCCGGTGATGTGGTGACCGTCTTGTGTGAGGCGCGCGTTCGCGCCCGTGGGTTCTCACGAGTTCCCGTGGTGGCCACCGGCTGATCGCCGGGTGGATGACAGCACGGGGAACCGTGGGGGAGGTGGGCCCGCCTCGTACGCCGTGACCGCGGGCGAGAGCGGACGGGCGTGGGCGGGAGTTCCCCGTGTCGTGAGGAGGTCCCCGGTTCCGACGGGGCGCCGACCGCCGCGTGTGGAGCCAGCGGGTCGGTTCCCCGCAGGTCAGGGTCGGGACGCCTTGCATCTTAGCCCTGACCGGTGTCAACGCGGCAGGCCGGACCTGGGGTAGGAGGGTGAATCGTCATCGTTTCGTGCTTCTGACACACCAGCTCGTCATTTGCGTGACTTGATCGTGATGTCCACCCATGGACAGAGCGATCGGAACTCGGGTAAGGGGCGTGTCGGAATTCGGGTCCTTGGTCCCGTCAGGCGTGGGCGCGGAAACCACCGGCGACCTGCGTGACCGTTCCGGGCGCCCGCCGGTGTGCTTGGTGAGGCGCCCGTGGCCGGAAGTGGCCAGTGGGAGCACGCGCCCCACCGGCCGACCAGCGTCAGAACATCGAGATGTGCACGTGGTCGAAGTGGTTCTCGGTCATGTTGCCCCGGTCGGACATCGCCCGCCAGCCCTCGTCACCGCGTCTCACGTCCCAGATCTGCTGGCGGTAGATGACGTACATGATCCCCAGGTCGTCGGCGTTCTCCATGGCCCACTCCGAGATCTCCCAGCCGCGTTCGATCTCCTCCTCGCTGGGCATGCCGCCGTTCGGGTCGAGCATGAAGTCGCAGGCCCGGCCCTTGGGGTGCTCACCGACCACGAAGCCGCCGTCCGGCCGGTAGCACCCGACCCCGCCCACGTCGTCCCCGCGCCCGAACTTCTCGATCACCAGGTCCCGCATCTGCTCGGTGCGCGGGGTGATGCTGTTGTGCGGCTGCATGGGCTGGCTCGGGTGGTCCGCGATCAGGACGTGCACCTCCGACCTGCGGTCCTCCAGTTCGGTGAGGTCGTCCGAGGCCGCGTCCAGGCGCTCCTGGGCGTTCTCCTGGGCCACCTCGTCACGGGAGAGCGCCTGGTTCAGGTGGTCGATCTTCTCCTGGTTGGTGGTGGTCAGGTAGTCGATCACCACGGCACGGTCGATGACCTCGTCCGGCTCCGCCTCCACGAACAGCGACATGGACGGGTCGATCCCGCTGCTGGTGTAGGTGGCCACGGCCAGGGAGACCACCTGGTCACGGGCCTCGCTCACCTCCTCACGGGTGGCCTCGGCGCGGCCCTCGGCCCGTTCGGCCTCCTCCATCACCGCCTCCATGTCGCGCAGCTCGCCCTCGTACTCCTCGGTGAGGGTCTCGGCCCGGGACTTGAGGTCGCTCATGCTCTCCGGCTCCCGTGGCGGGGTCGGGGCGGCGGAGGCGGGCAGGGCGACCACGGCCGTGGCGGCGCACAGGGAGAGGGACAGCGCGGTGACCCGGACACCACGGGAGGGCAGGAGGCGGGACAGACGGGACCCCGCCACGGCGGACAGCGCGCGTGCGCCCTCCGCGAGGTCGGCGAAGGCCTCGGCCCGGCTGCGGGCCGGGGGGTCGGGCGCCCAGAAGTCGGCGTGCTCGTCGCCGGTGGGCCGTGGACGGCCGAACCCCACCGCGCCGGTGGGGCGCACTGTGTCTGCGGTCTGCGCTGTGTCCTCGAAGTCCTCGAACTGCACGGTGGTCGCTCCTCGGGCCCACGCGCGTCCCCCTGCGGGCACGGGGCGCTGTGGGTGCGTCTGCTCGTCGTTCCCGGGCGGGCGCGGCGGCCGTGGGGCTGCGGCGGCCCTCGGTGCTCACGGCGCGTGTGCGCCAAGGGAGAGTCACGGGACGGTAATGAGTGTAGGCACTCACGAGGACCTTCGGGTGGGAGTGGATCGGACGTCACTCCAACAAAAGCCTCGATGTGTTGTAAATAACCATATTCAGGCCAAGTGTTTTGCTGAACCAACCCGGCCGGGCATGGTTGAGTTGGTGCCGTGAAGGCTCCTGAGCACGGCAAAGCGACCCCCGTCACCATGGCGGACACCACCCGGCGGTGCGTTCCGCTGCCCGGCGGCCGCTGTCGCATGCCCCGTTAGCCACCTCCGCCACCGAGCCGCGCCCGGCGCCCCGCGCCGGAGCCGCCTCCCCGGGGCCGTCCTCCACGCTCCCGCGGCCGCCGGACGTACCGGCGCGTCGCCGCCGCCCGCCAGGTGAGCGCTTCGTACGCTCGGGTGTGGGCGTCAACCCCACGCTGAGTCCAGAGCGCTCCCGTGTCCGCGAGCGGCCTCAGGGACACCACCGCCAGACGTCGATGGGAAAACCGTGATTGACGCAGTGGGTCTACACAAGACCTACAGGTTGAAGAAACGCCAGGTGCACGCCCTCAACGGGGTGGACCTGCATGTCGAGTCCGGCGAGATCTTCGGGGTCGTGGGCCAGAGCGGTGCCGGAAAGAGCACCCTCCTGCGCTCGGTGAACCTGTTGGAACGCCCCGACAGCGGCAGCGTGCGCGTGGGGGAGGAGGAACTCACCTCCCTGCGCGGTGCCCGTCTGCGCGCGGCCCGGCGGGGGATCGGCATGGTGCACCAGCACTTCGCCCTGCTCTCCTCCCGTACGGTCGCGGGCAACGTCGGCTTCCCCCTGGAGGTCGCCGGGGTCTCCCGCGCCAAGCGTGCCACCCGGGTGGGTGAGCTCCTGGAGCTGGTGGGCCTGGGCGACAAGGCGCGCGCCTACCCCTCCCAGCTCTCGGGCGGGCAGAAGCAGCGCGTGGGCATCGCCCGCGCCCTGGCCTCCGACCCCCACGTCCTGCTGAGCGACGAGGCCACCTCCGCCCTGGACCCGGCCACCACCGACTCGATCCTGTCCCTGCTGCGCCGCCTGCGCGACGAGCTGGGCCTGACCATCCTGCTGATCACCCACGAGATGGACGTGATCAAGCGGATCTGCGACTCCGCCGCGATCATGGAGGACGGCGCGTTCCTCGAGTCCGGCCGCGTACTGGACCTCATCGGCACCCCGGGGTCCCTGCTGGCGCGCTCCCTCTTCCCCCTGCCGGACAACGGCGGCCCCGAGAGCGTGGTCATCACCTACCCGCGCTCCTTCGACGAGCCCTTCATGTCCGAACTCACCCGCCGCTTCGACGTGGACGTGAACATCCTCGGCGGCGGTGTGGAGCAGGTCGCCGGACAGTCGGTGGGACGCCTCAGCGTCGACATGCGCGGGGAGCGCCGCCGTGAGGCGCTCAGCTACCTGTCCGAGCACGGCCTGCTGGTCGAGGAGGCCGGAAAGTGACCATCAACCCCGCCGACGTCCTCGTCCTCGCGCAGGAGGGGAACGCTCTCACCGCCATCACCGACTTCGTCGCCGACTGGCCCGACATGTGGCCCAGCCTGTGGCTCGGCACCCAGGACACCATCTACATGGTGTGGTGGGCGACCGTCTTCAGCGTCCTGGTCGGCCTGCCGCTGGGCGTGCTGCTGGTCGCCACCGACCGGGGCGGCCTCGTTCCGGCCCCCGCGGTGCGCGCCGTGCTCAGCGCGATCGTCAACGTCGGCCGTTCCCTGCCCTTCATCGTCCTCATGGTGGCGGTGCTGTCACTCACCCGCTTCCTGGTCGGCACGACCCTGGGCCCCACGGCCGCGATCGTCCCGCTGAGCATCGGCGCCATCCCGTTCTTCGCCCGCCTGGTGGAGACCTCCCTGCGCGAGGTGGACCGCGGGGTGATCGAGGCCGCGCACGCGATGGGCACCCGCAAGTTCACGATCGTGGGCAAGGTGATGCTGCCCGAGGCCATGCCCGGCCTGATCGCGGGTCTGGTGATGACCGTGGTCACGCTCATCTCGTACTCCGCGATGGCCGGTGCCATCGGCGGCGGAGGCCTGGGCGACCTCGCCATCCGCGAGGGCTACCAGCGCTTCAACGACCACTACCTGTGGGCCACCGTGATCCTGCTGATCGTCATCGTGCAGGTCGCGCAGAGCCTGGGTGACCTGCTTGTGCGCAGGCTGTCCCGGCGCTGACCCCCGCCCCCCGACACACCCCTCGCCCCCCTCCAGAGTTGACCGGAACCGACCGCAAGGAGACAGCGATGACAGGGACGAACGTGCTTCGGGGGGTCGCCGTGGCCGGCGCCGCGGCGGTCCTCCTGGCGGGGTGCGGGAGCCCCAGCGAGCGGGCGGCCGACGACGGCGGGGAGGAGGGCGTCGTGACCCTGCGGGTCGGCGCCACCCCGCTGCCGCACGCGGAGATCCTGGAGTTCGTCAACGACGAGCTGGCGGCCGACGCCGGACTGGCGATCGAAGTCGTCGAGTACACCGACTACAACCAGCCGAATGCGGCCCTGGCCGAGGGCGAGCTCGACGCGAACTACTACCAGACGGTGCCCTTCCTCGAGGAGTACCTGGAGGGCAATCCGGACACGGACCTGTCCTACGTGGCCGACGTGCACCTGGAGGCCTTCGGCCTGTACTCCGAGAGCCTCACGGACCTCGACGACCTCCCCGAGGGCGCGAGCATCGCCGTGCCCAACGACGCCTCGAACATGGACCGTGCCATGCGCCTGCTCGCCGAGCAGGACGTGATCACCCTGGCCGACGACACGGACGGCCAGGCCACGGAGTCCGACATCGAGGACAACCCGTCGGACGTCACGATCACCCCGGTGGAGGCGGCCCAGCTGCCGCGCTCCCTCCAGGACGTGGACGCGGCCGTGGTCAACGGCAACTACGCCCTGGAGGCGAACCTCACCGAGACCGCCAACGCGCTGGCCTGGGAGGAGACCGAGGACAACCCGTACGCCAACGGACTGGTGGTGCGTTCGGAGGACGTGGGGTCCGAGGACCTGGTCCGCCTCAACGACCTCCTTCACAGCCAGGAGGTGCGCGACTTCATGGAGGAGCGCTGGCAGGGGATCGTCATCCCGGTCGGGCCGGGCACGGACTAGGCCGTGTTTGTGGATGCTTTCGCCGGTGGCGGCGGAGCCGCCATCGATGCGAGCGGCCGCCAGGCCATCTCTCGCAAGACGAGGAGCGAGAGGCAGCCCGGGGTTGGCTGTCCGAGCTTCATCGGCGCGGCGAGAGGCAGCCTGGCAACGCGAGCGCGGAATGATCCACAAAACACGGACTAGGGTCTCCCGCTCTCCCAGAGGGCCCCGGTGGGACTCCCACCGGGGCCCTCCGCCGTACGGGACGGACGGTAACGGTTGAATCTCGGGGAGGCGTCACTCCGTTGACTCGCGACAGGGCGTCTGCTTCGGTGAATGGGAGCGCTCCCAACGACGTCCACCCGCCACGGAAGGTGCGTACCGAAGCAGTGAGCAACCCCAACGACTTCCCCGAAGGCTTCCTCTGGGGGGCGGCGACCGCCTCCTTCCAGATCGAGGGCGCCACCACCGCCGACGGCCGAGGCCGCAGCATCTGGGACACCTTCGCCGAGACCCCCGGCAAGGTCCTCAACGGGGACACCGGTGACCCCGCCGACGACCACTACCACCGCTACGCCGAGGACGTCGCGCTCATGCGACGGCTCAACCTCGGCGCCTACCGCTTCTCGGTCGCCTGGCCGCGTGTCGTCCCCGACGGCACCGGCCCCGTCAACCAGGCCGGGCTCGACTTCTACGACCGCCTGGTCGACAGCCTCCTCGAAGCGGGCGTCCAACCCTGGGCCACCCTGTACCACTGGGACCTGCCCCAGCCCCTGGAGGATGCCGGAGGCTGGCCCGTCCGGGACACCGCGTACCGGTTCGCCGACTACTCACGGGTGGTCGCCGAGGCGCTCGGTGACCGGGTCACCCACTGGATGACCATCAACGAGCCCTGGTGCGCCGCCTTCCTCGGCTACGAGAACGGCCACCACGCCCCGGGCCGCAAGGACCCCGCCGCCGCCCTGGCCGCGACCCACCACCTGCTGCTCGGGCACGGTCTGGCGGCCGAGGCGATCCGCTCCACCGGCCACCCCTCCAAGGTCGGCCTGGCGCACAACCAGGCGGTCATCCGGCCGCACGGCGCCAACGCCGCCGACGCCCGGGCCGCGCGCCGCGCGGACGGGGTGCGCAACCGCATCTTCACCGACCCCCTGCTCAAGGGCGCCTACCCGGCGGACGTGGTGGCCGACCTCGCGGACGTCAGCGACTTCTCGTTCGTGCTGGACGGCGACCTCAAGACGATCTCCACGCCCCTGGACTTCCTCGGGGTCAACTACTACTCGCCCGAGTTCGTCGCGGGCTCGGCCGAGGGCATCGACCCCGCCCTGGTCAGCGGCGACGGCGACGCGTGGCTGGGCGCGGGCCCCGACGAGGTCCACGTGTCCCAGGGGCTCCCCGTCACCCACATGGGCTGGGAGATCGACCCCACCGGTCTGTACGACGTCCTCCAACGCCTGGCGGGCGAGAGCGGCGGCGTCGACCTGTACGTGACCGAGAACGGCTGCGCGTTCGAGGACACCGTCAGCGAGGACGGCGCCGTCCACGACCCCGACCGCACCGACTACTACGAGGGCCACCTGCGGGCCGCGAGGGAGGCCATCCACGCCGGGGTACCGTTGCGCGGTTACTTCGCCTGGTCACTTCTGGATAATTTCGAGTGGGCATGGGGATACTCCCGCCGGTTCGGGATCGTCCACGTGGACTACGAGACGCAGGAACGCGTGGTCAAGGACACCGGGCACTGGTACGCGGAGCTGGCCAGGACCGGACGGTTCCCCGAGCGGTAGACCACCGGTGGCGGACCGTGAGCGTTCGTGGGGTGCCGTCGTACGGACGGACGCCGCACGAACGCTCACGTGGTCGACCCGTGCCCGACCGCACACACAACCGCCGCCCGGGCGACCGGCGGCACGACGTCCAAGGAGCCCACAAGTGGCCAAGAGTGGCGGTCGGCAGCGGCCGACCCTGGAGATGGTGGCGGAACGGGCCGGGGTCGGCCGCGGCACCGTGTCCCGGGTGATCAACGGGTCGTCCCAGGTCAGCCCCCGGACCCGTGAGGCCGTACACGCCGCGATCGCCGAGCTCGGGTACAGCCCCAACCAGGCGGCCCGGACCCTGGTCACGCGCCGCACGGACACGATCGCCCTGGTCGTCTCCGAGGCGAGGGACCGCCTGTTCGCGGACCCCTTCTTCGCGGACATCATCCGGGGGGTCAGCTCGGTTCTGCACGAGCGGGACCTCCAGCTCATGCTCACCACCGCCCGGGGCGAGGCCGAGCACAAGCGCGTGGGCGAGTACCTCAGCGGCTCGCACGTGGACGGTGCCCTCCTGGTGTCGCTGCACCGGGACGACCCCCTCACCTCCCGCCTGGCCGAGTCCGGCGTGCCGGTGGTGCACGGCGGCCGCCCGTACTCCGAGGCCCAGCCCGCGCCGTTCTGCGTCGACATCGACAACCTCGACGGAGCTCGGGTGGCCACCCGCCACCTCCTGGACTCCGGGTACGCCAGGATCGCCACCATCACCGGCCCGCAGGACATGAACGCCGGTGTGGAACGCCTGCGGGGCTACCGCGAGGGCATGGCCGCCGCCGGTCGCGAGGTGGACGAGCGCCTGGTGGTCCAGGGCGACTTCAGTGTGGAGGGCGGTGCCGAGGCCATGGCCCGCCTGCTGGACCAGGGAGGCGAGCCCGACGCGGTCTTCGCCGCCTCCGACATGATGGCCGTCGGCGCCATCCGCGCGCTCCGGGAACGCGGCCTCAGCGTGCCCGGGGACGTCGCCCTGGTCGGTTTCGACGACACCCTCATGGCGCGGCACAGCGACCCGTCGCTGACCACCGTCCACCAGCCCACGGTCCAGATGGGCCAGGAGATGGCCCGGCTGCTCGTGGACGTCGCGATCCCGCGCACGGCGGAGGCCGAGACCATCCTCCTCGACACCCGGTTGGTGGTGCGCGACTCCGCCTGACCCCCGGCGCGGCCCCGCTCACCGGCACTTTCGCGCCCGTGGCCGCTGGACTCGCGTGTGCCGCCTGTGCGAGGCTGGTCGCGATTTCGCGGAGGACGGCGGGGGCACATGAAGTCGACGCGGGAACCGACCCACACCAGGTGCGCGATCTCCGCGTGCGGTTGGTGCGACCGGAACGGCGACCTCTGCCGGTTCTGCGCCGGGACGGGGTGGTGGCGGCCGGAGCGGCCCCACCGGGAGGTCAACGGGCTGGTCGTCTGGCACCGGGTCGACGAGCCGTGCCGTGGGTGCGCCGGGACCGGCAAGGAGCACGGGTCGACTGCCGCCTCCTGACCCGTGCCATCGGGGGCCGCCCCCCGCGCCCCGTACCGAGGGGCGCCCCGACGGCGAGCCCGTACGGAGCTCGTGAACCGAACGTGGAGGAACTGTGCGCTGGGTCACCTACCTGTCACCGAGCGGTGGCGGTGCGCGCGTGGGCGCGCTGGACGACGGTGACGTGATGGGCAGCCCCGGGGGCCGGAGCCTCGGTGAGCTGCTGGAGGGCGGCGACGACGCCCTGGCGGCCGCGCACCAGCGGGCCGTGGACGGCGCGATCGAGATCATCGTCGAACCCGAGGCGCGTATGTGCGCCCCGGTCCTGCCCACCGGGCCGGTGCCGGTGCTCGTGGGCGAGCGCGAGTACGCGATCGGCCCCGAACTGGTGCGGGGAGTCGACGACCCCGTGGCGCCCGAGGCCCGGTCCGCCCGGGTGGGCGTGGCCGCCCTGGCCGGGGGATCGGGGCACGCGAGCGCCTACACCCCGGCCTGTCTGTGGCTGGACGAGGCGGGCGAGCCCGTGGAGCTGATCCTGGGGCCCGTCCTGACCACCTCCGACGAGCTGTCCGGCGACGTGCTGGAGCTCAGCACCTCGGTGGACGACGAGGAGAACGGGCACGGCCGGGTCGAGCCCGACCACGACTGGCTGGTGTCGGGGCCGGGCCGGATCCGCGCTCTGCTGCCCGTCGCCACCCCCGTGCTGGAGGCGGACGAGGAGCTCTTCGTGGACGCCGGGGAACTGGGCACCTACGAGGTCAGGGTCGGTTCCCAGGTCTGAGCGGTTCGGTCGGGCCCCGGGTCAGGGGGTGTACTCCCAGTGCCAGGGCTCGAACCCGTCCCGGGCCCACTCCGGGTTCTCCCATCCGTGCTCCGGCGCGTGGTCGAGCATCCACCGGTGCTCGGGGGTCCCGAGTTCGTGCACGCCGCCGCACAGGTCCACGGCGACGCCCAGACCGTGCGCGCTGGTGCCGGGCCGGGCGGCCATCCCGGGCAGCATCTCCTGGAAGAGCCGGACCTGCTCGTGATACGGGCGGTAGGAATCGGTCACGCACATCGGGCGGCCGAACTCTGACCGGAATTCACCGTCGAGCTCGATGAACGCGGCGGCCGCGTCGGCCCTCAGCCGCTCGCCGGGCTGCGGCAGCGGGCACAGCGACGTGTCCGGCACCCTCCCGTTCTCGACGTCCGACGTACCGCCGCCCGCGCAGCCGCCGGGACCGCCCGCCGCCGCGTCCGCCCCGCCGGGGGAACCGGCCCCGGCGCCCTCGGTTCCGCCGACGGCCTCCCGGGCGTCGGCCAGAGCCGCCTTGCGGCGCGCCTCCTCGTCCCCGGGGTCCCGGGTGCCGGCCAGGGCGTCCTCCAGCCGCGTCTGCTGCTCCAGGAGCTTCTCGGTCCGCCCCTGCTGGGCCTCGATGGCCTCGATGGCCGTCTCACGCGCGGTGTCCGCCGCCTCGGTGGCCTCGGCCTGATCCTGCTCAGCGGACTCCGCCGCCTCGGCCAGGGTGTCGGTGGCGACCTGGGAGGCCCGGGCGCGGGAGAGGTCGGCGGAGCGGTGCTCCCCGAACAGCGTGAGGTAGGCGCCGCGCTCCAGTGCGTGTGCGGGCCCCTCGGGGCCGATCCAGGCCCGCATGAGGCTCAGGTCCGCGCCCTTGTAGGCGCTGGCGGCCTGGCGGGCCGCGCCCAGCCGGGTGCCCTCGTGGCGCAGGTCCGCAGCCTCCGCCCGGGAGTCGGCGGCCTCGCGCTCAGCGCTGAGCTCGTCCAGCCGGGCGCTCTCCTCCTCGTAGGCCCGGATCCTCTCGGCGGCGCTCTCCTGGAGGGCGGCGACCTCCGCGCGCGCCGTCGCCAGCTCCACGCGCAGTCGGTCCAGCTCCCCCGGGCCGGAGTCGGTGACGTCGGCGGAGCCGGGGGCCGCACAGGTGAGGGAGAACAGCAGCGCCGTGCTCAGTGGGAGCAGTGTGTGGACCGAAAAGCGGCGAAACGGAGGATTCTTCTGTGAACTGGGAGAAGTGCCGTGGGCGATGCGTGGGTGACTCTGGGTGCTCGAACCGGGGCGCGACGAGGTGCGCATTTCCGCCTCCCCCTCAGGGCCTGCGTATACGTGACAGCCACGATGTCACGGAGGGGCGGCGCGGAGGTGGATGCTGGCGGTGTGTCCAAATAGTTACCTCAATGTCCGGCCGGTTTTCGGTCGCCCGGTCTGACCTGGGGGATTGGCCCTAATGCGGACAGGGAGGGGATTACGGCCACGGTTGGCGTCCGATGATCTTGCTTGATGGGCATCAATCGCCCGAAGCGAGCCCTTCTCGCCCATTGGTACGCTATGCACCGCACGCGCACCACGACAGTGTCGGTGCGCGGCGCCTCTCCTCCCAGGCGAGTCCGGCGGACAGTCTTCACATCTCCCCACATTCCCACTGCTTCCTGCTTCTGGTGGACCACTGTGGTCATGCCGACCTTCCGGTCTGGAGCGGTCCGATCCCTGGGTTCAACAGCCGTTCGAGGCGGTGACACGAAAGGTTGCGAGGGTCCGTGTCGACACGAGCGACGAAAAGCGGGGCCAGCGCTCAGAGCGAGGCAGCGCAGGCCGACAACGCCGATGCCAAGCCCCGGCGCAGATCCAACTGGTGGCGGCCACGTAACTGGCGGGTGCGCTCCCGACTGGTGGCCCTCATCGTCATCCCGACCGCCGTCGCGCTAGCGCTCGGCGGACTGCGGGTCTACGAGGCCTCGGTCTCCACCGTCACCCACGCGCACATCGAGGACCGCGCCCAGGTGGGCGTCCTCATCGTGGACCTGGCCAACCAGCTGGGCCGCGAGCGCACGGCCAGCGCCGTCTACATCTCCGACAACGCGGACCCGGACCGTCGGTCCGACGACCTCCGCCAGGAGATGGAGACCGAGCGGGCCGCCACACTCGACCTCCAGAGCACCCTGAACGCCCGTCTGGACGACATGGGCACGATGGACGGAGACCTGGCACAGACCCGCCTCGCGGCGATGCGCAGCCAGCTCTCCACACTGGAGTCGCTGCGCACCGAGGTCGACTCCACCCGCATCACGGTCCTGCCCGTCGTGACGAAGTACCGGACCATCGCCCGGTCGCTCTCCGACTTCAACCAGACCATCGCGGACGAGACCAACGACACCGAGCTCCGTGAGGCCGTCCGCGCCCTCACCGCGCTGTCGAACGCCCGAGACCAGCTCTCCTACGAGACGGCGCTGATGGGCCACTCCCTGGCCCGCAACACGATGACCGGCGGTATCTCCGAGGCCATCGACTCCAGCCGGGCCCGCTACGAGAACGAGATCTCGAACTTCATCCAGGCCGCCTCGCCCCAGCAGCGCGCGGTCTTCGACGAGAACTTCACCGGCCTGGAGGTCAGCCAGGTCTCCACCATGCGTATGCGCGTCATGTACCGCGCCGACCGTGGCGACCCCCTGACCAACGTCACGCCCAACGACGGCCCCGAGGACTACGCGGCCATCGCGGACACGGCCCTGGAGCGCCTCAATACGGTCGAGACCAGTCTCGCCGAGGGCATCGCCGCCGACGCCAACGATCTGCGCGGCCAGGCCCTGGTCCGCACGATCATGGACCTCATCATCGTCGCGGGCGTGCTCCTGGCGGTCTTCATCCTGACCTCCCTCGTGGTCCGCTCCCTGGTGCGCCCGCTGCGCACCCTGGAGGACGGCGCCCGCCGCGTCGCGGAACGCGACCTGCCCGAGGCGATCAACCGGATGCAGGAGGCCGGGACGGTCCCCGAGTCCGTCAAGGTGACGCCCATCGAGGTGCACACCCACGACGAGATCGGTGAGGTCGCCCGCGCCTTCGACGACGTCCACCGCGTCGCCCTGACCCTGGCCTCCGACGAGGCCGGGCTGCGCAGCAACGTCAACGCGATGTTCGTCAACCTCTCCCGCCGAAGCCAGACCCTGGTGGAGCGGCAGCTGCGCCTGATCGACGGTCTGGAGCAGTCCGAGCAGGACTCCGACCGCCTCTCCGACCTCTTCCAGCTGGACCACCTCGCCACGCGCATGCGGCGCAACAACGAGAACCTGCTGGTCCTGTCCGGACAGGACAACACCCGCAAGTGGGCCCAGCCCGTCCCGCTGGTCGACGTCCTCCGAGGCGCCGTCTCCGAGGTCGAGCAGTACGAGCGCGTCAACGTGCGCGCCCCCTCCCACATCTCGGTGCTCGGCCGCCCGGTCAACGACGTCATCCACCTCGTCGCGGAGCTGGTGGAGAACGCCACCTCGTTCTCCCCGCACGACACCGAGGTGCTGGTCAGCGCCAAGATCATGGACAACGGCTCCGTGCAGGTCGACGTGACCGACAGCGGCATCGGCATGGCCCCGGAGGACCTGGCGGCGGTCAACGCCCGCCTGGCCGCGCCGCCGGTCATCGACGTCGCGGTCTCGCGCCGCATGGGTCTGTTCGTGGTCTCGCGCCTGGCACACCGCCACGGCATCCGCATGAGCCTCAAGGAGGCGCACGGCGGCGGTACCACCGCCAGCGTCGTCTTCCCGCCGGACCTGCTCATCACCCCGGTGGAGGGCCAGCACGCCCTGGGCGGGGTCGACAGTCGCCCCGAGCTCTCCGCCGGTGCCCCCGACACCTTCGCCGAGGCCGAGGCGGCCTTCGCCGCCAGCCCCGCGGCCGAGGAACCGGGCGACCCCTGGAACAGCCAGGAGGCCGGTGACCTCGGAGGCGACCTGGGCGGTCTGCCCAAGCGCAAGCCCGTCGGCGGTCGGCCGGAGGAGCACCCGCCCAGCGGCCAGGACCTGTGGAACACCACCAGCACCGGCTCGGTCTGGGAGGCGCCCAACCGCACCGAGGGCCTGTCGCCCAACAGCGGTCTGACCGACAACGCCAACCCGGTCGTGGACCCCTACGACGTGCCTGAGGAGGAGCCGAAGCAGGAGGAGACCACCGGTCGCAGCCTGTTCGACCCGGCCCCCCGCAACGGCGCGGACACGGGGTCGTTCAGCGCCCCGGACACCGGCTCCTTCCGTCGGCCCACCGACACGGGCGGCTTCGGTCGCCCCGCCTCGGACACGGGCGCCTTCGGGCGGTCCGCCGAGCCCGGAAGCCGGAGCACGGACTCCTACGACGCCTTCGGCACCGGGACCCACCGGAGCGGGGCCTTCGGCTCGGGATCCGTCGAATCCGGCAGGCCAGAGACCCCGGCGGCACCGGCGCGCGGCGACGACAGCACCGAGACCTTCCCGGCGATCTCCTCCTGGGACTCCGGCGCCCAGCAGCCCCACCAGGCTCCGGCGCAGCCCCAGCAGCCCCAGCAGCCCGAACCCCACACCACGGGCAACTGGCGCGGCGGGGGCGACTCGCGGGAGGGCTACGGTTCCACGGCCTACCTGTCACGCCGCTACGGTGGTGCCCAGGGCCCGAACAACACCGTCGTCCCGGCGGCGCCGTCCGGTGAGGACGCCGACTCGCTGCCGATCTTCGACGCGATCGAGTCCAACTGGTTCAAGCGCCGGACCGGCGGTCCCACCGTGGACACCACCGAGACCGGACCGATCCAGCAGGTGCCTCCGGCGCCCCAGGAAGCACCGGAGCCCCAGCGCACGCGCAGGGACGCCGCTCAGCAGCAGCCCGCGGCCAACCCCCGCTCCGACCAGGAGTGGAGCTCGGCGGCGGACCGCGGCTGGAAGGCCGCACGCACCGCGGCCGAGCCGCAAGCGGGAGGTCTGACCACCTCGGGCTTGCCAAAACGGGTTCCCAAGGCAAACCTTGTTCCTGGTACCGCACCCAAGCCGGAGAACTTCAAGCAGATGCCCACCCGAAGCGCGGACCGTGTCCGCAACCGCTTCTCGGGCTTCCAGAAGGGCGTCCGGGACGGTCGGAACCGGCTCGGCGACAGTTCGACAGAGGAGTGACCCAAGTGGCCAGTGGTGGGACGGGGTCCCTCACAGCCCGGGAAGCCGGATGCAATAGCATCTACCGAGCTTCTCGGACGCACCACACCCATCGCTTGACGAGAGCGGAACACCAGACTCCCGGTCACCCCCACGGGAGGGGCCGGGTGGTTCGCAAAGGCAGTGCTGTCACATGCCGTGCCGGCGGTAGCAGTGCCCACAGATCGACCGGCGAACTTGGACAGGAGATCAGATGAGTCGACAGGTGAATGAACTCAACTGGTTGATCACTGACTTTGCCGACCGGGTACCCGATGTCGCCCACGCGATCGTCGTCTCCTCTGACGGCCTTCCGTTGGCTTCGTCCGCGGGCTTCCCGACCGACCGGGCCGACCAGCTGGCGGCGATCGCCTCTGGTCTGTCCAGCCTGACGCAGGGCGCGGCCCGGGTGTTCGAGGGTGGAGCGGTCGCCCAGACCGTCGTCGAGATGGAGCGGGGGCTGATGCTCATCATGGCCATCAGCGACGGCTCCTGTCTCGCCGTCCTCGCGGCGGCCGAGAGTGACCTCGGTCTGGTCGCGTACGAGATGACCCTGCTCGTCGAGCGGGCGGGGCGGGCGCTGACACCAACGGCGCGCACCTCGGGAATCCACTGATCCACCACCGACAGGAGGAAGTGGTGGCACCTCACAGTAGAGATGCCGGGAGCGCCTCGTGGTTCGGACAACAGCCGGGCCATCCCCCCTCGGGAGGGATGCCGGCCGTTCCGGGCGGCGGAGATGTTCCTCGACCAATCCAACAACCGTATGACCAACGACCCGCGCCGGGCAGCGCCCCCAGTTCGCTGGTGCGCCCCTACGCGGTCACCAAGGGCCGTACCAAGCCGAAGTCTCAGCTTCCACTGGAGGCGCTGATCTCGGCCACCGCGGCGGCCCGGAACGAGTCAGGGACGCTGACGCCTGAATGGCAGGCGATCAGTGACCTGTGTCGGGAATGGCGATCCGTGGCGGAGATCTCCGCGCTGTTGCGGATGCCTCTCGGTGTGGCGCGGGTGCTTGTGGCGGACATGTCCGAGCAGGGACTGGTCCAGATCAGGTCTTCGCTCAACAACGACGCTCGCCCCAACACCAACCTGCTTGAAAGGGTGCTCAGTGGACTTCGCAAGCTCTAGCCCAGCCGAGGAAGGCGGTGCTGGGGGGAACGCGATGACGTCGGTCAAGATCGTCGTCGCCGGGGGCTTCGGTGTCGGGAAGACGACATTCGTTGGCTCCGTCTCCGAGATCGTGCCGCTGACGACCGAGGCGGTCATGACCAGCGCCAGCGTCGGGGTGGACGACCTCGCCAAGACGCCGGACAAGCAGACCACGACCGTCGCCATGGACTTCGGCCGCGTCTCCCTCGACTCCGACCTGATCCTGTACCTGTTCGGCACCCCCGGGCAGCACCGGTTCTGGTTCATGTGGGACGACCTGGTCAAGGGTGCCATCGGCGCGGTCGTGCTGGTGGACACGCGACGCCTGGCCGACTGCTTCCCCGCGATCGACTACTTCGAAGAGGCGCGTCTGCCCTTCATCGTGGGCATCAACGGGTTCGACGGCTACTACCCCCACGCCGCGGACGAGGTCCGGGACGCGCTCACGCTCAGCCCGGAGATCCCCATCGTCCAGGTGGACGCCCGTGACAAGGCCTCCACCAAGACGACGCTCATCACCCTCGTCGAGCACGCGATCACGGTGGGGGACCCCGAGGGCGCCGCAGGGCAGCAGCCCACCTCCACCGGGGGCCAGAACTCCTGGCGCTGACCAGGACCTGCCCCGGGCCCGGGGTCCCGCACGGAGTACGGCCCGGTTCCCGCACGTCGGGAACCGGGCGTCCGTGTCCTCCCTGAACTGGCATCATGGCGGGATGACCTCCTCCCAGCCCGACGGGGCCGAGACGACCCGACGCTTCCGAGACGTGGCCGAGCGGGTGCTCGACGCCCTGTTGTCCGACGCCCCCGAGTGGGCGCTGGACCTGGGGGACACCCGGGGGGCCCACCGTCTGACCGACCACTCCGTCGAGGCCGACTCCCTCCGCGTCCACGTCCTCACCGACGCGCTGGGCGCCCTGGACGAGATCGACGCGGACCTCCTCACGGCCGACGACCTGGTGGACCTGGAGATGCTCCGGACCAGGATCAGCGCCGACCTGTGGCACACCACCGAACTGCGCCCGCACACGTGGAACCCCCTGGTGCACTCCCCGGGCGAGGCCCTGCACGCCCTCCTCGAACGCGAGACCCTGCCCGTGGAGGAGCGCCTGGCGGCCCTGACCGCGCGCTGCGCCGCCCTGCCCGCCTACCTGGACACCGCGCGCGTCCGCCTGTCCGAGGGCCCCGGCATGCCGCGTGTGCACGTGGAGACCGCCCTGGGCCAGCTGGAGGGCGCCCGGACGATGCTCACCGAGGACGTCCCCGCCCTGGCCACCCGGCACGCCGCACACGCCTCCGGGCTCGAACCCGCGCGTGCCGCCGCACTCGCCGCGCTCGACGAGTACACCTCCTGGATGCGCACCGAGCTGGAGTTCGCCAGCGGGAACCCGCGTCTGGGAGCCCGGCGGTTCGCCGCCCAGCTCTGGTACACGCTCGACTCCGAACTCTCCCCGGAGGCGCTCCTCGTACGCGCCGAGAGCGACCTCCTCGCCACCGAGGAGGCGCTGGCCGAGGCCGCCGCCGAGTACGCGGGCGAGCCGCGCCGCCCCGGCCAGGTGGCCGAGGTGCTCTCCGCCCTGGCCGACGAGTTCGAGATCGGCCCCGAGGGGGTCGTCCCGTCCTGCACGGACGCCCTGGCGCACCTCTACTCCCGGGTCCGCGAACTGGACCTGGCGACCGTCCACGACGACCCGGTCGAGGTCATCCCGATGCCGCTCTCCCGGCGGGGCGTGGCCGTGGCCTACTGCGACGCGCCCGGGGCGCTCGACCCCGACGCCGCCTCGCAGCCCACCTTCGTCGCCGTGGCCCCGCCGCCCGAGGAGTGGCCCGCCGAGCGCCGGGCCTCCTTCCTGCGCGAGTACAACGGGGGCATGCTGCGCAACCTGATGGTCCACGAGGCCCTGCCCGGGCACGCCCTCCAACTCGCCCACGCCGCGCGCCACCGGGGCCACACCCGGGTGCGCTCGGCGCTGAGCAGCGGCACCTTCGTGGAGGGCTGGGCGGTGCACGCCGAGGACGTCCTCGCCGGGCACGGCTGGTCCGGCGGCTCCGACCCCGCCACCCGCCGAACCAACCTGGCGCTGCGTCTGGTCCAGCTCAAGATGCGGCTGCGGGCCGTCCTCAACGCGATCCTCGACGTGCGGGTGCACACCGGCGACCTCACCGAGTCCGAGGCCGTCGCCCTGCTGACCGATCGCGGCCACCAGGAGGAGGGTGAGGCCGTCGGCAAGTGGCGGCGCGCCCTGCTCACCAGCGCCCAGCTGTCCACCTACTACGTGGGCTACGCCGAGGTCTCCGACATCGCCCGTGACCTGGCGCGTACACGCCCCGACGCACCGGTCGGCCGCCTGCACGACGCCATGCTGGCCCACGGCAACCCGCCCCCGCGCCACCTGCGCACCCTGCTCGGACTCTGAGACGCGGGACCGCCTCGCCACCCCGGCGCGCCGGGTCCGGCACTTCACCCACCGGACGCTCCTATGCTGGACGCGCGGCACGAAGCGGTCAGGCGAGGGGAGCGGACGAGCCATGCGCGGTACCCACGACGAACCCGTGAGCGGTGCGGGCGCGCCCCCCGGCGCGGGAACCGGCGTCCCGGACGGCCACGAACGGCTCTGGACCCCCCACCGCATGGCCTACGTCAAGGGCGAGGGGAAACCGACCGGGCCCGGCGCCGACGAGGGCTGCCCCTTCTGCCGCGCTCCCGGGCTTCCGGACGAGGAGGGCCTGGTCGTCGCACGCGGCCGCTCCGCCTTCGTGGTCCTCAACCTCTACCCCTACAACAGCGGGCACCTGCTGGTCTGCCCCTACCGGCACGTCTCCGAGTACCCGTCGTTGGACGCGACGGAGACCGCCGAGGTCGCCTCGCTCACACAGGCCGGGATCCGGGCGCTCACCGAGGCCTACGGGCCCGCGGGCTTCAACGTCGGGATGAACCTCGGTACCGTGGCCGGTGCCGGGATCGCCGCCCACCTCCACCAGCACGTCGTGCCCCGTTGGGGCGGCGACACCAACTTCATGCCCGTGATCGGACAGACCAGGGTCCTGCCCGAGATGCTGGAGCGGACCCGCGGCAGGCTGGCCGAACTCTGGCCCCGGAAGTGAGGCCGGGACCACCCGAACCCCCCACCACCCGACCCCGTGGTCGACGCCACCCCCAGAGGGTGCGGCTCCCACGCCGACGACCGTTCCCGCCCTACGATCACTAGAAGACATGCTGAGAATCCTTCGCCCCATGACCTCCCGGGTCACCGCTCCGCTCGGCCGGAGCCTGGCCCGCATCGGCCTGACGCCCAACATCGTCACCATCGTCGGTGCCACCGGTGTCGTCGTCAGCGCCCTCTACTTCTATCCCCGAGGCCAGCTCTACGCGGGCTCGGTCGTCATCACCGTCTTCGCCCTCTTCGACATGCTCGACGGGGCCGTGGCGCGGGCCAGGGACAGCGCCAGCGCCTTCGGTGCCTTCCTCGACTCCAGCCTCGACCGTGTGGCCGACGCCGCGATCCTCGCGGGGCTCATGTGGTGGTTCGTGGGCGAGGGCGACGATCCCATGCTCGCCGGGCTCACCCTGTTCTGCCTGATCAGCGGTTTCATGGTCTCCTACATCAAGGCGCGCGCCGAGGGGCTGGGCGTCAACTGTGACGTCGGCGTGGCCGAACGCACCGAACGTCTGATCATCGTGCTCGTCGCCGTCGGCCTGAGCGAGCTCGGCGTGCCCTACATCCTCGCGGGCGGCCTCTGGCTCCTGGCCGTGATGAGCCTGCTCACCGTCCTCCAGCGCCTCGTCGAGACCCGAGCCCGCCTCAACGACCCCGGCTTCGTCGAGGGCGAGGGCGAGGACAAGAAGACCAGCAACGGCGCCTGACCACACCCCTGAAGGGACCGAGGCACAAGAGGACGAGGAAGACGACGTGGACGAACGCATGGCCGACCTGGCCTACTCGGCGGGGTGGACCCTGGTCCGCCGCGCACCCGAGGAGGCGGGCCGGGCGGTGTTCCAGGGGCTGGCCGACCGGGCCTGGCGCACCCACAACGACGGCACCCGGGGGCTGGAGCGCAACCTGCGCAGGCTGGTCGGGCCGCACGCCACGGACGCGCAGATCAGGGCGTTGTCCAAGGCGGGGATGCGCTCCTACATGCGCTACTACTACGAGGTGTTCCGACTGCCCGCCATGGGCCGGGAGCACCTGCTCGGCCGCACCCGCCAGACCGGGATCGAGGTGCTGGAGGAGCACGTCAGGTCCGGGCGCGGCGTGGTCGCGGCCCTGCCGCACATGGGCAACTGGGACCACGCCGGGGCGTGGATCGCCGCGCGTGGCACCCCCCTCACCACCGTGGCCCAGCGGCTGCGCCCCGAGAGCCTCTACCAGCGGTTCACGTCCTACCGGGAGTCCCTGGGTATGGAGGTCCTGCCGCTGACCGGAGGCGCCGCCAACACCGTCGGTGTGCTCTCCCGCCGCCTGCGCGAGGGGGGCCTGGTGTGCCTGCTCGCGGACCGCGACGTCAACGGCACCGGGCTGGAGGTCGACCTCTTCGGTGAGCGGGCGCGCGTCCCCTCCGGGCCCGCCGCGCTCGCCCTGAACACCGGGGCCGCCCTCATGCCGGTCTCCCTCTGGTACGACGGCCCGACCTGGAACATCCGCGTGCACGACGAGGTCCCCGTCGCCACCGAGGGCACCCGTACCAGGCGCGTCCACGACACGACCCAGGCGCTCGTCCGGGTCTTCGAGGGCGCCATCGCGGAGCACCCCGAGGACTGGCACATGCTCCAGGCCGTCTTCAGCGCCGACCACGACGCCGACCGCGCCCGCCGCCACGAGGCGGCGGCGGTGGCGCTCGACCCGGAAGCCCGGCGGTGATCCGGACACGGACCGGGACCCCGGACGGCACGGCCCCAGAGGAGGACGGGAGCGGGATGCGCGTCGGTATCGTCTGCCCCTACGCCTGGGACGTGCCCGGCGGGGTGCAGCAGCACGTGGGCGACCTGGCGGAGGCGCTCGGCGCCATGGGCCACGAGGTCTCCGTCCTGGCCCCGCTCGGTGACCCCGACCATCCGGTCCCGGCCTACCTGGTCCCGGCCGGACGCCCGGTCCCGGTGCCCTACAACGGGTCGGTGGCCCGGCTCAGCTTCGGACCGCGCACGGCGGCCCGCGTCCGCCGGTGGATCACCGAGGGCCGCTTCGACCTGCTGCACATCCACGAACCCGCCGCGCCCAGCGTCTCCCTCCTGGCCTGCTGGGCGGCGGACGGGCCCGTCGTGGCGACCTTCCACACCTCCAACCCGCGCTCGCGCGCCATGGCCGCGAGCTCGGGCGCCCTGCGCTCGGCGCTGGAGAAGATCAACGCGCGCGTGGCCGTCTCCGAGGCGGCCCGGCGCACCCTGGTCGAACACGTCGGCGGGGACGCCGTGCTCATTCCCAACGGGGTGTCCGTACGCCGCTTCGCGCACGCCGAACCACTGCCCGGATGGCCGGGGCGAGGCGGCTCCCTCGGGTTCCTGGGGCGCCTGGACGAACCCCGCAAGGGCCTGGCCACCCTCCTGGAGGCCTTCTCCCGGATGGCCCCGCACCGCCCCGGGCTGCGCCTGCTCGTGGCCGGGCCGGGGGAGGCCGACCTGTCCGGGGTCCCCGACTCCGTACGGGACCGCGTGGTGCTCCTCGGGCGGCTCGACGACGCCGACAAGGTCCGCGTCTACCACTCCACCGACGTCTTCTGCGCGCCCAACCTGGGCGGGGAGAGCTTCGGTATCGTGCTGACCGAGGCGATGGCCTCCGGGGCCGCGATCGTCGCCAGCGACATCCCCGCCTTCGGAGCCGTCCTGGCCGACGGTGCCGCCGGAGAGCTCTTCCGGGTCGGTGACCCCGACCACCTGGCCGAACGCGCCGGAACCCTGCTCGACTCGCCCGAACGCCGCGCCGCGCTGTCGGAGGCCGCGCGCGCCGCCGTGCGCGCCTACGACTGGGACACGGTCGCCGCCGACATCGCCCACGTGTACGAGACCGTCCTGTCGTGGGGCGACCAGGGATCCCCCGGCGTGCGGGCCGGCGGCGGCCCCCGTTCTCCCGACTCCCCGCGCCGTGGGCACCGGACGCCCCGGGGTGAGCGACCCTGATCGAGGACGTTCGCTTCGTCACACTGGTCGTGTCGATCCTGCTCGTGCTGGTCCTGCTCGGCTTCTACCTGTCCTGGCGGGCCACCCGGCTCGACCGTCTGCACCACCGGGTGGAGACCGCGCGCGCGGCCTTGGACGCCGCCCTGCTGCGCCGGGCCGCGGCCGTCCTCGACCTCGCGGCCCACCCCGGCCTGGACCCGGGGCTGGCCCGGGAGCTGACCGCCGCCGCCAACGGCGCGCGCCGGGCCGGGGAGGAGGAGCGCGAACTCGCGGAGAGCCGGCTGTCCCAGGCACTGCGCGCCGCCCTGGACCGCCCGGACCGGGGCCCCGACCCGCACCGGTTGGACGAGGTGACGGTGGCCGCGCGCGGCGTGTACCTGGCCCGGGTCTTCCACAACGACGCCGTGTCCGACACCCGCCGCGCGCGCCGCTCCCGACTGGTCCGCTTCCTGCGCCTGGCGGGCACCGCCGCTCTGCCCGACTACTTCGAGATGGACGACCGGCCGCCCCGGCGCTGAACCGGGGCCCGCCCTCGTACGGACGAGGTGGCCACACGTCACACACCGATACTCCAGCCTGGCCAAAGGCCGCGAACCCGGTGGAACTAGGATGGGACGCTGATCGACCTGGTGCACGCCACCGACGGTGCCCGCGTGTGCGCGCGTCCGTCGGGCGCGCCGCGCCGCGTCGCATCCAGGTCGTGCTCCCGGCCGCGCGGGCGTCCGGAGAGCGGGGCCTGGCCCCCAGTCAGCCGAACGAACGGGAGACCACCACCGTGGCCACCAACGCAGCGAACACCTCCGACAACGCCGTCGGTACCCAGCGCGTCAAGCGCGGCATGGCCGAGCAGCTCAAGAACGGCGTCATCATGGACGTCGTCACTCCCGAGCAGGCCAAGATCGCGGAGGACGCCGGTGCCGTCGCCGTCATGGCCCTGGAGCGCGTCCCCGCCGACATCCGCAAGGACGGCGGCGTCGCCCGCATGTCCGACCCGGACATGATCGACGGCATCGTCGAGGCGGTCTCCATCCCGGTCATGGCCAAGGTCCGGATCGGGCACTTCGTCGAGGCGCAGGTCCTGGAGTCGCTCGGCGTCGACTTCATCGACGAGTCCGAGGTCCTCACCCCCGCCGACGAGGCGTACCACATCGACAAGTGGGCGTTCACCGTCCCCTTCGTCTGCGGCGCCACCAACCTCGGTGAGGCCCTGCGCCGGATCGCCGAGGGCGCGGCCATGATCCGCTCCAAGGGCGAGGCCGGTACCGGCAACGTCGTCGAGGCCACCCGCCACATGCGCTCCATCAGCGGCGAGATCAAGCGCCTGGGCACCCTGGACGAGCCCGAGCTGTTCGGCGCCGCCAAGGAGCTGCGCGCCCCGTACGAGATCGTCAAGGAGGTCGCGCGCCTGGGCAAGCTGCCGGTCCCGCTGTTCTCCGCCGGTGGCGTGGCCACCCCCGCCGACGCCGCGCTCATGCGCCAGCTGGGCGCCCAGAGCGTGTTCGTCGGCTCGGGCATCTTCAAGTCCGGCGACCCGGCCAAGCGGGCCGACGCCATCGTGCAGGCCACCCTGCACTACGAGGACCCGGCCGTGATCGCCCGCGTCTCGCGCGGTCTGGGCGAGGCCATGGTCGGCATCAACCTGGACGAGCTCTCCGACTCCCAGCGCTACGCCGGTCGTGGCTGGTAGTCCGGGACCCGACCGCAGAACCCACGACCGACGAGGCAGTACGTGACCGCCAGCCCCACCATCGGTGTGCTCGCCCTCCAGGGCGACGTCGCCGAACACACGCACATGCTCGGGGACCTGGGCGCCCGCACCTCGCGGGTCCTGTCCGCCGACCAGCTCGACACCGTCGACGGCCTGGTGATCCCCGGCGGCGAGTCGACCACCATGTCCAAGCTCGCCGTCCGGTACGACCTGATGAAGCCGCTGCGCGAACGTGTCGCGGACGGCATGCCCGTCTACGGGACGTGCGCGGGGATGATCATGCTGGCCGACCGCGTGCTGGGCGCAACGACGGACCAGGAGACCGTGGGCGGCATCGACATGACGGTACGCCGCAACGCCTTCGGACGCCAGACGGAGTCCTTCGAGACCGGGGTGCGGATCGACGGGATCGGGAACGATCCCTTCGACGCGGTGTTCATTCGCGCGCCCTGGGTGGAGTCGGTCGGCTCGGAGGTGTCGGTCCTCGGCAGCGTTTCCGGTCCGGACGAGGCCGGTAGGATCGTCGCCGTACGACAGGGCGGCCTGATGGCGACGTCCTTCCATCCCGAACTCACCGGCGACACGCGTATCCACCGCCTCTTCGTCGACATCGTGAAAGGACTTGCATGAGCGGCCACTCCAAGTGGGCCACCACCAAGCACAAGAAAGCCGTCATCGATGCCAAGCGCGGCAAGCTGTTCGCCAAGCTGATCAAGAACATCGAGGTGGCCGCGCGTACCGGTGGTGGGGACCCCGAAGGGAACCCGACGCTCTACGACGCCATCCAGAAGGCGAAGAAGAACTCGGTGCCCGCCGACAACATCGAGCGCGCCCGCAAGCGCGGCTCCGGTGAGGAGGCCGGTGGCGCCGAGTGGCAGACCATCATGTACGAGGGGTACGCCCCCGGCGGCGTGGCTCTGCTCGTGGAGTGCCTGACCGACAACCGCAACCGCGCCGCGTCCGAGGTGCGCGTGGCGGTCACCCGCAACGGCGGCAACATGGCCGACGCCGGTTCGGTGTCGTACATGTTCAACCGCAAGGGCGTCGTGATCGTCCCCAAGGAGGGCACCACCGAGGACGACGTGACCATGGCGGTGCTGGAGGCCGGGGCCGAGGAGGTCGAGGACCTCGGGGAGGCCTTCGAGATCGTCTGCGAGGCCACCGACCTGGTTCCGGTCCGCACCGCGCTCCAGGAGGCGGGCATCGACTACGAGTCCGCCGACTCCAGCTTCCTGCCGACCATGGAGGTCCCGGTCGACGCCGAGGGCGCCAAGAAGGTCATGCGGGTCGTGGACGCGCTGGAGGACTCCGACGACGTCCAGAACGTGTTCACCAACGCCGACATCCCCGACGAGGTCATGGCCGAACTCTGAGGCAGGGGCCCGCGCGGGACCACGCGTCGACGCCCGTGGCCGCACCCCCGAACCGGGGGCGCGGCCACGGGCGTCTCCGTGTCCGGAGGTGGCCACGGGTGTGGGCGGTTCCGAGACGGTGATGCGAGTTCCGCCGGTGTCCGGTTGAGTACAGTACGTGGTACCGCGCACCACCCCCGACCGGGGCGCGGTCGAGCCCCCCGACGACCGGCGAAGGAACCCCAGCCATGAGCCAACCCCCGGAGTACACCCCGGACCCCTCGCAGCAGCCCTACGGACAGCAGCCTCCCCAGCAGCCCCAGTCCGGCGGTTACCCGGGCGGCCAGTACTACCAGCAGCCTCCCCAGCAGCCCGGCGCCTACGCCCCGCCGGTGGAGAGGAACCCGGGTTTCTTCGCCGCGCTCTTCGACTTCTCCTTCCGGGAGTTCATCACCTCCCGGATCATCCGGATCGTCTACGTCCTGTGGCTGGTCCTGATCGCGTTCGGGTTCCTGGCGGGCCTGGTCAGCTCCATCGCCCTCATGGGCGACGAGGACTTCGGCGTCCTCGGCTTCTTCCTGCTGATCGGGACCTTCATCGGCACGGCGGTCTGGGTGCTGGTCTCCCGGATCACCCTGGAACTGCTCATCGTGGTCTTCCGCATCAGCGAGGACCTCAGCGCCCTGCGCAAGCGCGGCGGCCTCTAGGCCGTCTCCCGGATCCCGTGGGTCGGCGGCCGACGGCCGCCCACCCCGGGTGTCCAGGGA
>NZ_CBDRIY010000055.1:0-31087 GCF_965344335.1 Nocardiopsis eucommiae
GGGAAAGCGCAGCGTGGCCCCGGCGTCCGAGTCCGGGGTCTCGCGGGTGGTGCCGGTGTCCACGCTCTGCTCGGGCACGGGCAGTTCGGTGAAACCGGCGTCCGACATCACCGCCGCGCGCAGCATGAGCGCGCTGGCCGGGGCCTGGAACCCGGCGTTCGGGTCGTCCAGACCGCGCGGAGAGGTGTCCACCAGGACCGGTGAGTGGTACGACCCCCACAGATGGGGCTCGTTCTCCCGGTCGGCGCCCAGCAGCAGCGTCTCCACCCGGGCCTCCGACAGCATCGGCAGGATGGAGGTGGTCCCCCTGACCGCCTGGTCGTGGGCGAGCTTGCGCTCGTAGTCGGAGAGGACCCGGTCGCGCTCCTCGTGGATGAGCTCGCGCAGGCACTCCTCCGCGTTCTCGTGCAGGCGCTCCTCGGCGTCGGTGCCGCCGCGCCCGCCGGCGACCACCTTGATCGGGATACTGAGCTGCCGGGGGCCGAGGTTGTCGCGCAGGTAGGCGATGGCCTCGTCGTCGCCACCGGCGATGATCACGGCCGCGTCCACCTTGCGCACCGCCTCGCGGACGAGGTCCGCCACCTGGGCCGCGTTGCCCCGCCAGCGGTCCTGCGCGGTGCCGGTGTCGGCGCGGCGCCCCCCGGCGTCACCGCGTTGACCGGGGAAGATACGGCTGGCCCCGTCGATGTTCTGCATGTTCTCACCCTCGTTGGCGAGCTCCATGACCGGGCCGCGCGTGGGGTGGCTGGGGTAGGCGAACACCTTGGCGTTGACCCGGTCCAGGGCCACGAGGACGTAGGGGAGGCGGCGTCCGCGGTCGATCGCCAGAGGGAGGGCGTCGGGGACGGGAAGGAACGACGCCCGGTCCTGCGAGGGCGGCACGGCGAGGGTGTGGGCCCCCAGGAGCCTGCCCTCGGAGGCGTAGAGCGCCTGTCCGTGGTCGCCGTAGGCACGGGAGTTGCCCTCCCCCACGGCCTCTTCCAGGACGTCGAGGGTGGTCGCGTCGGTGCCGAGCGCCTCCAGTTCCTCGCGCAGGTGCCGCCAGCGCAGTTCGATCTTCTTGTCGGCGTCCGTGGTGTCACGGCTGGTGTCCAGGTGCACCGAGGCCACCGGGCCGTCGCTTTCGTACAGAGGTCGCAGAAAACCAAGGTCCATAGAGTCTGCGGGGCGTGTGTACCCCGCCCCGCCCACCTCCTTCTCGGGGTCGGCCTGCGGGCCATCATGTGGGGCCATGGTGCGGGTTGGAAGGGCGCCGCGTCGATCCAGACACGGATGTTGCCCGAAGATTTCCAGGTTTTTCCCGATCCTCCCGATCTGGGGGTCAGTCTTTCCGGAAGCCGGACCCGGCCTCGCCCCGGGGTTCGGCGTCGGCCAGGGCGCGGTCGACCTTCCCCGGGGTGAGTACCAGGACGGAGACCGCGGCGAGGGCTAGAACTATCAGCCCCGACGCGACGAAGGGGGAGGCCAGGGCCCACTCACGGCCCCACGGTTCCTCCAGCACGGAGACCAGGACCCCGCCCAGGCCCATGCCCACCGACAGCATCCCCCAGGAGACGGTGCGGTGGGCGCTGAAGACCCTGGACCTCAGGGCGTCTGGGGCCAGCCTCTGGATGAGGGAGACCAGGGTGACGTTCCACCAGGTGACGGCGAACCCGGTGAGGAAGTAGCAGACCACGAATCCGGGAACCGAGCGCAGGAGCCCGACGGCCAGCCCGGTCGCGCCCAGGACCGTCAGGACCACCGCCATGGAGGTGGAGGGGTGGATCCGGCCCGAGAAGGACGGCACGACGAGCGCACCCGTGACCGCTCCGGCGGCGGTGACGGTCATCAGCAGCCCGTAGCCCTGCGGGCCCACGCCCAGCACGTCCTGGGCGAAGAGCACCAGCACGGCCCCGTTCAGTGCCGCCGCCAGGTTGGACGCCCCCGAGACCAGCGCGAGCGGCCGCAGGACCGGGTGCCGCCACAGCCACACCAGACCCTCGCGCAGCATGGATCCCATGGAGGGGCGCTCCCGCGACTCCTCCGTCACCGGGCGGAAGTCGCCGCGCAGGCCGCCCAGGCAGACCACCGCGAGCAGGACCAGAACGGCCTGGGCGCCGAAGGCCCAGGCGGTGGAGACCGCCAGCAGCGCTCCGGCGATCGGCGCGCCCAGGAACTTGTTGAGCACCCGCTCCACCACCTGGAGGAGTCCGTTCGCCCGCTCCAGCTGGGGACGCGCCACCACCGAGGGCACCACTGACTGCGTGGTGTTGTCGAAGAACACCTCGCACGCGCCCACCAGCAGCGCGATGAGGACCAGAAGGGGGATCGAGCCCACGCCCAGGGTCACCACCGCGGTCAGGAGCACCAGCAGCACCGCCTTGGCCGCACCGGCACCCATCATCAGGCGGCGCCGGTCCATCCGGTCGCCCACCACCCCGGCGACCAGGGCCAGGAACAGCCAGGGCAGCCGGGTGGCCGCGCCCACCAGGGCGACCAGGAACGCGTCGTCGGTGAGGGTGGTGGCGTACCAGGGCAGCGCCACCACAGCGATCCCGTCGCCCAGATTGCCCAGCCCCACCGCCCCCAGGAGCCGGTGGAACCGTCCTCCCAACGGTGCGCGGCGGCCGTGTTCGTCCGGGGGCGTGTGCTGGTCGTTCCGGTACATGGCACCTTCCGAAGGGGGTGAGGGCTCGGACTGGCACCGTAGAGGGTGGCACGCGGTGGTGACAGACGGTTCTCCCACCAGCAGACGGGCACCCCCGCCCCGCTCCGGCCCGACCGGAGGTGAACGGGAACGGTCGGGTCGGGGCGGATCCCGTGTCCCTAACGTCGGTGGTGAAAGAGGGAGGCACACGTGCTGGACCGGTTGAACGAGGCACTGGAGCGGGTCGAGAGGGACCTGGGCGAGCCCGTGGACGCGGCCGCCATGGCGCGGACCGCGCTCACCTCCGAGCACCACTTCCGGCGGATGTTCTCGGCGTTGTCCGGGATGCCGCTGTCGGAGTACGTGCGTCGGCGCCGCCTCACCCTGGCCGGAGCGGAGGTGATCGGGGGCCGGGACACGCTCCTCGACATCGCGGTCCGCTACGGCTACGGGTCCGCCGAGGCCTTCGGGCGGGCGTTCCGGGCGATGCACGGAATCAGCCCGGGCGAGGCCCGCCGGACGGGCGCGGCGCTCGACTCCCAGTCACGGCTGGCCTTCCACCTCACCATCGAAGGGAACACCGCCATGCGCTACCGCATCGTCGACAAGGGCGCCTTCCGCCTGGTCGGCCCCGGAACCAGGGTTCCGCTCGTCCACGAGGGCGCCAACCGGCCCATGACCGATTTCGTCCTGGGTCTCGGGGACGACGTGTACGAACGGTTGGCGGACCTGTCGGACCAGGAACCGCGTGGCGGCGTCTCGGTCACCGTCACCCACGACCCCGACCGGCGCGAGGGCAGCGACGTCGACTTCTACGTGGCCGCCGTGACCTCGGCTGCCGGGACTCCTGAGGGGATGCGGGCCCTGGACGTGCCCGCGGGGACCTGGGTGGTCCTCCTCTTCGAGGGGCTCGCCTTCCCCGAGGCCGTCCAGCGCGTCTGGGTGTACGCCGCCGCCGAGTGGTTCCCGTCCAACCCCGCCTACCGCTACCGACACGGCCCCGAGCTGCTGAGCGTGGAGTACGAGGGCGACCTCGCCTCGGGCGAACTGTGGCTCCCCGTCGAGCGGACCTCCGTGTGATCCGGGGCCCGCTCGACGGCGCGGTCAACGGTCGCGGGGACGTGTCCGCGCCTGCTCCAGAAAGCGGCGCAGGACCTCGTTGAAGCGCTTCGGCCGCTCCAGGTTGGGCAGGTGGCCCGCGCCCTCGATGATCTCCACGACCGAGTCCGCGATGCGGACGTGCATGAGCTCGGCGCCCCCCGGCGGGGTGAAACCGTCGTGCTGGCCCACCACCAGCAGGGTGGGCGCCGAGATGTGCCGGAGCAGCAGGGTGTGGTCGGGGCGTGTGGCCCGGCCCAGCTGCGCGGCGGCGGCGCCCTCAGGAGGGGCGGCGTACATCATGGCGCGCACGTGGTCTGCGACGGCGGGCTGATTCCGCACGTTCTCGGCGGTCATCATGCCGACCAGCATCTCGTCGGCGTAGCCGCGCATGCCCTCCTCGCGCAGGCGGGCCGCCATGGCTCGGCGCCGGGCCATGCCGGACTCGGTCTCTGGAAGCGGATTGGTCGCGGCCAGGGCCAGGGCGTCCACGCGGTCGGGGAAGAGCCGGTACAGCTCTAGGGCGACCTGCCCGCCCATCGACAGGCCGACCACGTTGACCACGTCGAGACCCAGGTGGTCGAGGAGGGCCGCGAGGTCGCGGGCCAGGGTGTCCAACGACGTCACCCCGGGCACCACGGTGCTGCGTCCGTAGCCGCGCAGGTCGGGGACGATCGTCCGGTAGCCACGCCCGGCCAGCGCTCTGACCTGGGGTTCCCACATGGTCTTGTCGAAGGGGTGACCGTGGACGAACAGGACGGGGCATCCTGCGCCGCGGTCGTCGTAACTGACGCTGATCCCGCGCACGGACGCGAGACGCGGGCCTTCGCTGTTCGCGGTGTCCGTCGTCTGGTGTGTCACAACAAACGATGCTATTCACGGGCGCAAGGGGATGAACAGGGGGCGTGGGGAAAGCGGTCGGGCCGCAGGTGGCCCCTCGTCACCCACGGCCCGAGCACCGTGACCCGCCGTCCTCGGGCACGGTGCGACGAGGGGGACGTCCCGGCCGCGCCCGTGCCGGAGCCTCGGGGCTCCGACACCGGTGGAGACGCGGGTCGGAGGGTCGGGGTCGCCCGGATCGCCGGGCCGAGCGGGCGGCCCGCCAGGGAGGACCGCCCGCCAGGGTCAGCCGGTGGCGTCGGCGGGCCGCGGCCGTCCTCCCCGAGCGGTCACCACCGCCGCGAACAGGTACGGAACGGCGAACAGCGCGAAGGTCAGCGGGTGTCCCAGGACCAGGAAAGCCCCCGCGTACAGCAGGTAGGACGCGCCGGTCACCGTGTCCCTCCCGGCCTCGGCCAGGGAGGTGACCGTGGCCCGGCTGGAACCGGTGATGCTGTCCTGGAGGCGGGCGTCGGCAACGACGTTCGCCATCTGGCACACCCCGAACCCGCAGCCGAGCAGGATCCAGCCGGGGGCGTTCCCCAACAGGGCGCCGGTGGCGATGGCCACGGCGGCCAGGGCCAGGAGCGCGCCGAACACACGCGGTGACAGGCGCGAGGCCGGGCCCGCGAGAAGGCCGCCGCCGGTGACGCAGATCCAGACGACGAGGACGACCAGGGGCACGTCCTCGGTGGCGACACCGGCGGAGGAGACCAGCAGGGGCAGGTACTCGTCGAGCATCCCCCAGAACGCGGTGACGATCACGACCAGGAGGATCGCGGTGCGCACGCGGCGGCTGCCGCGTGCCTCCGCCAGACCGAGCCGCATGGTCTCCAGGTAACCGAGTTCGGGTTCTGCCGACTCCGCCGACACCTCCTCGGCCCGGCCCGAACGTGGGGGACGGCTCTCGGGCAGGGCCAGGCCGGTCAGCGCGCACAGGGCGCAGGCGGCCAGGCTGGCCAGCCCGATCAACGCGTAGCCGCCGTGCGCCATGACAGGCACGGCCAGCAGGGTCGCCGTGCCCACCGCCGCGACGCCGAGGGCCCGGGTGACGCCCATGATCGTCGCGTACCGGTCGGCGGCGCCCCGGTGACTGAGCTCGGTGTGGACCAGCGCCTCCAGCGCGCCGGAGGACAGAGCACCGGCCGCGCCCCACAGCACGAAGCCCAGCGCGAAGGACCCGTAGGACGGCAGGAGCAGCCAGGACGCGAATCCGGCACCGGTCAGGAGTGGCGCGAGGGCGAGCAGGTGGTGGCGGGGCACGACGTCCGCCCACGCGCCAGTGGGGATCGCCAGGAGCACGCTGGTCACGGACCACAGGACGAAGAGCGAGCTGATCTGGAGGACGGACAGACCGGTCTCGGTGAAGAGCAGGGCGTACAGGGGATAGAGGAGGACGAACTCCTCCAGGAAGGCGTACGCGTAGAGCGGCCGGGTCAGCCTGGACAGACGCGTGTGGGGCACGCGCGTGGACTGGGTGGACATGGAGGTCTTTCGGTCGAACGGACTCGGGCACCGGGGGTGGGGGGCACCCGGTGGTGCCCGGGGTCTCGTCTCGGACCGGCCTCGGCCGTGGCCTGGGAGCTAATGTCGTTGCTTCATTCCCCCAGTGTAGGACGCCCGTCGAAGGCGGCGTGGCCCGGCGTCACCGCAACACCGGGTGCGGTCCCAGTCGCGGCACCGGCGGCAGGGCCCGGTGGTCGGGTGCGGCCTCGAACGCCCGGATCAGGTAGGCGGCGAGCCGCCGGGACGCGGCCACCGCGTCCTCCTCGGTGTCGGCGCTGATGCCGCTGTTGGCCATGATCACCAGGGTGAGGTCGTCACGGACGAAGTCGGCACGCAACCTCCCGGCGGCCTTGGCGCGGCGGGCGAGCTCGGCGAAGGTGTTCTCGGCCTGGATCCGCTGCTCGTCGAAGATCACCCCGCCCACGAAGGCCGCGCGGAAGACCTCGTTGAAACCCCGGTCGGTGACCTGCATGACGCACAGGTCCTCGATGAACGCGCGGAACCCGCGCCAGGGGTCGGGGTCGGCGGCGGCCTCGTACAGACGGGCCAGGCAGGTGTCGAGTTTTCCCCGGAACACCTCGTTGACCAGGCTCTCCCTGTCGGGGAAGTGTCGGTAGAGGGTGGCGATGCCGATCCCCGCACGGCGGGCGATCCGGGTCATCGACACCTCGATCCCGCTCTCCAGGAACGCCGCCTGGGCGGAGTCGAGGATGCGACGCCGGTTGTGCAGCGCGTCCGATCGCGGCTTCCGAGAGGATTCGTTCGGCATGCCTCTCACTTTAGCCTCAACCGGAGTACCCCCTCCGTTTCAATGGTTGCCTGGGGAGAGGACGGGGTGTCGGGCCCCGTCCCCTTGGAGCGGAACGGACGGAGAAGACCGTGGTGGAGATGCGCGCGGCCCGGTACGACAGGTACGGAGGGCCCGAGGTGCTCTACGAGGGCCGGGTGCCCCGCCCGGTGGCGGGCCCCGACGAGATCCTCGTCCGGGTGCACGCCAGCAGCGTGAACGGCGGGGAACTGCTGGTGCGCGCCGGGCGGCTGGCCCTGGTGACCGGGAGGCGGTTCCCCAAGGGGATCGGTATCGACTTCGCCGGGGAGGTCGTGGAGGCGGGATCCCGGGTGCGGGGTCCCGCCGTGGGCGACCGGGTGTGGGGGTTCCAGAGCCGCGCCGGGGGCAGCGCCACCTCCGAGTACGTGGTCGTGCGCCCCGGGCGGGTCTCCCTCAGCCCGCCCGGGCTCGACGCCGTCGAGGCGGTATCGCTGCTGGCGGGCGGCACCACCGGGATCACCGCGCTGCGGGACCGGGCACGGGTGCGGTCCGGCGAGCGCGTCCTCGTGCGCGGCGCCAGCGGAGGGGTGGGCAGCGTGGTCGTCCAGCTGGCCAGGGCCATGGGTGCGCACGTCACCGGCCTGGCCGGGGCGCGCAACCTCGACTTCGTCCGTGGACTGGGAGCACACGAGGCCCATGACTACGCCACCACCGGCCCCGCCGAGCTGGCCCGGTGGGAGGGGTTCGACGTGATCATCGACATCGTCGCTACTGATCTGCCCGCCTACCAGCGGCTCCTGACCCCGAAGGGGCGTCTGGTGGCCGTGTCCGTCGGGTCGTTCTCCTCAGCTCTGCGGCTGGCGGGCGCGACACTGCTGCGCTCCCGCCGGACCGTGTTCTTCAGCGGCAACCCGAGGACGCCGCTGTTCCGGGACCTGGCCGGGTTCGTGGAACGCGGCGAGGTGCGACCGGTCGTCGACACGGTGCACGATCTGGCCGACATCGCGGAGGCCCACCGCGCTCTGGAGGCCGGTGGTGTGCGGGGCAAACACGTCGTCCGCCTGACCTGAGTCGGGGCCGGGGGAGGCGGCGCGGCGTGGAACGACGTCCCATCACGGAGAGTGACTCACGGGCTGTCAGTTGTGGCGGGAGTTCGACCCCACCGGGCGTGACCCGTCGCGGCCGGCGGCCCCGACACGTGCCTCAGGGCGCGGGACGCGCTTCGCCGCCGGGGTTATGGGGGGTGGGAACGGGACGGTGGCGAACGTACCATCCCAGAGTCGACGAAACACCCTGGTGGCGACCCTCAGTAACCTTGCCGTCGCCGAAACGGAGGTAATGTTCACCGCGTAGGGGTTGGGTCGTACCTCTTTCCATGGCCGGATGGACCACGGTTGCTCCCGTCCCGGGTACTCCGGGGCGGTCCGCCGCTCGAACCCAGGAGACCGTAGATGCCAGGTACACCCACATCCCCCACATCCCCCGACCACTCCCCCGTGCCAGCTCCCGTGCTCGCCGCGACGCGGCGTCAGGCGCTGGTCGGCGGTGCCGTCACGCTGGGCGCCGCGGCACTCGGCACGTCTCTGGGCTCTCCCGCCGCTCTCGCGGCCACGTCGGTTCCCCGGAACCCGACGATCTCCGACCCCTTCACCCTGGGCGTCGCCTCCGGTGACCCCCTCCACAACGGGGTCGTGCTGTGGACCCGGCTCGCCCCCGACCCTTTGGCCGAGGACGGCCTGGGCGGGATGCCGAACAGCGCGGTCGAGGTGGAGTGGCAGGTCTCCCACGACGAGAACTTCGGGACGCTCGCCGCCTCCGGAAGTGTCGAGACCGGCCCCGAGCAGGCCCACTCGGTCCACGTGGAACTGGAACGCCTGCGACCCAAGGCCGACTACTTCTACCGTTTCCGGGTCGGCAACGAGATCAGCCCGGTCGGCCGCACCCGCACGGCTCCCGTTCCGGGCACGCGCCTCGGCCGGTTCGACTTCGCGTTCGCCAGCTGCCAGAGCTACACCCACGGCCACTTCACCGCCCAGTCGCACCTGGCGCAGGAGGACCTGGACCTGGTCGCCTTCCTCGGTGACTACATCTACGAGACCCCCGACCAGGGCAGCATCGGTCGCGGCCACTTCCCCGAGGTGGAGGTCCGCTCCCTGGCCGAGTACCGGCTGCGGCACGCCCAGTACAAGACCGACCGCGACCTCCAGGCGGCCCACGCCGCGTTCCCGTGGGCGGTGGTCTTCGACGACCACGAACTGGAGAACAACTGGGCCGACGACACCTCCTACGAGGAGGACATCCCTCCGGAGGAGTTCCTGCTCCGGCGCGAACACGCGCTCAAGGCCTACTACGAGCACATGCCGCTGCGCGCCGCCCAGCGCCCGGCCGGTCCCGACCTGCACCTGTACCGCAGGCTGACCTTCGGCAACCTGGTCGACCTGCACCTGCTCGACACCCGCCAGTACCGCGACGCGCAGGTGGAGCACTCCGAGCGCGACGACCCCGAGCGCACCCTGCTCGGCGCCGACCAGCGGCGGTGGCTGTCCCGGGGGCTGTCGTCCTCCAAGGCCAGATGGAACGTCCTGGCGCAGCAGGTGTTCTTCTCCCAGCGGGACTTCACCGAGGGTGAGTCGAGCACCTTCAGCGACGACGCCTGGGACAACTACCAGGTGGAGCGGGACGGGGTACGGGACGAGATCGCCGGGGTGTCCAACCCGGTCGTGCTCACCGGTGACGTGCACGCCAACTACGTGGTGGACGTCAAGGCCGACTTCGACGACCCCCGATCCAGGACGGTGGCCACCGAACTGGTGGGGACGTCCTTCACCAGCGGCAGGGACGGCACGGAGCAGAACCCGGGCGACGCGGTCCAGCTGGCCGAGAACCCGCACATCAAGTTCATCAACCGTCACCGGGGCTACGTGCGCAACACGGTCACTCCCACCGAGTGGACCGCCGACTACCGGGTGGTGGACTACGTGAGCAGGCCGGGTTCGCCCATCCGGGACCGGGCACGGTTCGTCATCGAGAACGGCCGCCCCGGGGCCCGGCCCCTGGCCTAGGCCGTCCCGCGCCCGGTGTCCGCGCGAGCGCGCGGCGCCGGGCGGCTACTCCTCGGGGCTGAGCCAGAGGGCCTCGGCGGCGATCAGGCCCAGGGCCTGTTCCCGCACCTCCTCGCCCTTCTCCGGGCGGACCGAGAGCTGGAGGGAACCGGCGAAGGGGAGCCGCTCCACGACCTCCACGCGCATGCCGATACCGATGTCGATGTCGGCCAGGTAGCGCAGGAGTTCGGGGTCGGTGTCGTTGACCCGGACGATCACACCGGTCGTCCCCGCCTCGGCCTCGGAGAGCAGCACGGACTCGCGTTCGACGATGGCGCCCTCACGGGTGGGGATGGGGTCCCCGTGCGGGTCCACCACCGGATCCCCCAGGTGGGAGGCGATGCGGTCGACGAACTTGTCCGAGACCACGTGTTCGAGGATTTCGGCCTCGTCGTGCACCTCGTCCCACGAGTAACCCAGCTCGGCCACCAGGTAGGTCTCCAGCAGTCGGTGGCGGCGCAGGACCGCCAGGGCCGCCTTGGTTCCGGTCTCGGTGAGGCTCACGTTGCCGTACCGCTGGTGCTCCACGAAACCCAGTTCGTTGAGCTTGCGGAGCATTCCGGACACCGACGAGTTGGACACCGACAGCCGCTCGGCCATCCCCGAAATCGTCACCGGCCCGGTTCCGCGCTCCTGGAGGTCGTAGATGACCTTCACGTAGTCCTCGGCCGAAGTAGACGGTCGCGCCGGTGTGTTCCCCATGTCCATAACCGTATCGCGGACCACCCCCTGACCACGATTTCCGCACCGTTCCCGTGGACGGACCCCCGTCACGGTTCCGGCGGTGCCGTCGGGGCGCTCAGGCGTTGCAGCCGGGGGTGCGCGGGGCACCGGTGGGACGGCCGCGGGAGACGATCCGTGTGCCCGCGACGCCGATCTCGCGGACCTGGGTCGAGCCGCACACACAGCGCGACCACACGGTCATCCCCGTGCCGGTCCGGTGCTGGGAGAGCACCGCGAAGGGCTGGTCGTCCGGCCATCCGCAGTGGGGGCAGACACTGGTCATCGAGCACCTCTCGTTCGGTGTGGTCTTCCTGCGATCCAGCATCACGCCTACGAACCCTCACGGTCCAGGTTGAGTTTCTGGATGGCACTGTGAAGAATCGACTACATGATTGATCTTCGTCGGCTTCGGATCCTGCGGGCCGTGGCCCACCACGGAACAGTGACGGCCGCCGCGGAGGCGCTGCACTTCACGCCCTCGGCGGCCTCACAGCAGATCCGCCAGCTCTCAAGGGAGCTGGAGGTGCCGTTGCTGGAACCCCTGGGGCGTGGTGTGCGGCTGACACCGGCCGCCCGGAGTCTGTTGGAGCACGCGGACGCGATCCAGGCCCGCTGGGAGCGGGCGGAGATCGAGATGCGCGGGTTGGAGGCGGAACCGGCCGGGCCGCTGCGGGTGGCGGGTTTTCCCGTCGTGCTGACCCGCCTGCTGGCGCCCATGGCCGCCGCTCTGCGCACAGCGTACCCGCGCCTGGACGTACGGATCCTGGAATCGGAGCCCGGGGACAGTCTCGACCTGCTCTTCCGGGGTGACATCGACCTCTCCATCGTGGAGTCCGCGCCCAGCACGCCCGGGCTGGACGACACCCGCTTCGACCAGGCGTTCCTGTTCGAGGACCCCTTCGACCTGCTCGTCGCGCGGGGGCACCGCCTCGCCGAGCGGACCAGTGTGCCGCTGGCCGAGACCGCCCGGGAGTCGTGGGTGCTGCCCCAGCCCGGCACGACCTGTCACGCGCACGCCATGACCGCCTGCGGGGCGGTCGGTTTCACCCCGCAGGGACGTCACCAGGCGTTGGAGTGGAGTTCGGTGGCGGCGCTGGTCGCCCACGACCTGGGGGTGGCGCTCATACCGAGGTCGGCGGATCTGTCCCCGGACCTGCCCGTCACCCGCCTGCGCCTGGAGGGTTCCCCGACCCCGGCCCGCTCACTGCTCACCTTCACCCGCGCCGGAGCCCGGGAGCGCCCCTCGGTCGCCGCCGCCGTCACCGAACTGGAGCGCCTGGTCCCCCACATGATGGCCTGACCCCGCCCTCCGCGCCGACCTGGTTCCCCTCTCCGGGAAGGCCGCCTGACCTCGGAGAACCGTGTGTCCCTCCGGGTTCCCCGGCCAGGCCGATACGTCTCCCAAGGGACCACCAAAAAGAGCTCCTGACCAGCGGCGCGGGCGCGGATACATCCGTGTTCGCTCCGGTATTGCCCCCAGGGGCCGTGGATTGGACGTACCAAGTTCCGAAAAGCCGACCCAAGACGACCAACTCCCCTTGACACTGGGACGCGGCGGTGCGGGAAGGGAGATCATGAGGGACATTCGGGTTCGGTACGTGTTGGCCTTCGACTCCTCGTGCGACAGGTGCGCGGACATCTCCAGCACGGTGGAGTCGGTGTCGGGCGGCAGGTTGGAGACGCTCCCGCTCACCCACCCCGAGGTGCGCGAGTGGCGGGTCCGGCAGTGGGGGCCGAACGCCCCGTGGGTCCCGACGCTGGTCCGCCACCGGGGTTCCGAGATCCGATGCTGGAGCGGGGTCTCCATGGTGCGGCCGCTCCTGCGCGGGCTGGGCGCGCAGGCCGCCCTGCGCGTCGTCGAGGCCCTGGGCGAGCTCAGCCGCCAGCGCCGCCGCGCCCCCTGGGAACGGCCCCGGGTCCCCTCCCCCGGGAGGTCGGTGCGGCCACGCCTCCAGCGGCTGCACGCCGGATGGGTCGTCGTCATGACCCTGGCCCTGGCGGGCCGTACCCCCGCGCTGGCGCGCTCCGACCACGGTCTGGCCCGCGAGTGGGTGGAGGCCAACCGGGACCGCCTGCCCCGGGACTACGACGAGTTCACCGCCCACCCCCTCATCCGCCGCCGCCTCGTCTTCGCCGAACTCCCTCCCCGCGCACGTCGTGACCTGTGGTTGGAACAGCTGCGACGCTACGAGCGCTCGCACCCCCACCTCAGCCCGGCGCAGCGGGAGGTGGTGCACCTGGCCCGCCGCACCCTGTCCGACGCGCTGGTGTTCCGTGACGGCCTCGACGCGGTCCGGGAGCGAGAGCTGCGCGGGCAGGCCGTCTCGGCGTTCGGCACGGAGGAGGCCCACGCGCTGCTGGCGACCCTGGGGCCCGACGAACCGGATCCCCGCGGCGGGAAGACCATCAGGAAGGAGCGCTGTGGGGCCTGGGAACCCTGCCTGTCCAAGGGCTGCGCCGAGGTCCCCTTCACCTGCGGCACCGCCTGGATGTACTCGCGCCACGGCATGCGTGCCCGCGCGGAACCGGCCGGATAGCGGCGGTGCGTCGTCAGCGGCCGGGTGGATGTTCCGCAGAGTAACGCCTCACTGGCGCCCCGGGGGGCGGCAGATGGTCGACGATCCGGTCCGCGACCGCGTAGGGACTCTCCTGCGGTAACAGCCCGGCGGCCGTGTCCAGCTCGCCCTGGCTTGATCCAGCATCCGCTCGCGCTTCCACGACGCCGGAAAGCGGCCCTCACGTGCGGTGGAGACCCCGATCGCGGGTGCGTAGGCATGGCACACGGTGATCGTGGTGTCGGTGTACCTGGCCCGAATGCTCGTGGGCCGGGGTGGCGCTGACCAGCGGGCGGAGCAACCGGTTTTCCGCCGGTCAGCGCGCTGGGCCTCAGCCCAGCAACCTGAGCATCTCCTGGGCCAGCGGGGCGGAGGACGCGGGGTTCTGGCCGGTGACCAGGGTGCGGTCCACGACGACCTTCGGAGCCCACGGCTCGCCCTCCTGGAAGTCCACCCCCGCCTCCACCAGGCGATCCTGGAGCAGCCACGCGGCCCGGTCCGCGAGCCCCGCCTGCTCCTCCTCGGTGTTGGTGAACGCGCTGACCCGGTACCCGGCGAACGGGTTCGCTCCATCCGGCCCCTCGGCGGCCAGCAGTGCGGCGGGGGCGTGGCAGACCACGCCGAGCAGCTTTCCCGTGTCGAGCGCGGTGGTGAGGAGGTCACCGGCGACGGTGTCCACCGCCAGGTCCTCCATGGGTCCGTGCCCGCCGGGCAGGTAGACGGCGTCGTAGTCACCGAGGTCCACCTCCTCGAGGCTGAGCGGAGAGTGGAGTTCGGTGAAGGAGTCCAGGACGGCGGAGATCCGGTCCGCGTTCTCCTGGCCGCCGTTGGCGTCCGCCTCCAGGCTGCCCCGGTCCACGGGCGGCACGACCCCGCCGGGGGTGGCGACGACGACCTCGTGGCCAGCGTCCCTGAACGCCTCGTAGGGGGCCACGGCCTCCTCAGCCCAGAAGCCGGTGGGGTGTCGGGTGCCGTCCGCCAGGGTCCAGTGGTCGGCGCCGGTCATCAGGAACAGGATCGTGGACATGCTGGATCACTCCGCAGGTGACTTCCGTGGGCCTGGATGGTGCCGCCGACATTAGTTGCCCGGGCAACCATGTTCCACCGGAACACCCTGTGTCCCCGGGTCGGCCACAACACGGCTGTGTTGGAGCATCGTGGAGGGGAGCACCCACGCTGTTCGTCCCGCCGCAAGGGTGGAGTCGGATGTGTCCGTGTTTCGAGAGGTGGGAAACCGACCCCTTGCCGCCGGTAGGTTCGCAGGTGAAAGGGCCTGTTCCCCGCGCACGCGGGATGGCGTCAGCGGCCTCGGGCGGGGACCTCGGCCTTGAGGAGCATCTCCTCGTACTCGTCCTCGGGGTCGGAGTCCAGCACGATCGCGCCGCCAGCTCCCACGGTGACCTCCCCGTCAGCACGCACGGCCGTGCGGATGACGATGCTGAGGTCCGCCTCTCCGGTGTGCGAGATGTAGCCCAGCGCCCCGGAGTACACCCCTCGCGCGGACGACTCCAGCCGGTCGATGAGCTCCATCGTGCGCAGCTTCGGCGCTCCGGTCATCGAACCGCCGGGGAAACAGGCGCGGACCGCCTCCACCGTCGACACCTCCGGGCGCAGCCGCCCACGGACGGTGGAGACCAGCTGGTGCACGGTCGCGTACGACTCGGTGTACATGAAGGCGGGCACCTCCACGCTGCCCACCTCGCAGACGCGGCCGAGGTCGTTGCGGAGCAGGTCCACGATCATGAGGTTCTCGGCGCGGGTCTTGGCTCCGGTACGCAGGTCCGAGGCGATGCGCGCGTCAGTCACCGGGTCGGGGTGACGGGGCGCGGTGCCCTTGATGGGGCGGCTCTCAGCGATCCTCGCGGAGTCCACGCGCAGGAAGCGTTCTGGCGAGGCGCTGAGCACCGTCACCCCCTCCGTACGGAGGAACGCGGCGTAGGGTGCGGGGCTGGCGGCCCGAAGGCGGCGGTAGAAGTCCAGGTCACCGCCGTCTCCGAGGTCGGGCAGCCGCACCCGGTTGGTCAGGCAGATCTCGTAGCTCTCGCCGTCGGTGAGGTGGCCCAGGCACGTCTTGACGTCGTCCACGTAGGCGTCGCGGGGCCGGTCCAGCAGAGCGGCCAGGTCGACGGGTGTCCGGGACGTGGCGGGTTCGGGCAGCGGGGGCAGGTCGCGCAGGGCGGTGATCGTGTCCCTGATCCAGGCGGACCCTCCGTCGGCGCTGACCACGTAGGTGCGGCCCTCCTGGTGGTCGACGGCGACGAAGCGGTCGCAGCGCATCCACACGGCGTCCGGGGTCGCGGCCGTGTGCGCCCGGCTCGCGCCGCAGTCGGCCTTGAGTTCGTAGCCGAAGTAGCCCACGTACCCCCCGGCGAAGTCGAAGGGCAGTCCGGTCGGGCGGTGTGTGTGGCGGGTGCGGCGATCCAGCGCCGCGAACACGTCCCCGGGCTCCAGACGGGTCCCGTCGACGGTGCCGACGCGCACCGCCGGGTCGTCGACGTCGTAGGTGAGGACCTCGGAGGCCTCCCCGAGGAAGGAGAAACGGGCGGGCCCCTCGGGCCGGGAGCTGTCCAGCCAGAACGCGTGGTCGGCACGGGCGTACAGGTGCGCGAAGGCGCGTTCGGTGTCCACCGCGTGGGGCAGTGTCTCGTAGCGGATCGCGGGGCCCTCACCAGGGGTGTCCCGCGCGCGGTCCGGGGGCCTGACCTGGTGGTGGGGCGCTCCGACGTGTTCGCGGGCCAGGGTGAGGAAGTTGGAGATCAGGTCCGCGCCGTGCTCACTGGCGACGGACTCCGGGTGGAACTGCACGCCCCAGCGCGGCAGGTCGCGGTGGCGCAGGCCCATGACGACGCCGTCCTCGGCCCAGGCGGTGGCCACCAGGGGCTCGGGCAGGGGTTCGGAGACGGAGAGGGAGTGGTAGCGCACGGCGGTGAAGTTTTGCGGTACGCCGGAGAAGAGCCCCGTGCCGTCGTGCCGGACCCGGGTCAGGTGACCGTGGCGGGGCTCGGGCGCGGCGGTCACCTCGGCTCCGGCCAGGTGCGCGATGGCCTGGTGCCCCAGACACACCCCCAGGACGGGGAGCTCGGCGCGGGCGAGGAGTTCGGGGACGCGCCCCAGGTCGCGGGCGTTCTGCGGGCGTCCCGGGCCGGGGGACACGACGACGGCGTCCACGGTGGCCGGATCGAGTTCGGACCAACGCGGGTCGTCGTTGGTCAGGACCAGGGGTTCCGATCCGAGCACGCGGGCGAGGAGCTGGAACAGGTTGTAGGTGTAGGAGTCGTGGTTGTCCACGAGGAGAACGCGCATCCCGCCCTTTCCGGACCGGCCATCGGGTCGCGATGTCCCAGGTTACGGCGTTCTGGGCGGTTCTCGGATCTCCGGGTCCCTGGTGGCGGCGCCGGGCAGGCGGTAGACAGGGAGGACCGCTCCGCTCACTGTCGAAGGTAGGGACGCCGTGAACGTCTTCATCGCGGGAGTCGTGATCGTGGTCCTGCTGGGCCTGGCCTTCTTCTTCGTGCTCACCGTCACCGAGGCCGGTCAGCTGCTGAGAGGGCGCCGTGCCGGACCGGCGGTCGAACCTGGGCGGGACGCGGCCACGCAGGAGCTGCGCCTGCGCTACGCCCGGGGCGAGATCACCCGCGAGGAGTACCTCCAGCGCAAGATCGACCTGGAGGAGTTCTGAGAGCCACCTCACAGGGAAAAGACGCTTGACGGCCGCGGGGCCGTGGGTAAAGTACTCCACGTCCTGTTGTCTACGATCGAGGTGGACGTTGCGCATCTGAGGTTCGCGATCATCACGCGGTACGGAGCCGGTATCCGGCTTGTCCGACGCGTGCATGGAACCTCGGTGTAGGAGCCGTCCCTGTCGACCAGGACTCCCCCACCCCTCCCGGCGCAACGCCGCGTGGTGCTCGCACACGAAGCCCTTTCCACACCGCTTCTGACTGCGAGAACACCCATGTCAAAGACCAGCACCACCACGAGTGCCGCCGTCGCCTGCTCCGACCTGGCCTTCCAGTGGAAGGACGGCACCGTCGTGTTCGACGGCCTGTCCCTCACCCTCGGCCGGGGCCGCACCGGACTGGTCGGCACCAACGGCGCTGGCAAGTCCACCCTGCTCCGGCTCCTGGCCGGTCGGCTGCGCCCCGGACGCGGTTCGGTGACGATCGGCGGAAGCCTCGCCTACCTGCCGCAGAACGTCACGCTCGACACCGGGATGCGGGTCGACCAGGCCATGGGGATCGACGCCAAGCGCGCCGCCCTGCACGCCATCGAGGCCGGGGACGCCTCCGAACGGCACTTCGAGACGGTCGGTGACGACTGGGACATCGAGGAGCGCACCCTGGCGACCCTGGGCTCGCTCGGGCTGGGCGGGATCGGCCTCGACCGCAGCGTCGGCCAGCTCTCCGGAGGCGAGACCGTCCTGCTGCGCCTGGCCACGGTCCTGATGGAGCGCCCCGACGTGCTCCTGCTCGACGAACCCACCAACAACCTCGACCTCTTCGCCCGGCGCAGGCTCTACGAGACCGTGGAGACCTGGCGGTCCGGTTCCCTGGTGGTAGTCAGCCACGACCTGGAACTCCTGGAACGGGTGGACCGGATCGCCGAACTGCGCGCCGGCTCGGTGACCATCCACGGCGGCGGCTGGACCGCCTACCAGGAGGCGCTGGCCGTCCAGCAGGAGGCCGCCGAACGGACCCTGCGCGCGGCCGACGCCGACGTGCGCCGACAGAAGCGGGAACTGGAGGAGACCCAGATCAAACTGGCCCGACGCCAGCGCACCGCGAAGAAGGCGGCCATCGACGGAGGGATCCCGAAGATCGTCCAGGGCGCGCTCAAACGGGCCGCCCAGGAGTCCGCGGGAAAGCTGCGAGGCACCCACGAGGACCGGCTCGACGAGGCGCGCGAACGCCGTGAGGAGGCGGCCGACGCGGTGCGTGACGACGCCGAGATCCGTGTGGAGCTCCCCCGCACCGAGGTGCCCAACGGACGCGACGTGCTGAGCCTGAGCGGGGTGCGCCCCCGGTTCGGGCGCCTGGTCTCGGGCGACCTGCTGGTGCGCGGTCCGGAACGGATCGCGCTGGTGGGACGCAACGGCGCGGGCAAGACCACGCTGCTGCGCGCCGTAGCCGGACTGGACACCCCTGCGGAGGGTGAGATCGCGCTGTCCGTGCCGGTACGGTTCCTGCCGCAGCGGTTGGACGTGCTGGACGAGTCCCGGAGCGTCGCGGAGAACGTCTCCGACGCGGCCCCGGGGGTCAGCGCACAGCACATCCGCGCCCAGCTGGCGCGGTTCCTGTTCAAGGGGAACCGGGCCGCGCAGGTCGCGGGGACGCTGTCCGGGGGCGAGCGCTTCCGGGCCGCCCTGGCGGCCACCATGCTGGCCTCCCCGGCCCCGCAGCTGCTGATGCTGGACGAGCCCACCAACAACCTGGACCTGTCCAGCGTGCGGCAGTTGACCGGGGCCCTGGAGGCCTACCAGGGGGCGTTGCTGGTCGCCAGCCACGACCTGCGCTTCCTGGAGTCCATCGGGATCACCCGGTGGCTGCTGCTCGACGAGGAACTGCGGGAGACCACCGCCGAGGAGGTGCGCGCGCTGTTCACCGGCGCACCCGAGGAGCGGTGATCCCCGCCGACCGCGCGTCCGCTCCTCAGGGGGCGGGCGCGCCCGGGTAGGTCCCGAACGACCAGAGGTTGCCCTCCGGGTCGCGCACTCCGAACTCGCGGGAACCGTAGTCGGTGTCGGAGAGCGGCCGGGTGATCTCCGCGCCCCGTGCGGTCACCCGCTCGTACAGGGCGTCCGGGTCGGTGGTCACCACGTAGGTCCCCGCCGTCCCGGGCTCGCGTGACCACGTGCCTCCGGGCTTGTGCGTGCCGAGCATGAGGCCTCCGCTGCCCTCGGGCCACAGCAGTTCGGCGTGGGCCACGGTGTCGCCGTCGTCGTGGCGCGCAGTGAGGACGAAGCCGAAGGTCTGCGTGTAGAAGTCGATCAGACCGGGTGCGTCCACGGCCTGGAGCGTGCTCCAGACGGTGGGGTTCGTGTTACTCATGGTGTCCATTCTTCGCGGCGGTGTGCGCCCCGTCTTGGATGTTTCGGAACTCCTCGGCCACCCAGGCCCCCGGGGAGAGCCCGGTGAAGCGGACGAACTCCCTGTTCAGGTGCGCCTGGTCGCCGTACCCCGCCTCGGGGGCCACCTCCGCGAACCGGGCCCGGCCGCGACGGCGCACGTTCTCCGTGATCAGGGCGCGTGCGTGCCCGAAGCGCATCAGCGTCGCCACGGTCTTGGGCGAGCGTCCGACCTCACGTCGGAAGAGGGTGCCCAGGTGGCGCGCGCTCAGCCCGACCTCGCGGGCGAGCTCCCCCACCGGGAAGCGTCCCCGGCTGCGCGCCAGCAGTTCCCACGCCCGTCCGACCTCGCCCCGTACCGCCTGGCGGTCGTGCTCGCGGTGACAACCCACGAGGTAGCGGCTGACCAGCGTGAACGCGGTCTCCCAGTCGGGTGCCCCGGCCAGGCGCTCGTGCAGCTCGGTGGCGGAGCGCCCCAGCAGGGCCGTGCCGTCGAAGCCGTTCGAGGCGGCCATCGCCAGTTCCGACCCCGGGACGCCGAACAGCGCCCGGGAGGCGAGCGGGTGCACCGCGACCTGGATCCCGGTCTGTCCCGGTCGTTGGAGCACGTGGGTCGCGTGGGTGTGGAGCCCGCCCAACAGCACCGGGTTGGGGCAGGCGTCGGCCAGCCGGTCCGGGGCGTCGGCGGCCTCGACCCCGCCGTCCAGGCCGAGGATGAGGGTCAGGGACGCCGACGGCAGACCGAGGTGGATGGTCGCGGGCTCGTCGCGGTTCCGGTAGCCGACCATCGCGGCCACCCCGGGGGCCCTGTCGGGGGCCGCCACCGTGAAGTCCCAGGTGCGGTCCCGTCCCCTGCCGTCCACCCCTCCAGCCTAACCCCGCATCTCCTCCAGCGTCTTGCCCTTGGTTTCTTGCACGAACTTGAGCACGAAGAAGAACGACAGCAGGGCGAAGCCCGCGTAGATCGAGTACGAGCCGGGCAGGCTCCAGTCCCGCAGGCTCGGGAAGCTCACGGTGATCAGCCAGTTGGCCAGCCACTGGGTGGCGGTGGCCACGCCCATGGCGGCGGCGCGGATCCGCAGCGGGAACATCTCCCCCAGCAGCACCCACACGACCGCGCCCCAGGACAGGGCGAAGAACAGCACGAAGGAGCTGGCCGAGACCAGCGCCACCACGCCCCACACGAAGGGGAGGGTGACCTCCTCGCCGGAGCCGGTGGCGTGGCTGAACGCGAAGGCGGCCAGGCCCAACGCCACGGTCATCCCCGCGGACCCCGCCAGCAGGAGGGGTTTGCGGCCCACCCGGTCCACCAGCATGATCGCGATCACCGTGCCGACGATGTTCACCAGGGAGGTGAACAGGCTCAGCAGCAGCGAGTCGGTCTCGGCCACGCCGACCGACTGCCACAGCGAGCTGGAGTAGTAGAAGATGACGTTGATGCCCACCAGCTGCTGGAAGGCGGAGACCGCCATACCGATCCAGACGATGGGCAGCAGGCCGTACTTCCCGGTCAGGTCCCGCAGCCGGGGCCGCACCTCCGAGCCCAGGGCCTCCTTGATCTCCCCGATCCTCCGGTCGATCCGGGCCGTCCCGCCCCCCTCGACATCGCTCAGGATGGACCGGGCCCGGTCCACGCGTCCCACCCGCACGAGATAGCGGGGCGACTCCGGGATGACCAGGCTCAACCCGAGGTAGACCAGGGCGGGCAGCGCCTCCACGGCCAGCATCCACTGCCATGCCTGCACCGGTCCGAGCATGTTGTGCGCGCTGCCGTCCGCCTCCTGCGCGATCGCGTAGTTCACCAGCTGGGAGCAGGCGATCCCCAGCACGATGGCGAGCTGTTGCAGGGAGGCCAGGCGACCCCGGTAGGCGGCGGGCGAGACCTCCGCGATGTAGGTCGGCGCGATCACCGAGGCCATACCGATCGCCACGCCGCCGATGACGCGCCAGAAGGTGAGGTCCCAGATCGAGAACGGCAGGGCCGAACCGATCGCGCTCACCGCGAACAGGACACCGGCGATCTGCATGGCCCTGATGCGGCCGAGCCGGTCCGCGAGGTTGCCCGCCGTGGCCGCGCCCACCACACAGCCCAGCAGGGCGGAGGCGACGGTGAACCCCAGGAGTCCGGCGCCCACGTCGAACTTCTGCTGGATCGCGTCGACCGCGCCGTTGATGACCGCGCTGTCGTAGCCGAACAGGAACCCACCCATCGCGGCGGCCGCCGCGATCATGGTCACGTGGGCCAGGTGGGATTCCCCCGACCCCGACGACGATGCTCCGGTATCGCTCACTTCTGCCTCTTCCCAGGTCACTGGCGTACATGGGTAGTGCGCCAGTGCACCACAGTGACAGATCGTCGTGTCCCGGTCCCGGAGCGCAACGCGACCCGGGGGCGCGCCAGGCCGTGTTCGACCGCACCGGAACGCCCCCACGAGCCGTCGCCACTCCCCCATCTCATCCGGGCGAGCACGCCCCGGAGGGCGTCGCCGCTATCCAGAAAGGGACTCGGCGGATGGTCAAGGAGATCTTGGAGGACCTCGGCAGCTACCGGTTCTTCTCCGCTACCGCAACGCTCCCGCGTGGTCTTTTGTGACCATATCGGTCACAAGCTGACCGATATGGTCACACATGCGGTAGGGTCTCCCCATGGTGAAACCGAGCAGTGAACAGATCGACGCTCAGATCGTGGACCGGGCGGCGGGCCTCTTCGCCCGCCACGGCTTCGAGAACACGTCAGTCCAACAGATCGCTGACGCGACCGGATACTCCAAGGCCGGGATCCTTCGCCGCTTCGCCACCAAGGACGCGCTCCACGAGGCGGCCATCACCGCGATAAGCCGGGCGGTGACCGCCGTCACCGCCGAGGTGGCGACCCTCCCTGCGGGCGAAGAGCGGGACCGGGGCCTGGTGGCCGGGTTCGTGGACCTCACGTTCCAGTGGCCAGGCGTGAGCGCGCTGTCCCTGGGCCTGATCGACATTGATCCGAACGACGCCCCCGCGGAGCTCCTCGCCTGCGGGGAAGCCGTCACGCGCGCCTTCGGGGTCGACTGGTCCTCCTCCGACGAGGAACGCCAGATCCGGGTGATCAGCTCTGCGGCCGTGCTCACCCACGCCTGCCTGACCGCCGTGCGCGTCGGCCGTGAACGGGAATGGCGACCCACCATCATCGCCACAGCCCTCGATGCCCTCGGCCGCTGAACGGCGTCGCCACTCGACCGCCGAACCAGAAGGGAGAACGACCGGATGCGCCTCTTTCGCGGTTTCCTGAACATCCTCAGAGAGCACTGGAGAACCTACGTCCTTCTCAATATCGCCGTCTACGGCCTGTTGGGAGCGACGATGGCCCTGACAGCCCTCTTCGGGTTACAGGAGAGGGGACTCGAACGCGCCCAAGCCTTCGTGGACCTGCCCGGACCCGGGGACTTCGTGGTCACCGCCTACGTGAACGGCGACTTCGTGTCGGCGGCCCTGGGGACGTTCATCTTCAATCTCGCCTTCGCCGCCCTGCTCACGACGACGATTCCCTCGCTCGTCATTCCGTTCTTCGGGGTCGCCGCCACGGTCTACCGAGCCATGGAAATCGGCATGTGGCTCACTCCGACATCCGGGGACGCCGCCATCGCCCTCCTCCCCCACGCTCCCGTCCTGATCATCGAATTCCAGGCCTACATCCTGGCGACGCTCGGGACGGTCATTCTCTGGAGATCGACCTTCGGGTACCAGAGACTCGAACTGCCGTCCAGGCGGGCGGGGTACCGGGCGGGCCTCGGCGCCAACCTGCGCCTCTATCCCGTCATCGTCCTGGTGCTCTTCGTCGTCGCCGTCTTCGAGGCCTGGGAGGTCATCCACCTCATGCCGCTCCTCCACTGACCCGACACGGAACGCTCGAACTCGCGGAGTCGTGGGGAGGAGTGGACCGCGCAGGGGTTCACATCCCCGGTGGGCACGCGCGTGGGTCCCGGGTCGAAGCAGCGCCTGTGGACGCCCATCTCGTGCGTGCGGGAGCGCTGGTCGGGAGCTCGTCACTCGCCCGAGTTCACGGAGCTTCGTAGGAAGCGCCCCGGATCCGCGCTTCCCACCACAATGTCTGCGCAAACCCCCTCAAGGAGAAAGTCGTCCCCCCTGCACGCGCGGACCAGGGCAAAGGATGGTGCTCTGTGGCGGCGGGCAGGTGTGCGGCTCTCGTCGGTCGGGCAGGGCGGTCGAGGAGGGAGCACGGGGGAACCACCATGGACGACCGTCCGCGCAGACGGGAGAAGCCGAGGGGGCGGACCGACACGGTCGGGACCGCGCCCTCCTTCGTGCGCTTCGCCCGCGACGGGCCCTCGTCCCGCTCCACCGGCGAGACCCCCACTCGGATCGGCGGAGAGACCCAGGCCAGCTGACGTCAGCGGAGGAACGGGCCGGGCGGTGCCACGCCACCGGGTCGGGGAGGAGTTCCATGAGCGTGTGGGAATGGCTCGGATCGTGGCCGGTACTGAGACAGGTCACCGGAGAGGACCGGCGGGGACTCGGGGCGGCCGCCAGGTCGGAGCGCACCGAGCGGCTCCGCCCGCGCACCGCCGAGGCGGACCGGGTCGTCAAGTCGGTCTGCCCGTACTGCGCGGTGGGGTGTGGGCAGAACGTGTACGTCCGTGACGAGCAGGTCATCCAGATCGAGGGCGACCCCGACTCCCCCATCAGCCGGGGACGCCTGTGCCCCAAGGGTTCGGCGAGCCTCCAGCTCACCACGGGACCGTCCCGGCGGGACCGGGTCCTGTACCGACGCCCCCATGGCACGGACTGGGAGGAGTTGGACCTGGACACGGCCATGCGGATGGTGGCCGACCGGGTCGTGGACACGCGGGAGCGGACCTGGCAGGAGGAGTGCGAGGGCCGACGTGTGGCGCGCACGCTCGGCATCGCGAGCCTGGGTGGGGCGACCCTCGACAACGAGGAGAACTACCTGATCAAGAAGCTCCTCACCTCGCTCGGGGTGATCCAGGTGGAGAACCAGGCACGGGTCTGCCACAGCTCGACCGTCGCCGGGCTGGGGACCTCCTTCGGGCGCGGCGGGGCCACCATGTTCCTCCAGGACCTCCAGAACTCCGACTGCATCGTGATCGAGGGTTCCAACTTCGCCGAGGCGCACCCGGTCGGGTTCCAGTGGGTGATGGAGGCCAAGGCGCGCGGAGCCGTCGTCATCCACGTCGACCCCCGGTTCAGTCGGACCAGCGCCCTGGCCGACCTGCACGTGCCGATCCGCGCGGGCACCGACATCGCCTTCCTGGGCGCCGTCATCAACCACGTGCTGTCGGAGGGGAAGTACTTCCACGACTACGTCCTGGAGTACACGAACGCCGCGACCATCGTGGGCGAGGCGTTCCGGGACACCGAGGACCTGGACGGGGTGTTCTCCGGGTTCTCCGAGAAGGAACGCTCCTACGACGTCTCCACCTGGACCTACGAGGGCGCGACGGTGGCCGCGGCGGCGGGCGACCGCAACCAGCTCCCCCGTACGCGCGGGGGCGTCACGGGCGACACCAGCCGCTCGGGCCGCCCGGAGCAGCAGGGCTCGGGCGGCGCGGTGATCCGGGAGCGCCCCGAGGAGGACCGCACGCTCACGGATCCCAGGTGCGTGTTCCAGGTCCTCAGGCGCCACTACTCCCGGTACACGCCCGAGATGGTCGAGGAGGTGTGCGGGATCCCGAGGGACGTGTTCCTGCGGGTGTGCGACCACCTCACCGAGAACTCCGGGCCGGAGCGCACCAGCGCCTTCTGCTACGCGGTCGGCTGGACGCAGCACACCGTGGGTTCGCAGTACATCCGTACGGCGTCGATCCTCCAGCTGCTGCTGGGCAACGTCGGTCGGCCCGGTGGAGGGATCCAGGCTCTGCGTGGCCACGCCAGCATCCAGGGCTCCAGCGACGTGCCCACGCTGTTCGACCTGCTGCCGGGTTACCTGCCCATGCCGCACGCCCATGAGGAACAGGACCTGGAGGGGTACGTGCTGGCGGCCGGGTATCCGCGCAAGGGGTTCTGGTCGGACATGCGGTCCTACACGGTGAGCCTGCTCAAGGCGTGGTTCGGTGAGCACGCCACGGCCGACAACGACTTCTGCTTCGGGCACCTCCCCCGGCTGACCGGGTCGCACAGCACGTACGACACCGTGATGGCGCAGATGGAGGGTGTGTGCAAGGGCTACTTCCTCATGGGCGAGAACCCGGCGGTGGGGTCGGCCAACAGCCGGGCGCAGCGATTCGGCATGGCCGAACTGGACTGGTTGGTGGTCCGGGACTTCTCGCTGATCGAGAGCGCCACCTGGTGGAAGGACGGCCCGGAGATCGAGTCCGGGGAGATGCGCACCGAGGACATCGGCACGGAGGTCTTCTTCTTCCCGGCGGCCGCGCACACGGAGAAGTCGGGCACGTTCACCAACACCAACCGGACCCTCCAGTGGCACGACCGCGCGGTCGAACCCAGCGGTGACCGGCGTAGTGACCTGTGGTTCATGTACCACCTGGGGAGACTGGTCCGGGAGCGCCTCGCCGGGTCGGGCGATCCCAAGGACCAGCCGGTCCTCGAACTCACCTGGGACTACCCGTTGGAGCCGGACGGGGAGCCCAGCGCGGAGGCGGTACTGCGTGAGATCAACGGGCACGACGCGCGGGGCCGTCCGCTGGACGGGTACACCCGGCTGAGGGACGACGGGTCCACCAGCTGCGGCTGCTGGATCTACTGCGGGGTCTTCGCGGACGGGGTCAACCAGGCCGCGCGCAAGAAGCCGGGCGACGAGCAGGACTGGATCGCCGCCGAGTGGGCCTGGGCGTGGCCGGACAACCGGCGCGTCCTGTACAACCGGGCCTCGGCCGACCCCCGGGGCCGCCCGTGGAGCGAGCGCAAGGCCCTGGTGTGGTGGGACGAGGAAGCGGGGCACTGGACGGGGTTCGACGTCGCCGACTTCGAACACGACAAGGCGCCCGGCTACCGGCCCTCCGAGGACGCGACCGGCGTCGAGGCCCTGAGCGGGGTGGACCCGTTCATCATGCAGGCGGACGGCAAGGGGTGGCTCTACGCTCCGGCAGGTCTGCACGACGGTCCGATGCCCACGCACTACGAACCGCAGGACACCCCGTTCGGCAACCCGCTCTACCGGCAGCAGCGCAACCCGACCCGTCTGCTCTTCCAGCACGAGCTCAACCGCTACCACCCGCCCCCGGGCACCCCCGGGGCCGGGGTGTTCCCGTACGTGGTGACGACCTACCGGCTCACCGAGCACTTCACCGCCGGGGGCATGAGCCGGTGGACGCCCTACCTGTCCGAGCTCCAACCGGAGTTCTTCTGCGAGGTGGGACCGGAGCTGGCGGCCGAACGGGAACTGGAGCACGGCGGCTGGGCGACCGTCGTGACGGCGCGCAACGCCATCGAGGCCAGAGTGCTGGTCACCGACCGCATGAGGCCGTTGCGCGTCCAGGGGCGCCTCGTCCACCAGATCGGCATGCCCTACCACTGGGGGCCCAACGGGTACTCCACGGGTGACTCGGCCAACGAGCTGATGTCCATGGCGCTGGACCCCAACGTGCACATCCAGGAAGTGAAGGCGCTGACCGCCGACATCCGTCCGGGGCGGCGTCCCCGGGGCCCGGAGCGCGTGGCCCTGGTGGAGGAGTACCGGCGCAGGGCGGGCGTCACCGAGCGGACCGGAACGGAGGACTGATGACCGAGGACGAACGGCCCTCACGCAAGGGGTTCTTCACCGACACGAGCGTGTGCATCGGGTGCAAGGCATGCGAGGTCGCGTGCAAGGAGTGGAACATGGTCCCGGAGGACGGGCTGAACTTCCTGGCCTCGTCCTTCGACAACAGCGGGCGTCTGAGCGCCGACACCTGGCGCCACGTGGCCTTCGTCGAGCAGCGCGTACCGCTCGGGTACCAGGAGTCCGGCGTGGGCAGGCCCGGGAGCGGCGACGGAGCCCCCGGAGCGGCCGCGGGCCCCGGGACGGTCGACCTCGGCATGCCCTCGTTCGACCTCCCGGGGCAGCGCAAGGGCGAGGACGGCGACGGAACGGGCCGGGGCGAGTTCCGGTGGCTGATGTCGTCCGACGTGTGCAAGCACTGCACGAGCGCGGCCTGCCTGGACGTGTGTCCCACGGGGTCGCTCTTCCGTACGGAGTTCGACACCGTGGTGGTGCAGGAGGACATCTGCAACGGTTGCGGGTACTGCGTGTCCGCCTGCCCGTACGGAGTGATCGACCGTCGGGAGGTCGACGGCCGGGCCTGGAAGTGCACGCTCTGCTACGACCGGATCGGTGACGGTCTGGAGCCCGCGTGTGCGAAGGCGTGCCCCACCGACTCCATCCAGTTCGGTGACCTGGACGAGCTGCGGGAGCGGGCCCAGCGGCGGGTGGAGGACCTCCAGGACGCGGGGGTGTCCTCCGCGCGGCTGTACGGCGAGGACCCCGAGGACGGCGTGGGCGGTGCCGGTGCCTTCTTCCTGCTGCTGGACGAGCCCGAGGTGTACGGTCTCCCACCCGACCCGGTGGTGACCACCCGCGACCTGCCGTCGATGTGGCGGCACGCGGGTTCGGCGGCCGTGGTCCTGCTCGCGGGTGGGCTCGCGGCGTTCGCGGGGAGGCGGTCATGAGCAATCCCGAACTCGACGGCATGGGGCCGAGCGAACGCGGCCGGGACGCGATCACCGGCGCGGCGGGCGTGGTCTCCGAGGCCCAGCGGACCGAACGTGACCAGGCGCGGGAGGCGGAGCGGCCGTCGGGGCGCCCGGAGGGCCGGCGTCGGCGCGGGGGCGAGCCCACCCGCGTGCCCGACGCCGACTTTCGCTCCTACCACGGAAGGCCGGTGCTCAACGGGGTGGTGTGGGAGGCCCGCGACATCGGCGGCTACCTGTTCCTGGGCGGTCTGGCCGGTGCTTCCTCGGTCCTGGCCGCCGGGGCGGAGGCCACCGGCCGCGCCGACCTGGGGCGTCCCCTCAAGTACACGGCGCTGGTGGCGATCTCCGGGTCGCTGGTGGCCCTCGTCCACGACCTCGGGCGGCCCGAGCGCTTCCTCAACATGCTGCGTGTGTTCAAGCCGACCTCACCGATGAGCATGGGGTCGTGGCTCCTGGCGGGGTACGGCCCCCTGGTCGGGACGGCCGCCGTGACCGCCGCCACCGGCTGGTTCCCGCGGTTCGGGTCCGCGGCGACCATGGGCGCGGGGGCCCTGGGGCCGTTGGTCGCCACCTACACGGCACCGCTCATCTGCGACACGGCGGTGCCCTCCTGGCACGAGGGGCACCGGGAGATGCCCTATGTCTTCGCGTCCTCCGCCGTCGCGGCGGCGGGCGGCATGGGACTGGTCACGACACCGACGGAGCACGCCGGCCCGTTCCGCCGGGCGGCCGTGGGCGGAGCGCTGACCGAGCTCGCGGTGTCCACCTGCATGGAGAAGCGGATGGGTCTGGTCGGAGAGCCCTACGGCCGTGGGCTGGCGGGGGCGCTCACGCGTACCGCCAAGGCCCTCACACTGGCGGGCGCGGTCGGCTCGGTCCTGGGGCGGCGCAACCGGGTCGTGTCGGCGCTGAGCGGAGCCGCGCTGGTGGGAGGCTCGGCGCTGACCCGGCTGGGGATCTTCCAGGCCGGTGTGCAGTCGGCCGAGGACCCGAAGTACACCGTGGTGCCCCAGCGGGAGCGTCTGCGGCAGCGCGCCTGACCCCCGGACGAGCGGTGGGGGCCGGTGCCGGGCGAGGGCTCCGGCCCCCACCCACCGCCGACGTCGGGCACCTTCACCCGTCGCACCCGGTCGCCGAGCCGACGACCAGGTGCGAGGCCCGTGTTCCCGGGGCCGGTGTCAGCGGCTGTGCGGCAGGAACTCCTGGATCTTGGTGGCGAGACCGCGCGCCGCGACCCCCGACACGTCCGGATCCCCGCTCAGGAGCGCCCTGAGCGTGTCGGTGACCTGGTCCCACTCGGTCTGCGGTGGAATCGGCGGCACGTCGGCGTCGCAGTGCACGTCCAGCACCACCGCCCCCTGGGCGGCCAGGGCCCGGTCCCAGGCCGGACCGACGTCCTCGGGCCGGTCCACGGTGATCCCCGTGACCCCCACCAGCTCGGCGACGTCCGCGTACGACAGGTCCGGCAGGTCCTGCGAGTACGGCGTCCTCGTTGAACCGCCCATCGCCCTCAGTTCCCAGGTGACCTGGTTGAGGTCGTTGTTGTGCAGTACGCACACCACCAGCCGGGGGTCGTCCCACAGGTGCTGGTAGCGGCGGGCCGTCAGCAGCTCCATGAGCCCGTTCATCTGCATGGCCCCGTCACCCACCAGCGCGACCACGGGCCGGTCGGGAGCGGCGAACTTGGCCCCGATGGCATAGGGGACGGCGCACCCCATGGTGGCGAGGGTGCCCGAGACCGATCCCCGGTTGCCCTCACCCAGGTCCAGGAACCGGGCGTACCAGTTGGTGGCCGAACCCGAGTCCACGGTCACCATGGCGTCACCGGGCAGCCGCGAGGAGAGCTCGCTGATGACCCTCATCGGGTTGACCGGGTCGGCGGAGACCTCCGCCTGCGCGTCCAGGACCCGCCGCCAGCGGCGCACGTTGCCCTGGACCTCGGAGCTCCAGCGTTCGCGGCCGTCGCGGACCGTCGCGGGCGGGTCGAGCCGTTCGAGCAGCGCACGCAGCGTGCTCGCGGCGTCTCCGACGAGGTTGACCTCGGTGGGGTAGCGCATCCCGATGAACCGGGGGTCGACGTCGATCTCCACGGCCCGCCGTCCGAACGGTGGCAGGAACTGGGAGTAGGGCAGGTTCGAGCCCACGATGAGCAGGGTGTCGCAGTCGCGCATCAGCTCCCACGAGGGCCGGGTCCCCAACAACCCGATGGCTCCGGTGACGTTCGGCAGGTCGTCGGGGAGCACGTCCTTGCCGAGGAGCGCCTTGGCGATCCCCGCACCGGTCGCGTCGGCCAGGGCCAGGACCTCGTCGGCCGCTCCCCTGGCGCCCTGTCCGACCAGGATCGCCACTCGCTCGCCGGAGTCGATCACCTCGGCGGCGCGGTCCAGTTCGCTGGCGGGCGGCAGCACGGTGCCGCCGTGGACCCGCCGGTCCGGAGCGCTGGACGGCACGTGCTTGAACGCGTGTTCCGGCGGCGTGTAGTCGAGCTCCTGCACGTCGGCGGGGATGATCACGGTGGCCGGCGCACGCTCCGACAGGGCTGAGCGCACGGCGCGGTCCAGCACGTTCGGGAGCTGCTGGGGGACGTTCACCGTCTCCAGGAACGCCGAGGAGACGTCCTTGAACAGGCTGTGGAGGTCGATCTCCTGCTGGTAGGCGCCGCCCATCGCGGTGCGGCTGGCCTGTCCCAGGATCGCCAGGACCGGGACGTGGTCGAGTTTGGCGTCGTAGAGGCCGTTGAGAAGATGCACGGCCCCCGGGCCCCCGGTGGCCATGCACACGCCCAGCCGACCGCCGAACTTGGCGTAGCCGACCGCCTCGAAGGCGGACATCTCCTCGTGCCGGGCCTGGACGAACCGCGGCCCGTCCTCCACCTTCGCCATCTCCGCGACCAGGCCGTTCACGCTGTCCCCGGGGTAGCCGAAGACCTCGGTGACACCCCACTGCGACAGCCGGCGCAACACGTGGTCGGCGACGTTCTGGGCCATCTCCCCTCCTTAGTCGGGTGGGCCCGGCGTCCGGAGGCGCCGGGCGGTACGGTGCCGAGCGGTCAGCGGGAGCGGCTCCGTGAGGATCGTCCGCTCCCCGAGGTGCGCCGGTCGCTCTCCTTGCGCAGCGCTC
>NZ_CBDRIY010000056.1:0-30601 GCF_965344335.1 Nocardiopsis eucommiae
ACCTCAGGTTCCGTCTGCTCTTCCGGAGAAGGCCTCTGCGTTTCCACCGCGTGAGCGGCTTCTACGCTGTGTTGTGTCTTTACTTTATCAGGTGTTCCGCGCCCCGCCAAATCGGCGTTTTCGCTTTCAAACCTGATCCGGAGAAAGAATTCCCGGTGCTTCTTCCGCTTCACGTTTCCGCTGGGCTTTCGAAGCAACTCCCCGAGCCTACATGCCCCGAGCGACTGCTCGAACCAGTGTGTTTCGGAGGAGGTGGACCGGCCCGCCCGCAGTGTTGTCCGCGTTCGTCTCGCTCGGTCTTGACCAACTGTACCGCTGGGGTGGAGTGCTCGTGACAGGTTTCCGAAAACTCTTCGGTGTCCTGGCCTACATCGCCGTGGAGCCGACCGGTCCCGGCCCCGAAGCCCCGTCCACCCGGGGCCCAGGGGATGACGTCCCCCTGAGCCCCCATGGGGGACCCGACCGCCTAGAGCTTCTCGATCGGGGCGTACTTGACCAGGAAGTCCTTCTCCCCGATGTCAGCGCCGAAGTCGATGCGGGCCTTGGTCTTGTCCCCGGCGCCGTCGACCAACTGCACCCGACCCATCCCGAAGGAGTCGTGGTTGACCAGGTCTCCCACACTGAGCGTGGGCGCCTCCTTGACGGCCTTCCTCCCACTTCCGAAGGGGCTTCCGAAACCGCCCCCGCCACCGAAGCCTCCCCCGGAGCGGCCTCCGATCGTGCGGCTGGGCGGGGCGGAGAGCGTCGACTCCGCACGCCGCCAGTCGACCAGTGCCGACGGGATCTCGTCCAGGAACCGGGACGCCGGGTTGTAGGAGGGCGTCCCCCAGGCGCTGCGCACGGCCGCGCGGCTGACGTACAGCCGCTGCTCGGCGCGCGTGATGCCCACGTACGCCAGGCGCCGCTCCTCCTCCAGCTCGGTCTTGTCCCCCAGCGTTCGCGTGTGCGGAAAGACCCCGTCCTCCATACCGGTGAGGAAGACGGCCGGGAACTCCAGCCCCTTCGCCGCGTGCAGGGTCATCAGGGTGACCACCCCGCCGTCGTCGTCCTCGTCGGGGATCTGGTCGGTGTCAGCGACCAGGGAGATGCGCTCCAGGAAGTCGACCAGGGTCGGTTCGCCCGGGTCGATGCCCTGGTTCTCCTCGCCCTCCAGCTCCGCCTCGTCCTCGATGAGCGCGGCGAAGGTGTGCTCGAACTCCCGGGCGACGTCGACGAACTCCTCGAGGTTCTCCACCCGGCTCTCGTCCTGGAGGTCCTTGGACTCCGCCAGTTCCGACAGGTAGCCCGTCTTGCTGAGCACAGCCTCGACGATCTCCGCCGGGGTGCTGCCCGGGACGACCTCCGCGAGCTCGTCCAACAGTGCGGTGAAGTTGCGGATCGCCTTGGCCGAACGGGTCGCCAGGCCCGGCGCCTCGTCCACGCGGCGCAGCGCCTTCGAGAACGAGACGCGTTCCCGCGCGGCGAGGAGCTCGATGGACTCCTCCGCCCGCGCGCCGATGCCGCGTTTGGGCACATTGAGGATGCGGCGCAGGCTCACCGTGTCCTCGGGATTGGCCAGCACCCGCAGGTAGGCGAGGATGTCGCGGATCTCCTTGCGCTCGTAGAAGCGCACACCGCCGACGATCTTGTACGGCAGCCCGGTCCGGATGAACACGTCCTCGAAGACGCGGGACTGCGCGTTGGTCCGGTAGAAGACCGCGACCTGGCTCGGCTTGACCACGCCCTCGTCGGTCAGCCGGTCGATCTCGCCGACGACGAAGGCCGCCTCGTCGTGCTCGTTGTCCGCGACGTATCCGGTGATCATCGGGCCCTCGCCCTGCTCCGACCACAGGTTCTTGGCCGGGCGGCCCTCGTTCCGGTCGATCACCGTGTTGGCGGCGGAGAGGATGTTCTGGGTGGAGCGGTAGTTCTGTTCCAGCAGGATGGTCCGCGCGTTAGGGAAGTCGCGCTCGAACTCCAGGATGTTGCGGATGGTCGCGCCCCGGAAGGCGTAGATCGACTGGTCGGCGTCGCCCACCACGCAGAGTTCGGCGGGCGGGACCGCGCTGGTGTCGGAGCCCTCCGCCGCGCCGACGAGTTCGCGGACGAACGCGTACTGCGCGTGGTTGGTGTCCTGGTACTCGTCGACCATGACGTGCCGGAAGCGGCGCCGGTAGTACTCGGCCACGTCCGGGAACATCTGGAACAGGTTGACCGTGATCATGATCAGGTCGTCGAAGTCCATGGCGCCCGCCTCGAGCAGGCGGCGCTGGTAGAGCTGGTAGGCCTCCGCGAGCTTCTTCTCCTGCTCGGTCTGGGCCTGCTCCGCGTACGTGTCGTAGTCGACGAGCTCGTTCTTGAGGTTGGACACCTGGAAGCTGAAGGACTTGGGCGGGAACCGCTTGGGGTCCAGGTCCATCTCCTTGCAGACCATCTGCATGAGGCGCTGGGAGTCGGCGGCGTCGTAGATGGTGAAGCTGCTCGGGTAGCCGAGCCGGTGCGCCTCCCTGCGCAGGATGCGCACGCACGCCGAGTGGAAGGTCATGGTCCACATGGTGTTGGCGGCGCGGGTGCCGAGAAGGGCCTCGATGCGCTGCTTCATCTCGGCCGCGGCCTTGTTGGTGAAGGTGATCGCGAGGATCTCCCCCGGGCGTACCCCGCGTTCGGCCATGAGGTGGGCGATGCGGTGGGTGAGGACACGGGTCTTGCCCGATCCCGCGCCCGCCACGATGAGGAGCGGCGCCCCCGCGTGGGTGACCGCGTCGCGCTGGGGACCGTTCAGACCTTCGAGAAGCTGTTCTTGGGAGGACACGCCTACCAGGTTACGGCCGACCGGTGACGTGACCGTCCACCCGGGGAGGTGCCCCTCCTCCCCTCCCGTCCCATCCGTCCGTCCCCCCTCTTCCCGCGCTCCCGTCCCGTGGGCGGTCCGCCGTCAACGTGCGGTGCGGCCAGCGGCTTACCCTGTTGGAGGCGTTTTCGGCGGATGTCTCCGGTCGCGTGCGTGCCTCCCGTGAGGCACGACCGGCCACGGAACCTCCGGTCACGCCCCCACACCAACCAGGTCGTCCGCCTGGCTGGTCCATGTCCTGTTCGGGGGGAGATTGGTCTTGGCTGACCAGGAGTCCATGCGTGTGTTCGTCGACTGTGACCCGGGGATCGACGACGCCGTCGCACTCGCCTACCTGGCCGCGCGGCCTGAGGTGGAGATCGTCGGTGTCGGCGCGGTGTTCGGCAACAACACGGTCGAGGTGACGGCGCTGAACGCGTTGCGCCTGCTCGACCTGTACGGCCGCCCGGACGTTCCGGTGGCCGTGGGTGCCTCCCGGCCGCTGGTGCAGGAGCCGCGGCTGGCCGGGCACGTGCACGGCGAGAACGGCCTGGGCGACGTGAAGCTTCCGGAGCCCGTGCGTGAGCCGGTGGCCGAGTCCGCCGCCGAACTCCTCGTGCGTCTGGTGCGGGAGAACCCCGGGCGGATCGACGTGCTGGCCGTGGGTCCGCTGACCAACCTGGCACTGGCGCTCGGTCTGGAGCCGCGCCTGCCCCAGCTGGTGCGGCGCCTGGTCGTGATGGGCGGCGCCGTGGAGGTGCCCGGAAACGTCTCCTCGCACGCCGAGGCCAACATCGCCAACGACCCCGAGGCCGCCGAGGCGGTGTTCGCGGCCGGGTTCGACCTGGACCTGATCGCGCTCGACATCACCATGAGGACCGTGGCCACCGGTGCGTGGCTGGACCGGCTCCAGGAGGTGCCCGGCGCGCGGGCACAGAACACCTCCGCGTTCCTGGACTTCTACGCCGAGTTCTACCGGGGCATCTTCGGGGTGCGCCAGTGCGCGATGCACGACCCGCTGGCCGCGGCGGTGCTGGTCGACCCGCACCTGGTGACCGAGGCCTTCGAGGCTCCGGTGCGGGTGGAGCTGACCGGCGGGCTGACCCGTGGGATGACCGTGGCCGACCGTCGACTCCGTCCGAGCAACGACGAGCGCCGTGCCGCGCGGGTGGTCACCGAGGTGCGGGAGGACGAGTTCCTCGACCGCATGCTCGACTCGCTGCGCTGAGCGCTCTCCGGTCGCCGGCCCCCGGTCGCCCCGGTCTCGGTCGCCGGGCGACCGGGGCCGGTGACCGGACCCCGGGCGGGCTCAGACCAGGCGGCGGGCCGTGGCCCAGCGGCTGAGCTCGTGCCGGTTGGACAGTTGGAGCTTGCGCAGCACCGAGGAGACGTGCGTCTCGACCGTCTTGACCGAGATGAACAGCTCCTTGGCGACCTCCTTGTACGCGTAGCCGCGCGCGATGTGCCGCAGGACCTCGCGTTCGCGCTGGGTGAGGCGGTCCAGCTCGGGGTCGGCCGGGGGCGCGTCCGTCGCGGAGAAGGCGTCCAGCACGAACCCCGCCAGGCGCGGCGAGAACACCGCGTCGCCGTCCGCGACCCGCACGATGGCGTTGGCGAGGTCCTTGCCGGAGATGGTCTTGGTGACGTAGCCGCGCGCGCCCCCGCGCACCACGCCGATGACGTCCTCGGCGGCGTCGGAGACCGACAGGGCGAGGAAGCGGATCTGGGGGTGCTTCGCCAGGACCCGCCGCAACACCTCGACTCCCCCGCCGCCGGGCAGGTGCACGTCGAGGAGCACGAGATCGGGCAGGGTCTCCCCGATGACGTGCACCGCGCTGTCGACGTCCCCGGCCTCACCGATGACGTTGACGGCGTCCCCGAGCTCTCCGCGCACCCCGCTGCGGAACAGCCGGTGGTCGTCCACGATCACGACGCGGGGAACCGCGTCTCCGTCACTGAAGTTCGTGCTCTCTTCTCCCACACCTGGACCCTATCCAGCGAAGTCACCCGGGAGGTAGTGGCCCGCATCGCTTCGCCCGTCCCTGACCCGAAGCGGCCACGGCCCCGTCGCCAGGCGGTCACCACACCGTCTCCCGGGGTCACATGTCGGGGATGCGGGGCATGCGGAGCTGCACCTCGGTGCCCTCGCCGGGCTCGGTACGGATGCGCGCGGTCCCCCCGTGCCGCTCCATGCGTCCGACGATGGACCCGCGCACGCCCATGCGGTCCTCGGGGATGTCGTCCAGGTCGAACCCGGCGCCCCGGTCCCGCACGAACACCAGGACCTCCGTCTCGTCCACCTCCCCGAACACCGAGATGGTGTCCGTTCCGGCGTACTTGGAGGCGTTGACCATGGCCTCGCGGGCGGCGCGGAGCATCGCGCTGATGCCGTCGTCGATGGGCGCGTCCCCGACGCACACCACCTCGATCGGCACGCCGTGCTCCTCCTCGACCTCGGCGGCCACCCGCTCCAGGCCCGGTGTGACGGTGGTCTCCGCGTCGGCGGGGCGCTGGTACAGCCAGCTGCGCAGGGCGCGTTCCTGCACGCGGGCCAGGCGCTGCACCTCGCGGGGGTCGTCCGCGCGGCGCTGGATGAGGGTGAGCGTGTGCAGGACGGAGTCGTGGATGTGCGCGGCGAGTTCCGCGCGTTCGGCGTTGCGGATGCGCTCACGGCGCTCGGAGTCGCGTTCCCGGATGAGCCCGATGATCCAGGGGGCGACGATCAGCGCGATCCCGGTGATGAGCGTGAACGCGAAGGTCAGCCCCGCGCGGGCCTCCTGGAGCTGCTGTTGGAACACCAGGAAGCCGATGACGCCGACCACCACGAGCAGGACACCGGCGGTGGTCCGCATGATGCTCTTGGGCCGTGTGCGGCTGACCGTGCTGTTCATCCACTCGTTGCGTTCCGCGGGGTTGGCCTGCTGCCACAGGATGGTGGCCCCGAGGGCACCGAAGATGACGAACCACAGGAGCGGGTCGAAGACCCCGCCGAACACCAGGAACAGGAGGCCGAGTCCGGCGGCGAGCCCGACGTAGGCGATGAGCTGCGAGATGTCACGGCCCTTGCGCCGGGCGTCCGCGGCAGGTTCGGTCCCGTCGACGCCGACCTCCTCCTTGGGAACGAGGAAGTACAGGGCCGCGTAGACGGCCACGCCGATCCCGCCGACGGCGAGCGCCATGAAGGCGAGGCGGACCACGACCGGGTCCAGCCCCAGGTGCCGGGCCAGCCCGGAGGCGACGCCGCCGAGGAGTCTGCCGTCGACCGCGCGGGTGAGCCGCGGGGTCTCCACGGCCGTCGTTGGCACCGCCCGATCACCGCTTTCGTGTGTGGCGCGACGCTCGTGGCCTGACGCGCGCGTGGTTGTGGACGGTTCCAGCATGCCCTGTGTGACCCTCGTGGGACATCGGGGGCGCGGCCCTGGTCCGGCCCTGGTGTTCCGGTCAGGGTGGGTTCAGGGTCGTCCCGGATTCCCCTCGCGACGCATCAGAGGTCACGATGGTTCCATGAGGAAAGTGTGGTGAGCGTCCATGTCTGACGGAGAGACGCCGACCGGGGCGTCGGCGGGGAGCGGTCCCCTCGGGGGCGGGGCCTTCGGGCACGGCTTCTCGGAGGACGGCTCCGCGCGGACCGGGGCCGGGTCCTCCGAGGGCGTCGCCACGGAGAGCGGCCCGGGGGGTGACGCACCCGACCCGGTGACCGGCCCCGAGCTGCGCCGCGACGACCAGCGTCAGGCCCTGGCCGGGGTGTGCGCCGGGTTGGGCGCGTACACGCGGGTGGACCCCGTGGTGTGGCGCGCGGCCTTCGTGCTCACCGCGTTCGCCGGTGGCACGGGGTTGCTGCTGTACATCGCGGCGTGGATGCTCATGCGGGACCCCCAGGGCGGTCCGGCGACCTTCGAGCAACTGCTGAACCGAAGCTTTCCACCGCGGGCGGTGCTGAAGCTGCTGACCCTCGGCCTGGCCGGGGCGACCGCGCTCAGCCTGGTGGGCGGGTTCGGCTGGGGAACGCTGGTGTTGGCGATCCCGCTGGTGCTGGGGTTGCTGACCGCGAGGAACCGGGGGGTGGACCTGCGGTCCTCGATGCTCGGCCTGCGTGCGGACCTGGCCACGCGGGAGCCGCCGCCCACGGGACCGCTGCCGCAGCCGGTGCCCGCCTACTACAACCCGGCCCAGCCGTGGGCCTCGGCCCCGCAGGGCCCGGTGGACCTGGCGGTGGTGTCCGAGCGCACGTCGTTGGACGCCGACGACGACGAAGACGACGCTGACGAGGACGAGGACGAGGACGAGGACGACGAGGAGCGGGGGAAGGCGCCGAAGGGCGCGGGCCACCACGGCGGCTGCCGTGGCGACGGGTCCGGCCACGGGTCGAAGCCGCGTTCCTCGCCTCTGGCCTCGCACGCGCTGTGGACCGTGGTCGCCATGGCGGTCCTGTGGCCGGTGGCCGCTCCGCACCTCGGTCCGCCCGTCTCCGAGGCGAGCGCCGCGCAACTGCTGGTGGGGCCGGAGCTCGGTGTCTACTTCATGGCCGCCGTGGTGGCGGTGTTCGGTCTGTACGCGCTGGTCGGGACCTGGGTGGGCAACCCCCGGGGTCTGATGGTCCTCGGCGCGCTCGCCGTTCTGGGTGCGGTCCTGGTGTCCTCGGTCGACGTCACCCGGACACGGATCGGTGACGAGCTCTGGCGGCCGACGACCGTCGCGGAGGCGCGGTCGGACGACCAGTGGCTGAACGTGGGTGCGGGGACGCTGGACCTCACGGCCCTGCCCGCCGAGCTCGGCCCGGGTGGGTCCGTGGACGTGGCGGTCCGGGTGGACGTGGGGAGCCTGGTCCTGGTGATCCCCGAGGACGCCCGCGTCCACGTGGTGTCGGAGGTGACGGCGGGTGCGATCGGGGTCGGGAGCGTGGCCCCCGACGGCGACTTCGTGGCCGGGCTGGGCCTCGCCCACGAGGAGACCTTCGACCCGTCGAAGCCCGTGCGGAGCTCGGGACCGGCCGAGGAGACGGAGCGTCGGGACGGGGCTGGCCGGGACGAGCTCCCGGTCATCAACGTGCACGCGAGCAGCAGGGCCGGGACAGTGGAGGTGCGGTATGACCAAGCGGGGAACTGACTGGGGATCGCTCGTCGCGGGAGTGCTGTTCCTGGGGCTCGCGGTCGCGTTCGCCGTCCGCGGCAGCGGTGAGTGGGAGCCGAACGTGATGTGGCTGCTGCCGGTGCTGGCGGTGGGCCTGGGCGTGGCGGCGGTGGCGCGGGCGCTGTTCCGGTCGCGCCCCCGTGAGTCGGAGGAGCTGCCGCCCACGCATCCCCCTTCGGACCAGGGCTGATCCGCCCCCGAGGGAGCGGGACGCGTGACCACGGAGAAGGGGCGCCCTCCTCGGAGGGCGCCCCTTCCGCGTGCCCGGCGACCGTCCGACGACCGGATGGGTGAATGAGGGCGACCGGTGCTCCCGGCCCCGAAGCCCTGACCGAAACCCCGGGGGCGGATCGCCGGGTTCCGGTTCCCGGTGATCCGTCGGTCCGTGGTCGGTGGGTGGTGGTCGGACGGCCGCCGCTACTCGGGGCGGTGCTCGGCGATCGCGGCGAACTCCTCGATGCCGAGGGACTCCCCGCGTGCGCTCGGCTGCACCCCGGCGGCCCGGAGCGCTGCCTCGGCCGCGGGGGCCGATCCCGCCCAGCCGGACAGGGCGGCGCGCAGGGTCTTGCGGCGCTGGGCGAAGGCCGCGTCGATCACCTTGAAGACCTCCCTGCGCGGGGCCTTCGTGCTGGGCTCCGGGCGGCGGACCAGTTCCACCAGACCGGAGTCGACGTTGGGCGCGGGCCAGAAGACGTTCCGACCGACAGCTCCGGCCCGGCGTGCGCTGGCGTACCAGGCGACCTTCGCGGAGGGCACCCCGTAGATGCGGCCGCCCGGGGTCGCGGTGATCCGGTCCGCGACCTCGGCCTGCACCATGACCAGCACCCGCTCCAGGCTCGGCAGGAGTTCGAGCAGGTGCAGCAGGACCGGCACGGAGACGTTGTAGGGCAGGTTGGCCACGAGCGCGGTGGGCGCCGGGCCGGGCAGTTCGGTGACGCGCATGGCGTCGCCGGGGACCACCGTGAGCCGGTCGACGAGGTCGGGCGCGTGGTCCGCGACGGTGCCGGGCAGCGCCTCGGCCAGTGCCGGGTCGATCTCGATCGCGGTGACCCGGCGTACGTGCGGGAGCAGGGCGAGGGTGAGCGAGCCGAGCCCGGGTCCCACCTCGACGACCACGTCGTCGGCGCCGACGCCCGCGACGCGGACGATCCGGCGGACGGTGCCGTGGTCGATGACGAAGTTCTGGCCCAGGGTCTTGGTGGGCCGGATACCGAACCGCTCAGCGAGGGCCCGCACGTCGGCGGGGGTGAGCAGGCGGGAACGGTCGGCGGGGTCGGGTTCGGGTGTCTGTGTCACCCACACATCTTGCCAGCCGCCGCCCACCCGCTCATCCACACCGAGTACGGTCGGACGCCCCCTCGCACCACCGGCCGGACCAGCCGCGTCGCGCCGTCGGATCGGGCGGCGGGTCGCGCCATCGGATCGGGTGGCGGGTCGGGCAGCGGGTCGGGCCGATGGCTCCGGTCACTCGAAGAGGTGGACGCCGCAGTGCGGCCACTGGCTCTGCCAGTTCCCTCCGACGGAGTCGTAGAGCTGCTGGGCGCGCTGGGTCTGTTCGGCGGCGCTGGCGTCGGAGGGCAGTCCGGTGCCGCCGACCGAGGACCACGTGCTCGGGCTGAACTGGTAGAGCCCGTAGTAGCCGCCCGCCGCGTTCACGGCGGAGGCGTCGCCTCCGGACTCGCACTGGGCCAGTCCGGCCCAGTTGAGGGCGCCCGCCGCACCGCTCGCCTCGCCGGGATCGTCCTCCTCGACCCTGGTGCCGATCTCCACGAGCCCCTCGACGGGTTCGGTGACGACCTTCTCGGAGAGTTCGTGGTCGACCTCCTCGCCGTGGCGCAGGACGCGGAGGGTGGTGACCTCCTTGAGCCCGTCCTCGGGCTCGGTGACGACCTCGCGTTCGCCCTCGGGGAGGTCGGGGTTCTCGCGTTCGACCGTCTCGGCCTCGATCACCACCTCCTCGGTCTCGGGTTCACCGAGGGCGGGCAGGACGCGCACCACCATGTCGGGTTCGGCTGGCTCGTCCGGTTCCGGGGAGACGATGTCGTGCTCACCGGTCTCGACTCCGGCGGCGCTGAGGACGTCCGCGACGGTCGCGCCGGTGGTGCGGGTCTCGGAGCGGACGGTGTCGTACATGACGACCATGCGGGGCGCGCGTTCGGCGGTCACCGTGAGGCCGCCCTCGGGGATCGGGGTGTCGTGCTCCTGGGAGAGTTCGACGCCCTCGGGGTCGAGGCCGATCTGCTGGAGTGCCTCGTCGAGGGTGGCGGCGTGCACCCTGTGGCTGACTTCGTGGCCGTCGAGGTCGAGGGTGATCTCACGGGGCGAGCGGACGACCACGTGGTCGCCGCCGGTCACCTCGGTGTCCGGGGAGGGTGCGACCACGTCGTGTTCACCGAGTTCGATCCCGGCGGAGTCGAGGACGTCCTGGACGCTGTCCCCGAAGGTGCTGACCTCGTGCTCCCGCCCGTCGGCGTCGAGCAGGACGGTCTTCTCAACAGCCAGGGCGGCGCCCCCGCCCGCCAGGACCAGGACGATCGCGACGACGCCCGCCATGGCCGGCAGGGGGAGGACAAGGGACGCCCTGGGGCGCCGACGCCTGCGGGAACGGCGCTGGGATCCGTTCTTCCCGGATTCTCTGGGCATGACTTCCGAGCCCTTCTTCAAGGGGTGGTCGGTGGGAGTCCTCGGTGGTGGAGGGGCCTTCGAGGGCCGAACACGGTCACATTAACACCAGGCGAGCAAGGATTTTTTGTATGGCCCGAAAACCATTACCCTGCAAATCGCGCATTTCCTCCTATTCCTTTTCCCGGCCCCGCCCCGCGCGACGGCCTGGCGTCGGGGCGGCGTAGCCTGCACAATGAACCGAACGCCGTTCTAGTAACCCACCGTTCCCGTCAGCCGTCGTTCCGGCCCCACCGTTCCACGCACCACCCGCCCCACAGTCACCTCTCCCGACCCACGCCCCGGAGGCACCACCATGGGACCCCTCAACGGAATCCGCGTCATCGAGTTCACCGGCATCGGACCGGCGCCGATGGCCGGGATGCTCCTCGCCGACATGGGTGCCAGCGTCATCCGGATCGACCGCCCCGGGGCCGCCGAGGCCATGACCTCCGGCGCCACCGGACCGCACATGAGCGAGGGCCGCGCCGTGCTCGGCGCCGACCTCAAGTCCGAGGAGGGGATCGCCCGCGCCCGCGAGCTCGTCTCCCGCGCCGACGTCCTCCTGGAGGGCTTCCGCCCCGGCGTGATGGAACGGCTGGGCCTGGGCCCCGACGACTGCCTGGAGCTGAACCCGGGCCTGGTGTACGCGCGCGTCACCGGCTGGGGCCAGGAGGGACCGCTGGCGCACACCGCCGGGCACGACATGAACTACGTGTCCGTGAACGGCGCCCTGCACTCCATCGGACGCGCGGACGGGCCTCCGGTCCCCCCGATCAACCTGCTCGGTGACTTCGCTGGCGGCACCATGTTCGCGGTCACCGGTGTACTGGCGGCCCTCCTGGAGCGGCGGGGCTCCGGACTCGGCCAGGTCGTGGACGCGGCGATGGTGGACGGCAGCTCCCTGCTGATGTCGATGGTGCACGAGGACCGCGCGCGGGGTTCGTGGACCGACGAACGCGGCACCAACTACCTGGACACAGGGGCGCCCTGGTACGACGTCTACGAGTGCGCCGACGGCCGCCACCTGTCCGTGGCCTGCATCGAGCCGCAGTTCTACGCCGCGTTCCTCGCGGGGACGGGGCTGGACGGCGAGGAGCTGCCCGAGCAGTGGGACACCGAGGGGTGGCCCCGGCTTCGGGCACGCTTCGCGGAGGTGCTGCGCACGCGCGACCGCGACGAGTGGGGTGCGGTCTTCGAGGGGACCGACGCCTGCGTGGCGCCGATCCTGTCGCTGGCGGAGGCCCCCGACCACCCGCACGTCCGGGCCCGTGGCGCGCTCGTGCGGGAGGGCGACCGGGTCGTGGCCGGCCCCGCGCCGAGGTTCGGCCGCACCCCCGGTGAGGTCACCCGGGGGCGCCCGTTGCCCGACGCCGACGCCACCCTGAAGGAGTGGGGCCTCACCCCCTGAGCCCTGTGGCCCGGGACTCGCGCCCCGGCACTCGGCTGGCCCCGGGCCCCGCGGCGGCCCCGGAACCTCCCCGGATCCCCCCTTCCGGAGCCCCCTGACCGGAATCGCCGTTTTCCCCGCTCAGAGGCGTGTGATCACTAGGGTGGGCGACCAGTGAGGTGATCGCGATCGGGGGGACCGCCATGTCACCGAGTCGACGGCTCGGCCTGCGCTCGGAACGGTGTGCAACCGGAGGGCGTGCCCGAGAACGGCCTGGGCACCCCGGCCGACGCCCCGGCGGGCGCCTGTACGCCCTCCTGCTGGTGGTGGCGGCCCTGATCTGCACGGCCCCCGCCGCCGCGAGCTCCGCGGGCTCACCCGAACTCGACCCTGGCCGCGCCGGCCCGCCCGGCGGCCCGGTCGTGCTGGTGGGCGTGCCGGGGCTGCTCTGGGAGGACGTCACCCCCGAGCACACGCCCACGCTGTGGGAACTGGCCGAGGCCGGGGCGATCGGCAACGTGTCCATTCGCACCGCCAACTCCCGGACCTGCCCCACGGACGGCTGGCTCTCCGTCTCGGCGGGGCAGCGCTCCCTGTCCGACCGGGAGCGCTTCACCGTGTGCGAGCCCGCGCCGGAGCCGGTGGTGGACGGTTCGGGCGCGACCGTCCCGGGGTTCCGGGACTTCGCGGAGCAGAACGCGCGGTCGGTGTTCGCCGCCCCCGTGGGCCTGCTCGGGCAGACCGTGCGCGACCAGGGCGGTCTCACCCTGGCCGCCGGGCCGGGGGCCGCCCTGGGCGCCGCCGACGAGTCGGGCCGGGTGGACCACTACGTCGACTCGGCGCGGGACCTCTCCCAGGAGCGCCTGAGTGGCGTCTCCCTCGCGGCCGTGGAGCTGCCCGAGCTCACCAGCCTCTACCCGGCCGACTCCGAGGACGGGGACGAGCCGCAGGAGGCCAACCCGGAGGACGTTCCCGAGCAGGTCCGCGAGGACACCCTGGAGACCCTCGACTCTCGGCTCTCGGCACTGATCGGGAACCTGCCCGGCGGCGCCACCCTGATGGTGGTCGGGGTCTCCATGGACACCGGGCCCTCACAGCTGACCGTCGCCCTCACCGGGGAGGTGACCGACCAGGGACTGGTCGGTCCCGCCTCCTACCTGGCCTCGGAGTCGACGCGTCGCCCCGGGCTGGTGGCTCTGACCGACACCACCGTGACGGTGCTGGCCGAACTGGGGTTGGACGCGGGTGTGCCCACCGGCGGACGGGTGTGGCAGACCGCCGACCGCCCCCAGCCCGTGGAGGAGGCGGTGGTCCGCCTGGTGGACTTCAACACCGCCGCCGTGGTGGTCGGCGCGGCGATCCCCGGCTTCTTCAGCGGGCTGGTCGCCATCCAGCTGCTCATCTACGCGGCGGCGGCCTACGCCATGCACCGGTACTCCTGGGGCGAGCGCGGCAAGCGGGCCGTGGTGCTGTCGGTGACCCGGGTCGTGGCCCTGGCGGGCGCGGCCTTCCCCGTGGCGAGCTACCTGGCCAACCTCATCCCGTGGTGGGCGACGCAGCTCCCGCCGCTGGCGCTGCTGGCCTCGGTTCTGGCCGTGGACGCCCTGGTCGTGGCGCTGGCGGTGGCAGGACCGTGGCGCCGGACGATCCTCGGACCGATGACGGTGGTGGCGGGCGCGACCACCCTCGTGCTCTTCCTCGACCTCTGCTTCGGCGCCCACCTCCAGATGAACTCGCCCACCGGGTACTCACCGATCGTGGCGGGGCGTTTCTACGGGATAGGGAACATCGCCTTCGCGACCTTCGCGACCGGCATGCTGATGGCGGTCGCGGGCATCTCCCACTCGCTGATATCGCGGGGCAGGCGACGCGCCGCGGTGGTCACGACCCTGCTGGTGGGTACCGCCTCGGTGCTGATCATCGGCTGGCCGGGGCTGGGGACGGACTTCGGCGGCGTGATCGCGCTGATCCCCGGCCTCGCGGTGACGACGATGATGATCGCGGGGGTGCGGATCACCGCCCTGCGCCTGGCGGCGGTGGGCGCGGTCTCGGTCACCTCGATCTCCCTGCTCGCCTGGATGGACTACCTGCGGCCGGTGGAGGACCGCAGCCACTTCGGCGCGTTCGCGGAGCAGGTGCTGAACGGGGACGCAGGGACGGTGCTGGCCCGCAAGCTGGGAGCCATGCTGGGCACCCTGGGCAACTGGCACCTCACCCTGTTGGCCGCCGGGGCCCTGGTCTTCCTGTTCGCCGTCCTCAACCGGCCGGGGAAGTGGCGGATCGGCGCGCTCCAGCGGGCCTACGAGTACGCCCCGACGCTCCGGGCCGGTCTGACGGGTTCCCTGGTGACGGCCCTGGTGGGCTTCGCGGCCAACGACTCCGGCGTGGCCATCCCCGCGCTGGCGCTGACCGTGGCGGTCCCGCTCACGCTGTCCGCGTGCGTGTGGGCGCTCCAGCAGCGGGAGCGGGAGCCCGCGGAGGTCCCGAGGGAGACCTCCTACGTCCCCAAGGCGTGACCCATACACCAGGAATCCGAGTAGCGGTCAACCGGCGGGGGCACGACCTGGCGTCGCTCCCGTCACGAAACGGCCACGGCCCTGTGGTAAAGTCCGAGGTTGGACGGCCCCGACGCCAACGCGTCCCAGCGCCCTGACGGCGCGCCGGGAGGAGTCGGGTCCGCCGGGGACCACCGGCCCAGCCACGGTCCCCGCCGCGGCCCACCGGGGAATGCCCGCCGTCGCGGGCGGGTTCTCACTGGCGGAGGGCCCGGCCCGGCCGCCGGCTCCCGCAGGATGGCCGAGCACGGGGACACCATGAACCGCGCCCTCGTCGCACGACGCAAGTCACACCGATGACACACGGCACCAGGAACGCCTGGCCTAGCCCAGGCGTTGTAGGAATGCCGTGCTTTTCCGAGCAAACCAGGCGAGAAAGGCGTTTCCTCCCCGGTTCGCAGCCCGGGGCACCACGCAAGGAACTTGATGAACCATCAGCTTGGCTCACGCGGTAACGCAACCATCGCACCGGTCACCGCACGTCCCCGGTGGGGAGACGCGCGGCCTGCCTCGACGACCCGTGGGGCACGGCCCGAGTACGCCGGAGTCGCCATGCCCGACCTGATCATTTCCTCCACCCTCCACGAGGCCGGACGAGTCCTGGCCCTGGACGGGGAGATCGACATGGCCACCGAGAACCGCTTCCAGGAGGCGGTCACGGAGGCGCTGACCACGCAGCCCTTCGGTCGCGTCGTGCTGGACTGCGCCGACCTGCGGTTCATCGACTCCAGTGGGCTGCGCGTGCTGATCCGCGCTCACAAGGCCGCCAAGGAACAGCAGGCCCTCCTGGTGATCGCCGCTCCGGTGCCGCGCGTCATGCAGACCCTGCGCGTCACCTCGCTGGACACCCGTATCCCGGTGTTCGCCTCGGTCGCCCTGGCGCTCAGCGCCCCGCAGACCGCCCAGTAGCCGCACCCGCCTCCGGGCACCACGAAGGCCCCGCGTCAGGACGCGGGGCCTGTCTTCGTGTGTGGGGCCGGTGTCCTCCGGTCAGAAGAACAGCAGCCACACGCCCAGAAGGGTGACGGCGACGTTCACCAGCAGGAACACTCCGACCCACAGGGTGCCCGGCAGTCCGGTGAGCCGGGCCAGCTGGTCCGCGTCGGAGTGCGGGGAGGGGTTGCGCACGCGCTGCGACTGGAGCTCGATGACCGGGCGCACCCCGGCGAACAGCAGGAACCAGATGAACAGGTAGGCGAAGGCCCCCTGGACCTCGTCCGGGGTGAACCAGCTGACGCCGAAGACCACCGCTCCGGTGACGACGATCGACAGTACGCCGTAGAAGTTGCGGATCATGAGCAGCATGGCGGCGAGCACGACGATGCTCAGCCACAGCAGCGCGGTGATGTAGCCCGCCTTCAGCATCATGATGCCGAGCAGGCCGATCACGCTCGGGGCGACGTAGCCCGCGAAGACCGTGAGGATCATGCCGATGCCGGTGGGCCTGCCCCGGGAGACCGTCACCCCGGACGTGTCCGAGTGCAGCCGGATCCCGGTCAGCTGACGTCCGCTGAGCAGGGCCACGAGCGCGTGCCCGCCCTCGTGGGCGATGGTGACGACGTTACGGGCCACGCGCCAGGGCGGGCCCAGCAGCACGGCCGCCAAAGCCACCACGGCGGCCGTGACGATAATCCACTGTTCCGGATCGGGCTGGCCGGTCACCACGTCCTGCCACACGTCGCCCAAGCTCGTTCCCACCACTGGTCTCCCGACTTCCCGCATCGACCGGTGCGCGCCCGCCACCGGAACTCCTGTCAGCGGGCCCGCTCACCCGGCGCCGCGGCGGCTGGGAGGCGCGGGGGAACGCGGCCCTTGCCGAACTTTAGGGCATTTCGGAGAGTGCCGTGTGTGTCGGTCGATCACCGGCCGGACCGAAACGGGTGCCGGTCCTGGCTTCGGTGAACTGCTCGAACGCCCGGACCGGCCCGGGGGGCGACCGCCGTCAGACCTCCTCGGCCTCGGCCGCCGCCTTCAGCCGCTCCAGCGTCCGGACGATCCCCCTGGCGTTGCGCGCGGGGGATCCGCTCAGGACGTGGAAGGCGGTCTGGCCCCGCGAGTAGTCGAAGGTCTCGGTGACGAGGGTCCCGCCCTCGGGCAGTTCGCGGAGCTCGTAGCGCCAGCGGTGCGAGCCCACGTGCTTCCAGGCGATGAGCCGCCCCTCCTCGAACTCCACCACGCGGTTGGTCATCCGGTAGGGGAGGCCGAGCATCTTCATGTCCATGCCGAACTCGGAGCCCAGTTCCAGCCGCTCCGGGCCGTGCTGCGCGCCCTGGACGGTGCCGGAACCGTCGATCACGGCGTGCTGGGACGGTGTGGCGACGAGGTCGAAGATCCGCTTGGCCGGGGCGTCGACGACGACGCTCCGGGCCACCATGTGTTTGGGCATGACGGAATCATGTCACCGTCGCGGACCACTCCCCCACCGGGGCTGTCGGGCGGGGTTCACTCGCGCACCTCGTGCCGCTCGACCCCGGCCAGCTCCCCCTCCGAGGAGACGTGTAGCACCCAGAACGAGCCCTTGCGCAGGCCGCGCTGCTGCGACAGTGGCGCGCCCAGCCGGGTCAGGGCCTCGGTGAGCAGGTGCGGGACCAGTTCACCGTGGGTGCACACGACCGTCGGCCGTCGCTCGTCCAGGACGCGCCCGATGACCTCCCGGGCCTCCTCCACGTCGTATCCCCCGACCTCGCTCCCCACCGTGAGGGCGCGCTCGGTCCTCAGGGGGACGTCGCACTCGACCGTCAGCGGGAGCAGGGACTCCGTGCAGCGGGCCGCCGACGAGGACACCGCGCGCAGGCTCCCGTAGGCGCCGAGCACCCGGGGCAGGGCCAGGGCGTCGGCGCGGCCGGTCGCGTCGAGCGGTCGCAGCAGGTCGCTGTCGTTCCAGGAGCGCTTCTCCCCTGCCGACAGGTGGCGCAGCAGGATGACCGGGAAGGTCCGGGCGGGCCCGACCCGGAAGTTGTCGATCACCTGGACGTCGTGGTCGTAGGTGAGGCGGGTGCGGGCCTCCTCGACGGCGACCCACTCGACCGTCTCCACCTCCTCGTTGGGTTCGTAGTCGATCACCCCTCCCAGCTGCGCCGGGGTGGCCGCCCACCACTCGACCTGCTTGGGCCAGCCGTCCTTGAGGTAGCGCTGCGGCGGGAGGCGGCGCCCCATGACGGGGGTCAGGCCGGTCTCCTCCTCGACCTCGCGGACGGCGCCGATGATGGGGTGCTCGCCGTTCTTGAGCTTGCCCTTGGGCAGGGTCCAGTCGCCCCGGTCCGGGCGCCGGATGAGGACGACCTCCCGGCCGGCGGGGCCGTCGCGCCAGAGCACGGCCCCACCCGCGCGGATGGGCTCCAGGTAGCCGCCCACCGCGGTGTCGCGCGGAGGGAAGGCGCTGGTCATGCGGATCTCGGGGTCGTTCGCGCGCGGGGGTACCGCCTCGGGGCCCCCGTGACCGGCCCCGTACTCGTGGGTGTTCACCCGTCCACCACTCTCAGGTGCCGGTCGCCTCGCAGGGTGTCCTGGAGGTCGACCAGCGGTTGGCCCTCCTCGTCGTGGGTGACCCGTTTCCACGAGCCGTCGGGTTCGAGCCGCCACGAGGAGGTGCTGTCGGACATCGCCAGGTCCATGATGCCCACCAGTCGGCGGCACTGCTCCGGGTCCGCGATCCGGACCAGCGCCTCCACGCGCCGGTCGAGGTTGCGGGGCATGAGGTCGGCGCTGCCGATCCACACCTGGGGGCGCCAGCCGTTGGCGAAGACGAACACCCTGGAGTGTTCGAGGAAGCGGCCCAGGATGCTGCGCACCCGGATGTTCTCGGACAGGCCCGGTACCCCGGCGCGCAGGACGCAGCTGCCGCGCACCCACAGGTCGACGTCCACCCCGGCCTGCGAGGCGCGGTACAGGGCGTCGATGATCTCCTCGTCGACGAGGGAGTTCACCTTGATCCGGATGTGGGCGGGCTCGCCCTTGAGACTGTTCGCCACCTCGGTCTCGATCTGCCGGAGCAGTCCCTGGCGCAGGGCGGCGGGGGCCACGAGCAGCCTGCGGTAGTGCTTCTTGCGGGAGAACCCGGTGAGGCTGTTGAAGAGGTCACTGACGTCCTCGCCCACCTCGGCGGCGGCGCTGAACAGGCCGAAGTCCTCGTAGATCCGGGCGGTGCTCGGGTTGTAGTTGCCGGTGCCGACGTGGCAGTAGCGGCGGAGCAGGCCGTCGTCGTCCTGGCGGATGACCATGGACAGCTTGCAGTGGGTCTTGAGCCCCACGACCCCGTAGACGACGTGGCAGCCCGCCTCCTCCAGTTTGCGGGCCCACTGGATGTTGTTCTGTTCGTCGAAGCGGGCCTTGACCTCGACCAGCACCACGACCTCCTTGCCCTCCCGGGCCGCCTCGATGAGCGACTCGACGATGGGTGAGTCGCCACTGGTGCGGTAGAGGGTCTGCTTGATGGCCACGACCTGGGGGTCGGTGGAGGCCAGGGCGAGGAACCGTTCGGTGGTGGTGGCGAAGGACTCGTAGGGGTGGTGGACCAGGACCTCGCGTTCGCGGATGGTCGCGAAGAGGTCGCCGGAGGTGAGGGCACGCGGTTCGACCGGGACCATGGGCGGGTAGCGCAGGTCGGGGCGGTCGGTGTCCGCGATCTGCGCGAGTCCGGCGAGGTTGAGCGGGCCGGGGACCCGGTAGACCTCCTCGGCCTCGGCGCCGAGCTGCTGGCTGAGGATCGACAGCACCTCGTCGCTGATGGTCTCTTCGACCTCCAGGCGCACGAGGGGGCCGAAGCGTCGACGCAGGAGTTCGTTCTCCAGGGACTGGACGAGGTCGTCGGTCTCGTCCTCGTCGACCTCCAGGTCGGCGTTGCGGGTGACCCGGAAGGCGTGGTGCTCGACCACCCGCATGCCCTCGAAGAGCTGGGGCAGGTGCGCGGCGATGATGTCCTCGACCGGGAGGAAGCGGCCGCCGCCGTGGGTGGTGAGCTCGATGAAGCGGGGCAGGGCGCTGGGCACCTTGACGCGGGCGAACATGTGCCGGTCGTCGCTGGTGTCGCGCACCGTGACGGCGAGGTTGAGCGAGCGGCCCGAGATGTAGGGGAAGGGGTGCGCGGAGTCGACCGCGAAGGGTGTCACCAGGGGGTAGATGGAGCGGCGGAAGTAGCCGTGCAGGTACTCGCGTTCGCGGTCGTCCAGTTCGCTCCACCGGACGATGCTGATGCCCTCCCGGGCCAGGGCGGGGGCGACGCTGTCCTCGAAGCAGGCGGTCAGGCGCAGGATCTGGTCGTGCGTGAACAGGGAGATGCGCTCCAGCAGGTCCCTGGGGTGGTGTCCGCTGGGCGAGGCGACGGACAGGCCGGTGGCCAGCCGTCGTTTGAGCCCGGCCACGCGCACCATGAAGAACTCGTCGAGGTTGCTGGAGAAGATCGCGAGGAACCGCGTCCGTTCGAGCAGCGGGATGTCCTCGTCCTCCGCGAGTTCGAGGACCCGCTGGTTGAAGCGGAGCCACCCCTCCTCCCGGTCCATGAACCTGTCGGCGGGAAGGTCGGCGGCGGGCCCCGCTGGCGTTGGCGCTGATTCCGTGCTCACAGTGGGCAGACTCCCCCTTTTTCATGACCACACGGTGACCGCCCCGTGAGGGGAGAATGACCGCAACGCGACTGCTATGGAGCATCTGTACCCACATCGCGGCCCGTGTCCCTGGACACCGGGCAAGATTTCCCTCATGACGCGACCACACGCCCCACCTGACCTGGTGGGACGTGGGCTGGCGGAGCGGTGCTGCTACTGGTTGATGCCGATCTGGAGGTCGGGCGGCAGAATGAGCAGGAACATCGAGACGCGCATGAGGATGTTGAGCCAGGTGTTACGGAAGCAGGCCCACAGGTAGCCGTAGAACAGCCCCGCGGCGCCGTAGGTGAGCAGGGCCATGCCGGTGTCGTGCACGAAGTCGATCCCGGGCAGCTGGGAGACGGCGTCGTAGGGCTGGATGAACGCGTAGGTCATCGCGAACACCACCGAGGTCAGCACGATGCCGCCCCAGCGACCCAGGATCAGTTCCAGACGGCTCTGCATCATTCCCCGGAAGAAGATCTCCTCGCAGAGGGCGATGACGGTGAAGGCGACCAGCATGGCGTACAGGGTGAGCGAGGGCGGGGGCAGCCCGATGTGCGGCGTGATCAGGAACCCGATCAGCAGCACGGAGACGACCACGGGCACCAGACCGAGCCAGCGCCAGGGTTCGCTCACCTTCAGGGCGATCGAGGGCATGGCCGTACCCTTGCCGTCGACGGTCAGCCCCGAGCGGTCCAGGATGAGCAGCGGGACGGCGAACAGGAACAGCAGTCGCGAGACCAGCGCGACGGACATCGCGAGGTCCGGGGAGACGCCGGTCTGCTCCCCGTAGACGGTGAAGATCCACGACAGCATGACCATCGACAGGACCAGACCGACGAGGAGGAGGGCCATCCAGCCCAGTTCGCGGTAGACGGGGTGCCCGTCCATGGCTGCGGCGATCCGCCGGTCGAGCTCGTCCCGCCGCCCGAACGCCCGGACCAGCCCCCAGGCGATGACCATGCCGATCACCATCGGCATCCAGGAGATCAGGAACAGCACGGACGACCCACCGACGTCGTCCCGCATCGCCGGGCGGACGAGCGTCGGCCCGACGATCAGGACTACGGCGAGGGCGACGGCCCAGGCGAGCCCCCATCTTCGCACCATGGTCACAAGTGTCCCCCCTGTCTCAGAACACACATTCTGCACCAGGGAAAACTAAAAGCGACTTAATGACTACGGTATGTCGTTACCCCGTTGTCACCGCCGTCCCGACACGCGCGGTGAACCAGGAAGGGAACCCCCCGTGACCCACGCCGACTACGACGCCTTCGCCGAGGCGTACTCGGCCGAGAACGACTCCAACCTCATGAACGCCCACTACGAACGCCCCGCCATGCTGGACCTCGCGGGTGACGTCGACGGCCGCCGCGTCCTGGACGCGGGCTGCGGCTCCGGCCCCCTCTCCCTGGAACTCCGCGACCGGGGCGCCGTGGTGACCGGGTTCGACGTCAGCGCGGAGATGGTCGGGCTGGCCAGGAAGCGCCTCGGGGACGACGCCGACCTGCGCGTGCACGACCTCGCGCGGCCGCTCCCGTACTCCGACGGCGCGTTCGACGACGTGGTCGCGTCCCTGTCGTTGCACTACCTCAGGGAGTGGGAGGGGCCGCTTCGGGAGCTGCGCCGGGTCCTGCGACCGGGGGGACGTCTCCTCGTCTCCGTGGACCACCCCACGGCCCACGTGCTCCTGCGGCCGGGCACCGACTACTTCACGGTCGCCCCCTGGCTCGCGGAGGTCGAGTTCCGGGAGAGCAGGGCCGTCCTGAACGTCTGGCACCGCCCGCTGTACGCCATGGTCAGGGACTTCACCCGGTCCGGGTTCCGCGTCGCGGACATCGACGAACCGGCCGTCGCGGAGGACACCCCCGACCACCTGCGGCCCGAGTTCCGCCACGGGCACACCCGGTTCCTCGGGTTCCTCTTCTTCGTCCTGGTGGCCGAGTAGGCGACCCGGTCGGGCGCCCGGGTCGGGCGAGAGGGACGTCGGAGCGGGGCGGGCGCGGCCCGCCCCGCTCTCGGGGCCGCCCTTCCTAGTGTCCGTTCTCCAGGACCGACTTGAGGAAGGTCTTGGTCCGTTCCTCCTGGGGGTCCCCGAAGATCTGGTCCGGGTGCCCCGCCTCGGCGATCCGGCCCTGGTCGAACATGAGGACCCGGTGGGACACGTCCCGCGCGAAGCCCATCTCGTGGGTGACGCACAGCATCGTGATGTCGGTGGTCTCGGCCACCTCGCGCAGCACGTCCAGCACACCGGCCACCAGCTCCGGGTCCAGGGCGGAGGTGACCTCGTCCAGCAGGAGGATCTCCGGACGCATCGCCAGGGCGCGGGCGATCGCCACGCGCTGCTGCTGGCCGCCGGACAGCTGGGTCGGGTGGGCGTCGACCTTGTCGCCCAGGCCCACCAGGTCCAGCAGTTCCTCCGCCCGGGCGCTGGCCTCGTCCTTGGACAGGCCGAGGACGTGGACCGGCGCCTCCATGACGTTCTTGCGCACCGTCATGTTGGGGAACAGGTTGAACTGCTGGAACACCATGCCGATGCTCTTGCGGCGCTGCCGCAGGTAGCTCTCGCTGGCCGGGGCCAGGCCGCTGCCCTTGGGCATGTGGCTGAACGGCTCCCCGCCGATGTCGATGCGCCCCTCGGTGACCTTCTCCAGCGTCATGAGCAGGCGCAGGATGGTGGTCTTGCCCGAGCCGCTCGGCCCGATCAGGGTGACGCGCTCCCCGGCGGCCACGTCGAAGTCGAGGTGGTCGAGGACGGTGAGGTCGCCGAAGCGCTTCACCACCTGGTCGAAGACGATCAGCGGTCCGTCGGCGGCGCTGTCTCCGACACCCGGCGCCGTCGTGTTCTCAGGGGTATCAGACGGCGACATATCGCTTCTCCAGTCGTCGAATCACAATCGCGGACGGGATGCTCACCAGGAGGAAGAGGAACCCGACCATGGTGAACGTCTCCACGTAGCGGAAGTCCTTGCTGCCGACCTGCTGGGCCACGGCCAGCAGCTCGACGACTCCGATCGCGAAGAGCAGGGGTGTGTCCTTGAACATCGCGATGAGGTAGTTGCCCAGCGCCGGGATGACCCTGCGGATGGCCTGGGGCAGCACGATCGCCGTCCAGGTCCGCGAGGTCGGCAGGCTCAGCGCCCGGGACGCCTCCCACTGGCCCTTGGCCACGCCCTCGATGCCCGAGCGGTACACCTCCGCGGTGTAGGCCGCGTAGTGGACGCCGATGACGACGACGCCGATCGTGAACACCGAGATGTTGGCGGGGGACAGTGCGAAGACGAACACCAACTGGATGACCAGCGGCGTCGTCCGGATGAACTCCATCAGGAAGTGCACGAGGGTACCGAAGACCGGCACCCGCCGGACCACCGCGATGAGCAGGCCCAGGGTCAGGGCGATGGCGTAGCCGATCACCGTCGCCTGGATGGTGACCAGCAGGCCGCTGAACAGGTCGGGCAGGACCTGGCCGGTGTACTGGAAGTCCCACAGGCCGTTCACGAACTCCATGAGGCCGTTCACTTGGCCACCCCCACCTTCGTACCGACTGTCGGGGGTCGCAGGAGCCCGAGGATCCCTCCGCCGGACGGCGGGACGCGGCCCAGCCTGCGGTTGGCCCGCCGTTCGAGGAGCCGCACACCGAAGATGAGGACCTGGGCGATCAGGTAGTAGAGCGCGAAGGCCACCAGGAAGACCGGGATGGTCTCACCCGAGAGGCGGCGCAGGTCGTCGGCGATCCACGAGAGGTCGTGCATGGAGACCAGGTAGACCACGGCGGTGGCCTTCATGAGCTCCACGACCAGGTTGCCGAACGTGGGGAGCATCTGCGCCCACGCCTGCGGCAGGACCACCAGGCGCATGCGCTGCGCCCAGGACATGTTCAGGGCGACGGTCGCCTCGACCTGTGCCCGGGGCACCGCGTTGATCGAGGAGCGCACCACCTCGGCCCCGTAGGCGCCGAGGTTGAGGCCCAGCGCGAGGATCGCGGCGAACATGTCCTCCAGCTGGAAACCGCTCAGCAGGGGCAGGGCGTAGATCAGCCAGTACATGACGACCAGCGCCGCGATGCCGCGGAACACCTCCACGTACACCGTGGCGACGGCACGCGGCAGCCAGTGCCGCATCGTGCCCATGACGCCGAACGTCATCGCCAGCACGAAGGCCAGGACGATGCCGCCGAGCGTGAGCTGGATCGTGAGCAGCGTTCCGTCGAGGAAACGCGGCCACTGTGCGATCAGGAACTCCACGCGGAATCAGCCCTCACAGAGCGCGGCGGTGGTGGTCCCGTCGGGCAGGTCGTCCTCGGTGAACCCCCACTCCTCTCCGAGTTCGAGCAGGCGACCGCTCTCAGTGAACTCGGCGACGACGCGGTTGATCTCCGAGAGGAGCTCCTCGTCCTCGGGACGGACGCACAGCCCGCCCCAGCCCTTCTCCTCGTTCCCGTCCATCACCGGGTAGAAGGGGTCGGACACGGTGTACTGGTCCTCCATGTTCCGCTCGATGAGCAGGTAGGAGTGGGACACGGCGAGCATGGACACCGCGTCCACGCGGCCGCTCTCCAGCAGCTCGAAGCCGCGGGTCTGGTCGGGGATGAGTTCGAGCTGCCCCGAGGGGACCTCGAAGTACTCGGCGTAGGTCTGCTCGACCGACCCGTTGAGCACGGCCAGCTTGAGGTCCGGGTTCTTGACGAAGTCCTCGAAGTGCTGGATCTTCTCCGGGTTGTCCTTCGCCACCAGGAACGCTTCGGGAGACGTCGCGGTGGGCTCGCTGAACGCGACCTCCTGGCAGCGTTCGGGTGTGATGAACACACCGGCCGCGATGACGTCGTAGCGGTTGGCCTGGAGTCCGGGGATCAGACCGTCCCAGGAGGTGGCCGACGCCTGGATCTCGGGGACGCCCAGCTCCTCGAAGACCGCCTTGGCCACCGCGGGCGACTGTCCCGCCGGGTTGCCGCTGGAGTCGACGAAGCCGAAGGGCACCTCGTTGGCCAGGGCGACCGCCACGAACCCCTGCTCGCGCAGGCGCTCCAGGGTGCTCTGGCCCTCCGCGTTCTGGCCGCCGCTCCCGGAGTCGACCCGACTGCACGCCGCGAGGCCCGCGACCGCCGCACCTGCTCCGGCCAGGCGGAAGGCGTCTCGACGTCCCCAGGTTCCCCGCCGACGCGCTGGTACCTGATTCTTCACGACTGCTCCTCGAAAACTCGCGGGTGCGGAGCCTTCGCCCGAAGGACGGGGCGAGGCCTCACGCGTTCGGAATGCTTGGGCGCCTCGTGTGGGCGCATCCGCGGCGCGATGGCCGCGGTCGTGACCGTTGCCCGGGTGCTCGGGACGACGGCGCTGGTACGGGGTCTCCCTCCCCGAGCCCGAGGTGCAGTAACTGAAGACGAATAGTCCGTTATGCACTGGTTATGAGTCTCTGTTCGTCGGGTGACCCGACGACACTCCTCCTCCGAGCTGGCCACCTGTGGTTCGTGACTATGGGTTCTTATGCCCGTTACCGAGTGGTTCCTACCCCTGGGAACGTGAAAGCGGGGCCCGGAACTCCGGACCCCGCTCCCTGCGGGCTTTTCGCGCCTGCGGACTAGGCGTTGACGTCCTCCTCGACGACCAGCGGGTACACGCCGTTCTCGTCGTGGACCTCACGGCCGGTGACCGGGGGGTTGAAGACGCAGAGCACGCGGAAGTCGGTCTTCGGGCGGACCGTGTGCTTCTCGTGGCCGTTGAGCAGGTAGAGGGTGCCCGGGGTGATGATGTGCTTCTCCCCGGTCTCCTCGTTGGTCAGCTCGGCCTCGCCCTCGATGCAGTGCACGAGCTCGATGTGGTTGGCGTACCAGAACGTCGACTCGGTGCCCGCGTACAGGACGGTCTCGTGGAAGGAGAAGCCGACCTTCTCCTTGGCCAGGACGATCCGACGGCTGCGCCAGTTCTCGGTCTTGATGTCAGCGTCGGTGTCGTTGACCTCGTCCATACTGCGAACGATCACTTGTGTCTCCTTCACGCTCTGATGCGCGCTGTATGCGCTGGTGGTACACGGTACGGGGCCGACCGGCACCCCGGGTAGAGGTACTGGCCGGCCCCGCGCCCGATTCGGTGGGCACGCCGGTCCGAAACGGCCCCGGCGTGTCGCTAGGCGGTCTGGGGAACCTTGACCGCCGCGCGGACGGCGTCGGCCATGATGTCCAGACCGGCGGTGAGCTCCTCCTCCGTCGTGGTGAGCGGCGGGAGGAGCTTGGCGACCTCGTCCTCGGGGCCGGAGGTCTCCAGGAGCAGGCCGCGGTCGAAGCACCCGGCGGCGACCTTCTTGGCGATGCCGCCCTCGGCGTCGAAGGCCAGACCGCGAGCCAGGCCGCGACCGCGCACGTGGGCGCCGAAGTCGGCGTGCTCGGCGGCCATCTCCGCGAGGCGCGCCTCGACCAGCTCGCCCTTGGCCAGGGTGGCCTGGGCGAAGGTGTCGTCGGACCAGAAGCGGCGCAGCGCCTCGGTGCCGGTGACCATGGCCGGGTTGAACCCGCGGAAGGTGCCGTTGTGCTCGCCCGGCTCCCAGACGTCCAGCTCGCGCTTGAACAGCGTGAGCGCCATCGGCAGGCCGTAGCCGCTGATGGACTTGGACAGGGTGACGATGTCCGGGGTGATGCCGGCCTCTTCGAAGCTGAAGAACTTGCCGGTGCGGCCGCAGCCCATCTGGATGTCGTCCAGGATCATCAGGATCCCGTACTCCTCGCAGAGCTCCGAGAGGCCGCGCAGCCACTCGGCGCTGGCGACGTTGATGCCGCCCTCGCCCTGGACCGCCTCGACGATCACGGCCGCCGGGGCGTCCAGACCGCTGCCGCTGTCCTCAAGGAGGGAGCGCAGCCACAGGAAGTCCGGGGTCTTCCCGTCGAGGTAGTTGTCGAACGGCATGGTGGCCACGTGGTCGAGCGGCACACCGGCGCCGCCGCGTTTCATGGAGTTGCCGGTGACGGCCAGGGCGCCCAGGGTCATGCCGTGGAAGCCGTTGGTGAAGTTGATGATGGTCTGGCGGCCGGTGTACTTACGAGCCAGCTTGAGCGCGGCCTCGACCGCGTTGTTCCCCGCCGGGCCGGGGAACTGGACCTTGTAGTCCAGGTTCCGGGGCGTGAGGATGACGTCGTCGAAGGTCTTCAGGAACTCGCGTTTGGCCACGCTGTACGCGTCGAGGCTGTGGACGATCCTGTCGTCGGTCAGGTACTCGATGAGCGAGGACTTCAGCTCGGGGTTGTTGTGCCCGTAGTTGAGCGATCCGGCCCCGGCGAAGAAGTCCAGGTACGGGCGGCCGGACTCGTCGTGGACGTGGCTGCCGACCGCCTTGTCGAAGACGACAGGCCAGTTCCGGCAGTATCCGCGGACTTCGGACTCGAGGCGCTGGAAGGTCTCCATCGTGATGTTCCTTGGTTCCTTTCCCCAACTTCGTGGGCTCAGGGCTGAGACGAGGGGCGGGTGGGGATCGCGTTCGATCCGGAGCGGACGGTCAGTCGGTGTCGGAGTGCGCGCCGATGGGACCGATGCGCACGAGGTCCTCGGGGTCGTGGGGTCCTTCTCCGTCCTTGGGGAAGTGCTCCGCGCCGAAGAGCGGGCTCCACACGGCCTCGGCGCCCAGGCTCCGCGCGAACGAGGAGAAGAGGGCCCGGGAGGCCTCGTTGTCGGGGGTGACGGTCGCTTCGAGGTAGCGCAGGCCCTGGTCGACGAGGCGCTCGCCGATGAAGTCGAGCATCCGGCGGGCCAGTCGCTGACCCCGGTACTCGGAGCCGACGGCCACCTGCCAGAGGAAGTACGTGTCCGGGCTGTCGGGACGGACGTAGCCGGTGACGTAGGCCGCCATCCGGCCGTCGGCGTCCCGGGCCACGACGCTGGTCGTGGCGAAGTCCCGGCACCAGAGCGTGTAGGCGTACGGGGAGTTGACGTCCATCCCCGTGTCGCCGGCCAACCGCCACATGTGCGGCCCGTCCTCCGGGGAGGGGTGCGCGAGGCGCACGACCTCACGGCCCGCGGCCTCCGTGGTCTCGGAGCTCACAGCCCCACCTTCGATTCGGTCGCGTGCTTGGAGGTTCGTTCGTTGATGTGGCACGTCGATCGAACTTAGCGAAAGAAGGTCAAAGGAGTTTCAGCGAGATTCCGCCCAGATGTTTGGGAGGATTACCAATGGGTAGGGCTTGTTTATTTAGCAGCTTGATTCCGCATGGGACGGGGTTCCCAGATGACGCTGGGTAGCGGCCGTCCTCCCCGTCCACGCCCTGTCTATCAGGGGCTTCGGCCCCTGGGGCGGACCTGCGTCGCGCGAGGTGGGAGGTGACTCGCGGGCGGGTGGTCGGCAACCGTCAGGGTCAAACATAGAGCCTCCACGGGGAATATTAAGCGTGCGTTAAGTCACATCAATTCGGTGGAAAGCTCGCGACATATCGCCCTGCGTGAGCCGCCCCGCACGTCACACGTTACGCGGGCCGCCCGCTGGAACCAGCTGTACGCAGGAATTTCCTCGGCCCGCGCGCCGAACAATCCACCGTCGGGGTCGGGCCGAAACCGCCCCGCTCCCCCGGCGCGATCGGACGCACGGAGACCGGCGCCACCGTCGGACGACCTTGATGAATCCCCGACTTTCCATCAGACTCTGTGTAGTACGACCTGATGTAGTACTACAATTAGTCGCACCGCTGAGCCGCAGCCCACGCGGGTCCGGCACCCCCGGGACGGCAGTGCGGACTCGAACTTCGTCGCCCCCGCCGTAGGAACACGGCGGGAACCACTGACCAGGGATCGGAGGCGTCCGTGAACCGCCTGTACCACGACAGCGAGGACTGGGTCGAGCAGGGAAACTGCCGTTCGTACGACCCCGAGATCTTCTTCCCGGTGAGCAGCACCGGGATCGGCCGCACCGACACGGAGCGCGCCCTGGCCGTCTGCCGCAGCTGTACTGTTCGCCCGGAATGTCTGCGGTGGGCCCTGCGCGCCGGAGAGGCTCACGGAGTCTGGGGTGGCACCACCCCCGAGCAGCGTCGCTACATGCGCCGCGAGCTGGTTCCGGCGAGCTAGGTGGAAGGCGGAGCCGCCGGACGCGAGGGTTCGCGTCCGGCGGCTCGTCGCCGTCACCGAGGGCCCCACTCCGAGACGTTCGAGCGCGTTCTCACGTCCGGAGGTCTTGCGGGCCCCTGTGGCACGGCCTAGGTTCACTATCGTGCGACCCGCTCACGGCACGCTCCGACTCACGCGCACGGCACTCCTCGCCGGCGCGTGCACCGGTCTTGCCTGGATGGGCCACAACATCGGGGCCGACAACCCCGCCGGGGCCTGGGGGTTCCTCCTGGCCACGGCCTTCCTGTACGGCCTCCTGTGGCGGTTCACCCGGATCATGCGGGGCTTCGGCGACATCTTCGCCGTGATGGCCCTCGCACAGGTCGCCCTGCACCTGATCCTCCAGCTGTCCGGCCCCGGGGTCGTCCCGATCGACCACGCCGGGCACGGATCCGCCTTCCTCGGCCTCGCGCCGGGCATGCTGTTCGCCCACCTGTGGGCGGCCCTGCTCGCCTCCGCGCTGCTGGCCCACGGCGAGTCCGCGCTCTGGTCCCTCGTGACCGCCGTCGCCCGGGCCCTCCCGCGGCCGCCGCGCCTGCCCGACCTGGCGTCCGTGGAGTCCGGGGCCGCGCCCGTCGCGCCCCCGTCCCCGACGCCCTCTCCCCCAGAGCCGTCGACGCACGGCCCGCGCGGGCCTCCCGGTTCGCCCGCGTTCCGCCCGGCCCTCCCGTAACCCCCCGGTTCCGGCGGTCGAGGCGGTCCCACCGAAGATCCCGGACGAGCACCGGTCCCCGACCCGTGCCCGCCGGGCGCGAACCGCACCCGAACGGTCTGAGAGAAGATCATGAGAAGAATCCGTACCGCGGCCCTGGTCGCCCCCTTCGCCGCCGCGCTGCTGCTGGCTCCCGCCCCCGCCTTCGCCCACGACGTGCTGATCGCCTCCGACCCGGAGGACGGCGCCGCCCTCGACGCCGCCCCCGAGGAGGTCACGCTGACGTTCAACAACGCCCCGATGGCGGGTGGCAGCGGCAGCGCGATCGTCGTGACCAGCCCCGAGGGCACGGAGATCCAGGAGGGCGAGCTGACCTTCGACGGCACCGACGTGTCCGTCGCCCTCGCGACGCCCACCGAGGCGGGCGAGTACGGCCTCTCGTTCCGGGTGGTCTCCTCGGACGGCCACCCCATCCAGGACACCCTGAGCTTCTCGCTGTCCGAGGAGGCCGTCGCGGCCGCCGCCCCGGAGGAGACCGAGGAGGAGCCGGCCGCCGCCGAGGAGGAGGCCCCCGAGGAGGCCGCCGACGAGACCCCCGCCACGGAGGAGACCGCGGCCGAGGAGGGCGGGACCTCCCCGCTGATGGTCCTGGCCGGCGTGGTCGTGGCCGTCGCGGCCATCGGCGCGGTCGTGCTCGTGGTCGTGCGCTCGCGCAACCGCCCCGGCTCCGGTGAGG
>NZ_CBDRIY010000057.1:0-30491 GCF_965344335.1 Nocardiopsis eucommiae
CCCCCCCCCCCCCCCCCCCCCCCCCCCCCCCCCCCCCCCCCCCCCCCCCCCCCCCCCCCCCCCCCACCGTTCTCGTGTCCCGACCCGCTCACGCGCACGTCAAGCACAGGGTTAAGAGGGTGAGAATCGGGTGAGAGGGGACCCCGATTCCCCGTGAACCCGCCACCCGGTCGGCGTCCCGGTGGTGAGATGGCGGTGTTCCGGACTCGTGGCCGTCCGCCGCGTCCCCGGTTTCGATGCTTTGTGCCACAAACTCACTACACACAGTAGGCTTTGTTTCAACACGAAGAGCGACGTGGCGAACACCCTTCGCCATGGGCGCGGACGACCGACCCCCACTCCCGAAGGCCTCGCAGATGACGGAAACCCACGACGACGCCCCCGCCCAGCCCGCCAGCCGCTGGGAGACCGTCCAGCCCTGGCTCACCCTCGCCTGCCGGGTCGGCCTCGCCGCCGTCCTCATCACCGCGGCCGTCACCAAGTTCCCGCCCGCCCTCTCGGTCCAGGCGGTCGAGGCCTACGACCTCTTCCCAGCGGAGATCGCCCTGCTCATCGGGCACCTCCTGCCCCTGTTCGAGCTCGCCCTCGCCCTGCTCCTCCTCGTGGGCATGGCCACCCGGCAGGTCGGCGCCGTCAGCGCCCTCCTCATGGTCGTCTTCATCGCCGGGATCCTCTCCGCCATGGCCCGGGGCCTCAACATCGACTGCGGCTGCTTCGGCGGCGGCGGACAGGTCGACCCCGGCGAGACCACCTACGGGCTCTCCATCGCCCGCGACATCGCCTTCGCCGCCATGGGCGCCTTCATCGCGCTCTGGCCCCGGTCCCCCTTCGCCCTCGACCGCGTCCTCGGACTCTTCCGCTAGCTCCGGCAGACCCGGAGCCACGGCACTCCGACGCGACGGTCGAACCACCTCCAGAAAGCCAGAAACAGAGGAACACCATGGGGAGTGAAGCGCGCAAGCGCTCCCGCGAGAAGCTCAGGGAACAGCGGGAGAAGGAGAAGCGGGCCGCCAAACGCAACCGGACCCTCATCGTCGTCGGCGCCGCCGCGGCCGTGGTCCTGCTCGTCGTCGGGATCGGCTACGCCGTCCTCACCTCCGACAGCGGCGACGGCTACGACGGTCCGCTGGCCGCCCAGACCCTCCAGGACGACGGCAGCGTCGTGATGGCCGAACCGGACGCCGCCGGTCCCGTCGTCGAGGTCTACGCCGACTACCAGTGCCCCGCCTGCCGCCAGTTCGAGCACTTCGGCGGTGACGTCCTCAAGGAACAGGCCGCCGCGGGCGCCGCCATCGTCCACTACCGGCCGGTCAGCATCTTCGCCCAGCAGCCCGTCCCCATCAGCTCGAACTCACTGCGCGCCGGGGCCGCCGCCCGAGCCGCCGCCGACCACGGCGTCTTCGTCGAGTACAACGACACCCTCTTCGAGAACCAGCCCACCGAGGGCAAGGACGGCTTCGGCGTCGACGAGCTCCAGCAGTGGTTCCGCGACACCGGCGCCTCCGACGAGGACGCCCAGGCCTTCGACGACCGCGTCGACGGCGAGGCGGAGATCGTCAGGGAGTTCACCGAGGACTACCTCCCCGCCCTCACCGCCGACGCCACCGAGCAGATCGGCCAGGAGAACATCGGCACCATGGTCCTGTCCGACCTCATCAGCTGGGGAGAGAGCAACGGACACGACGCCTCCTTCCTGGAGGGCACCTACACGGGCGAGATCATCGACGCCACAGGGAAGGCCTACACTCGCTACAGCGGAGCCAACGAGTTCCGCGCCACGCCTTCCGTCTACATCAACGGCGAGTTGCTCGACGGCAACACCGCCATGAGTCCCAGGGGCCTGGCCGACGCGATCGCCGACGCGGGCGACGGCGAGGTCAGCACCGAGCCGAAGGATGCCGACGGCGGGGGTGACGCGGAGGAGAACCCCTGATCACCACCCCCGCACGCGGGGCGAACCCGAGAGCAGAGCAGTGACATTGTCGTCGACAGCTTCCGAGGGCGCGGCCGAGGTCGGCCGCGCCCTCGCGGCCATTCCCAGCCCCGAGGTCAACTCGATCCCCATCGGGCCGTTCCAGATCCACTTCTACGCCCTGTGCATCCTGGCCGGGGTCATCGTCGCGGTCTTCTGGAGCGAGCGCCGCTGGAAGGCGATGGGCGGCGAACCCGGCACCATCATGGACATGGCTGTGTGGGCCGTGATCCTGGGTCTGATCGGTGGTCGCCTCTACCACGTCATCAGTGACGCCCACCTGTACTTCGGGCCGGACCGGGAGGCCATCCGCGCCCTGTACGTGTGGGAGGGCGGCCTGGGCATCTGGGGCGCCATCCCGCTCGGCGCCGTCGGCGTGTGGCTGGTCGCCCGCAAGCGCGGGCTTTCCATGTCCAAGCTCTCCTTCGCGATCGCCCCCACCCTCCCCCTGGCCCAGGCCATCGGCCGCTGGGGCAACTACTTCAACCAGGAGCTCTTCGGGCGCCCCACCGACCTGCCCTGGGCCCTGGAGATCCACCCCACCCCCGAAGGCCACATGCGGGCGGGCATGGAGGTCGGCGTCACCACCTACCACCCGACCTTCCTCTACGAGTCCCTGTGGTGCCTGGTCCTCGCGGTCCTGCTGGCCTACCTCGGCCGCCGCTTCGAGGGCTCCCTCCAGGGCGGACGCCTCTTCGCGGTCTACGTCATGGGCTACTGCGTCGGCCGCTTCTGGATCGAGTACCTGCGCGTCGACCCCGCCAACGACTTCTTCGGTCTGCGCCTGAACAACTGGACCTCCATCGCGGTCTTCCTCGGCGCCCTCGCCTACTTCGTCTGGGCCGGTCGCCGCCTCGACTCCTTCTCCAGCGCCGTCGTCCCCCACGGACACGACGCCGGGACCCAGGTGTTCGGAGACACATCCTCCGACGAGAAGGCCGACGAAGGCACCGTGTACAGCGCGGTCGACGGCGACGACTCGGTGTTCGACCAGGCCACGGGCTCGTCCGAGGGCGCGGGGACGGAATACCACCCGAGCCCTGAGCGATCTAGTAGCGAGGGCTCGGCGGAGGACGGCGCCGACGGCGCGGAAGGCAACTCCGGGTCGAAGCCCGAGTAGAGCGCGGGACATTCCGAAAACCGGCGCACCGGCCCGTGGCCGTGCGCGCCGTACGACGAAGCCCGCACCAGTCGAGCAGACCACGGGTTGACGATTGAGAAAGACCGTGAGCAGAGCCGAGTCCGGTCACGGACGCAGACGTCGGCGCGGCGGATCCCGTCGCGCCGACAGCGCCCACACCGAAGAGCACGTCGACGACTACGGCCCCGAGGACGGGTACGAGGAGCAGTACGACCCGGAGGAGGACTTCTCCGCCGAGTACGGTCACACCCAGTCCCGCCCGGACGCCGAGTACGACGACCACCAGGACGACCCGGACACCGGGTACGAGGACGACCACGAGGACGAGGAGGTCTCGGAGCAGGAGGCCGGACGTTCCGCTGGCCGCAAGGGTCGCCGCAAGGACAAGAAGGGCGTGGGGCGCGTCTCCGCGTTCTCCGCGTCCGCGATCAAGAAGGTGTCGGTCCTGGGCGACCGGCCCAACCAGATCGTCTACACCCTCGCGGAGCAGAGCAAGCGCAAGCGCGGCACCGCCGTGCTCGGGGTGCTCCTGGGCGCCTTCAGCATCGCCCTGGTCGCACTCCTGGGCCTGCTGACCTACCAGCTCGTCACCGGGACCGGAGGCAACACCGACCGGGGCGAGGAGACCATCGTCGCGCCGCCCGAGGGGCACAGCACCATCACACCGGAGCTGTACCTGTTCGAGCCGGACCGCCCGGAGGTGTTCGGCGCCATCGAGAACCGTCCCGACGACGTCGAGCCCATGACCGACGAGTCCGTCTTCGGACCGGTCGACGAACTCGACATGGCCGGGATGAAGCTGGAACTCCAGGAGTCCGAGGTCACCGAGTCCTGCACCTCTTTGGTGTGGGGCGAGGAGCTCGGGCAGAGCCTCCTGGACGCCAACTGCCTCAACGCGGCCTCCGGGGTGTACACGGACTCCAAGGACGACTACGTCGCCCAGGTGACCCTGTTCGACCTGTCCGACAGCGCGGGAGCCGCCGACGTGGCCGCCGCCATGGACCCGACCAACGTCGAGACCGGGGCCGGCTTCCTGCTGTCCCGCGAGATCGACGGCGTGGAGGGTCTCCAGGAGGGGTACAGCCAGGCCACCACCCAGGTGATGGGCCACTACCTGGCCGTGTACTGGGTCGCGCGTACCGACGGTTCCCTGCCCGGGGACGACTCCGGGCTGGCGACCGCCAGCGTGGTCTCACAGAGCGCCTTCAGCTTCGTCTACGACGAGGTCGTCGCGCACAAGCCCGAGGACGAGGGGGAGGGCGAGTAGGAACGGGTCTGTCCGGCCCCGTCGGGCGCCCCGATAGGATCTCGGACAGATCGACCCGCCCGCCGGGGTGTGTTCCACCGATTTCTGGGAACACGACCCCGGGGTCGACACCAGGCGGGAGGCGTCCCCCCGCCGTTCCCGAGCGCAGCCGGGCCGGTCACGTCACGTGACCGGCCCGCATCCACGGAAAGGTCCTTTGGGTGTCCCCTTCTGAACCGTCGACGCCTGGCAGGCCGGGCCGCCGGAGGAAAGACAGCGAGCCAGCCGAACCCCCCGCCCGGGCGGACCAGAGCCGGTCCGAGAGCCGCGAGGGCGGACGCCGCAAGGGCGGTGGCCGACGCAAGAAGGAACCCCGCCGCTTCGGTGGGATGCTGACCGTCCTGGTCGGTGTGCTCGTCGTGGCGCTCATCGCCCTGGGCACGGTGCTGTTCCTCCAGTTCTCCGGGGACGGCGGCGAGGAGCAGGCCGCCCAGGAGACCCGCCCGGCCCTGTACAAGGTCCAGGACTCCCAGGACAGCAACATGAACGCGGTGCTGTCCTCCCGGGACAAGGACACCCGGCCGCTCAACGAGGGCGAGCTGTTCGAGCGCCACAACTCCGAGATCTCCGGGCAGAGCCTGGACTTCACCCTGCGGGACTCGGACCTGACCGAGGACTGCTCGGCGGCGGTCTGGGGCGATCAGATCCGGCAGGCGCTGACCGAGGCGGACTGCACGCAGGCGGGTCGCGCCACCTACCTGTCCGATGACGACGTCTTCGGTGTGGTCGCGGTGTTCAACCTGGCCGACATCGAGGGCAGCCGTGCCGTGGCCGAAGCCATGGAGCTGCCCGAGGCGGAGGAGGGCGAACAGCCGGTCGACCCCGGGTTCGTGCTCTCCCCGTCCGGCGAGTCCCCCCTCGACCGCCTCGGCGCCGGCTACAGCGCCGCCGACGCCATCATCACCGGCCACTACCTGGTGGTCGTCTGGGTCCAGCCCACCGACTCCGAGTCCGTCGACGAGCGGGTCAGCCTGGTCACCCCGCTGGTGACCCTGGCCAACTTCCGCAACCCGTTCTTCCGCCGGATCGGTGAGCTCGGCGGCGAGGAGACCGCGCCCGGCGCCGGTGAGGGCACCGGAACCGAGGACGGCGCCGGAGACGGAACCGGTGCGGGCACCGGGGACGGAACCGGAACGGGCGAGGGCGCCGTGGAGGGAACCGAACAGGAGCTGGTCGAGGACCCGCCCCCGGCCGACGGCACGGTCGAGACACCGACCCAGCCCGGCCAGTAGCGGCGACGACCCCTCCGACACGCGGGCGGGGCCCGGTGGGAACGACCTCCCACCGGGCCCCGCCCGCGTTCGTGGACCGGACCGGCTCAGCCCTCGCCTTCGGACCGCCCCCGCTCCGCCCCCGCCTCGTCGAGCCCGGCGACCAGGTCCGAGACCACCGTGCGCAGCCCCGGGAACCGGTGCTCGGGCAGGTCCAGCAGGGTGTGACCCGCCACCCAGTCCGGGACCGCGGCCACCGCGTGCCGGGCGGTGCGCTTGTTGATCGGCAGTCCCCGCCCGGCCGCCGTCTCCACCAGCCCCGCGCGCAGCGTCGCCGTCAACGTCCCGTGGGACCTTCCCTGGACGTGGGCCAGCAGGCCGGCGGTGCCCGCGCCCGGCTCCGGGACCCGCGTGCAGCGGATCGCGGTGAGGTCGGCGGCCCCCACCCCCCGCAGGAACCGCACCCGGAACCCCGGCTCCACCAGGGCACGGAACCCCTTCTGACCCGCCTCATCACGCACCCAGCGCGACGACGAGGGCACCAGCACGAAGGTGTCGTCTGCCGTGGAGGCCAACGCCACCCGGGGCGCCGACCGCTCCCATCCGCCGGTGAGGTTGATCACCGCACGCGCTCCGACGGCGGTGGGGGAGTCCATCCACGTGGACAGTCGCACCCGGGTGCCCCCGGCCACCTCACGCGGCCAGTCGCCGACCAGCGCGGGAGATGCGGCCCCGGCCCCCGCGTCCGCGCCGTCATCCGCCGGGGCGGAGCCGGTCAGCTCCGCGACCCGCTCCAGCACGGCGGTGGCCCGTTCCGTGTCGAGGCCGCCGCGCGCCTCCTTGGCGTTGACCCCCTGGCTGTACACGCGAGAGGAGTCACCGCCGGGGGAGGGCAGAGCGCGCGCGAGCGGACGCAGCACGTACAGGTCGCTTGCCGCGCCGATGGACTCCGCCCCCAGGTAGCGGTTGAAGTCCGGCCACACGGCTTCCAAGAGCAGCCCCGAGCGCACCATACGCGCCTGGGTCGCGGCCGCCAGCTTGGGCGTGGTCTCGCTGGCGCCGTAGGCCACGAGCACCCGCCCCCGCCGGGGGTCGGCCAGGCCCTCCACCCCGCGCCGCACGAACAGGTCCACCCCGTCGGGCGTGTAGGGCGGATCGGTGAAAACGAGGTCGGCGCCCTCCCGCAGTGACGGGGGCAGTCCCAGCCGCAGGTCGGTGGTGTGGGTGCGCACCGGCAGCCCCAGCCGGTCGGCCACCGCGTCGATGTGGGCCAGCACCCGCTCGTCGAGGTCCACCACCAGTACCCGGGCGTCCGGACGCACCAGGGCCAGCGCGAGGGAGGTGAGGTCGTGGTCGCCCACGCACAGGAGCGTGCGCTGACGCAGGTCGAACCGGGTGGCCAGGAACAGGGCCCGGCGCAGCGCGGTCTCGGCGGTCGCGGACACGTGGTCCAGGTCCAGGTCGGAGGCGGGCCCCTCGGCCACCGCCCGGGCCAGCTCCTCGGCGGCCCGGGAGTGGGCGGGGAGCAGGTGCGCCACCGGGTCGGCCAGCGTCGGCCCGGCCGCCCCGGAGTAGGGGACGGGGCTCAACAGGCGGCGCCGGTCGCCTCCGGGCTCGCGCTCCAGCTCCCCCGCGCCCTCCAGCGCCCCGAAGAGGGACGCGATCACGGCGTGCGCCACACCGCTGGCGCGCACGAGGTCGTTGGCGGTCCACCACCGGCCGTCGGAGAGCAGCGCCAGGACCCTCCTGGGCCGCGCCGCGTCGGGCCCGTAATCGCGCAGGAAGTCCTCCGCGGCCTCGGGGAGGGGCGGGCGCTCCTCGCGCCGAGGGGCCGCGCGGGTCTCCGGGACCGGGCCGCCGGGTGCGGTGGTGGCCACGGGGGAGTCGGCTCCGGGATCGACCGGGCCAGGGGAAGTCGGGTGTCCTGCCATGCCGTGATCCTCCCACGTCGCGGACGCTCCGGCGGTGCCACGACCGGGACCGCGCGCCCCGGATGAGGGGGATGTCACTCCCCGGTGTGGTCCGTCCGCCCTTGGGGGCGGTGGCGCCCCCGGGGTAACGTGGGTAGGCGGTGGTCAGGGCCCTCCCGCGCTCGGTGAGGATCCGATCAACGGACGGCCTTTCCTCCCCTTTGGGAGGTTTAGCGGATTTCCCTCGTGGAACAACCTGCTGGGCCAGCTCTCATCGGACACCGGTCCGAGAGGGACCCGCGCCCCTCCACAGGGGGGTGGCACACGACGGGCCACGGCGCACCGCGGCGCCTTCTGGTCTAGACCTCCGATTCGCATCGGGGCCGGACCAGCCTGTATAAGAGAACCTGCCCGACACGGGACGCCCACCGACACCGGCGACACGAGGACGTGTACGCGACACGGTGACGACCGGGAGACCCACGGTCGGGACCCGCCCCCGGCGGACACAACAGCATCACGCACGCAGCAGGGCCAACGTCGTCCCGATGCGCTTTTCACGAAGCCGACGAGAGACGACTGGAGGGCAGATGCCCGCTGGAAACGTGCGGCGTTCGTCCGTCCGAACGAACGCAGAAGCCACACCCCAGGGCCTGTACGACCCCGCCTTCGAGCACGACGCCTGCGGAGTGGGCTTCGTGGCCGACCTCACCGGTCGCCAGAGCCACGACATCGTCAGCAAGGCCCTGACCGTCCTGCGCAACCTCGACCACCGGGGCGCCTCCGGGGCCGACCCGGACGACGGCGACGGCGCGGGCATCCTCACCCAGATCCCGCACGCCCTCTACACCGAGGTCTGCGACTTCCCCCTCCCCGCCGCGGGCGCCTACGCCACCGGCATCGGCTTCCTCCCGTCGGACGCCGCCGAGCGCGCGGCCGCCGTGGAGACCATCAACTCCATCGTCGCCGACGAGGGCCTCACCCTCCTCGGCTGGCGCGAGGTCCCCTTCGAGCCGCAGTACAGCGGTCCCGCCGCCCGCGAGGCCATGCCCTCCTTCGGGCAGCTCTTCCTCACCGGCACGCCGGGCACCGCCACCGAGGGCCTCACCGGCATCGACCTCGAACGCCACGCCTACTGCGTCCGCAAGCGCGCCGAGCACGAGGCCGACGTCTACTTCCCGAGCCTGTCCCCGCGCACCATCGCGTACAAGGGCATGCTCACCACCCCGCAGCTGGAGCCGTTCTTCCCGGACCTGTCCGACCGGCGCTACGAGTCCGGCCTGGCCCTGGTGCACTCCCGGTTCTCCACCAACACCTTCCCGTCCTGGCCGCTCGCCCACCCGTTCCGCTACGTGGCCCACAACGGCGAGATCAACACGGTCAAGGGCAACCGCAACATGATGCGGTCCCGCGAGGCCAAGCTCGCCACCGAGCTCATCCCCGGCGACCTCTCCCGCGTCTTCCCGATCGTGGACCCGGACGACTCCGACACCGCGTCCTTCGACGACGCCCTGGAGCTGCTCCACCTCGGCGGCCGCTCCCTGCCGCACGCGGTCCTCATGATGATCCCGGAGCCCTGGGAGAACCACACCGAGATGGACCCGGCCGTCCGGGCCTTCTACGAGTACCACTCCACCCTCATGGAGCCCTGGGACGGCCCCGCCTCGGTCTCCTTCACGGACGGCACCGTCGTCGGCTCCGTCCTGGACCGCAACGGCCTGCGTCCCGGCCGCTACTGGGTCACCGAGGACGGCCTCGTCGTCCTCGCCTCCGAGGCCGGTGTCCTCGACATCGACCCCGCCACCGTCGTGCGCAAGGGACGCCTCCAGCCCGGCCGCATCTTCGTCGTGGACACCGCCCAGGGGCGGATCATCGAGGACGAGGAGATCAAGGCCGAACTCGCCGCCGAACACCCCTACCAGGAGTGGATCGACTCCGGCGTCCTGCGCCTGGCCGACCTCCCCGCCGCCGACCCCACCCCGGTCACCGAACTCAACCTCGCCCAGCAGGTGTTCGGCTACACCGAGGAGGAACTGCGGATCATCCTCACCCCGATGGCCCGCACCGGCGCCGAACCCATCGGGTCCATGGGCACCGACACCCCGGTGGCCGCCCTGTCCGCGCGCCCGCGTCAGCTCTTCGACTACTTCTCGCAGAACTTCGCGCAGGTCACCAACCCGCCGCTGGACGCCATCCGCGAGGAGATGGTCACCAGCCTGTCCACGCTCCTCGGCGCCGAGGGCAACCTCCTCCAGGCGTCCCCGGGCGACACCCAGCGCCTCGTCCTGCCCACCCCGGTCGTGGACCAGGCCCAGCTCGCCGCCATCGTCGCCGCCGGGCGGGACAACCCGGCACTGCGCACCTTCACCGTCGACGGCACCTACCCCGTCGACGGCGGCGGCCGGTCCCTGTCCGCGCGGCTGGACGAGATCAACGCCGAGGTCTCCGAGGCCATCGACGGCGGCGCGCACATCCTCGTGCTCAGCGACCGCAGGGCCGACGCCGAACGCGCGCCCATCCCGTCGCTGCTGCTCACCGGCTCCGTCCACCACCACCTGGTCCGAGAGAAGACCCGCACCGAGGTCGGTCTCCTCGTCGAGGCCGCCGACGTCCGCGAGTGCCACCACGTGGCCCTCCTCGTCGGCTACGGCGCCTCCGCCGTCAACCCGTACCTGGCCCTGGAGACCGTCCGCGACCTCGTCGAGCGCGGCACCCTCGGCGGCGTCGAGGACGCCGACACCGCCGTCCGCAACACCGTGAAGGCGTTCGGCAAGGGCGTCCTCAAGGTCATGTCCAAGATCGGGGTGTCCACGGTCAGCTCCTACACCGGAGCCCAGATCTTCGAGGCGCTCGGCCTGGGCCAGGAGGTCATCGACCGCTGCTTCACCGGCACCACCTCCCGCCTGGGCGGCGTCGGCTTCGACGTCCTCGCCGAGGAGGTCGCGCTCCGCCACCGCCGCGCCCACACCGCCAACCCCAACGCCCACCGGCGCCTGGAGGTCGGCGGCGAGTACCAGTGGCGCCGCGAGGGCGAGCCCCACCTGTTCGACCCCGAGACCGTCTTCCGGCTCCAGCACTCCACGCGCAGCCGCAAGTACGACATCTTCAAGGAGTACACGAACAGGGTCGACGACCAGTCCGCCCGACTCATGACCCTCCGCGGCCTCTTCCGCCTCAAGGAGGGCGTGCGCGAACCCGTTCCCATCGACGAGGTCGAGCCCGTCTCGGAGATCGTCAAGCGCTTCTCCACCGGCGCCATGTCCTACGGCTCCATCTCCGCCGAGGCACACGAGACCCTCGCCATCGCGATGAACCGCCTCGGCGGCAAGTCCAACACCGGCGAGGGCGGCGAGGACCCGGCCCGCTTCACCCCCGACGCCAACGGGGACCTGCGCCGCAGCGCCATCAAGCAGGTCGCCTCCGGCCGCTTCGGCGTCACCTCGCACTACCTCAGCAACGCCGACGACATCCAGATCAAGATGGCCCAGGGAGCCAAGCCCGGCGAGGGCGGCCAGCTGCCCGGCCACAAGGTCTACCCGTGGGTGGCCAACACCCGCCACTCCACGCCCGGCGTCGGCCTCATCTCGCCGCCGCCGCACCACGACATCTACTCCATCGAGGACCTCGCCCAGCTCATCCACGACCTCAAGAACGCGAACCCGTCCGCGCGGGTCCACGTCAAGCTGGTCTCCGAGGCGGGCGTCGGCACCGTCGCCACCGGCGTGTCCAAGGCCCACGCCGACGTCGTCCTCATCTCCGGCCACGACGGAGGCACCGGCGCCTCGCCGCTGACCTCCCTCAAGCACGCGGGCACCCCCTGGGAGCTCGGCCTCGCCGAGACCCAGCAGACCCTGCTGCTCAACGGCCTGCGCGACCGCATCGTCGTGCAGGCCGACGGCCAGATGAAGACCGGACGCGACGTCGTCGTCGCCGCCCTGCTCGGCGCCGAGGAGTACGGTTTCGCCACCGCGCCCCTCGTCGTCTCCGGCTGCGTCATGATGCGCGTCTGCCACCTCGACACCTGCCCCGTGGGCGTGGCCACCCAGAACCCCGCCCTGCGCGAACGGTTCTCCGGCAAGGCCGAGTACGTCGTGAACTTCTTCGAGTTCATCGCCCAGGAGGTCCGCGAGTACCTGGCCCAGCTCGGCTTCCGCAGCCTCGACGAGGCCATCGGCTCCGTCGACCTGCTCGACACCGTCGAGGCCGTCGACCACTGGAAGGCCCAGGGCCTGGACCTGTCCCCGATCCTGCACGAGGTCGAGCCCATCGCCGGGGACCACCGGGCCCGGCGGCGCGCCCAGGACCACGGCCTGGAGAAGGCGCTCGACAACACCCTCATCCAGCTCAGCGAGGGAGCGCTCGACTTCGGCCAGCCGGTCCGCCTCGAACTGCCCGTGCGCAACGTCAACCGGACCGTGGGCACCATGCTCGGGCACGAGGTCACCAAGCGCTACGGCGCCGACGGCCTGCCCGACGGCACCATCGACGTGTCCTTCACCGGCTCCGCCGGACAGTCCTTCGGCGCCTTCGTGCCCCGGGGCGTCACCCTGCGGCTGTCCGGCGACGCCAACGACTACGTCGGCAAGGGCCTGTCCGGCGGCCGCGTCGTCGTCCGCCCCGCCGAGACCTCCACCCTCGCCGCCGAGGAACACATCATCGCCGGGAACGTCATCGGCTACGGCGCCACCTCAGGGGAGATCCTCCTCCGGGGCGTCGTCGGTGAACGCTTCTGCGTCCGCAACTCCGGCGCCGTCGCGGTCGTCGAGGGCATCGGTGACCACGGCTGCGAGTACATGACGGGCGGACGCGCGGTCATCCTCGGCCGCACCGGACGCAACTTCGCGGCGGGCATGTCCGGCGGCATCGCCTACGTGCTCGACCTCGACACCGACCGCGTCAACCCGGAGATGGTGGAGGTCGAGGACCTCACCGACGAGGACCGCGAGTTCCTCACCGGCGTCCTCACCCGCCACCACGCCGAGACCGGCTCCACCGTCGCCGAACGCCTCCTGGCCGAGGGCGCCCAGGGTCTCGACCGCGTCGCCAAGGTCATGCCGCGCGACTTCAAGCGGGTCCTGCTCGCCCAGGCCGAGGCCGAACGCGAGGGACGCGACGTCGACGAGGCCGTCATGGCCTCCGCACAGTCCTGAAGTCAGCACACGAGAGGAGGAGGAACCATGGCTGACCCCAAGGGTTTCCTGAAGATCACCGAGCGCGAGCTCCCCCAGCACCGCCCCGTCGACGTCCGCATCCAGGACTGGCGCGAGGTCCAGGAGGACCTCGACCGCGGCACCGTCACCAAGCAGGCCTCACGCTGCATGGACTGCGGCATCCCGTTCTGCCACAACGGGTGCCCCCTCGGGAACCTCATCCCCGAGTGGAACCACCTCGTGTACACGCACGACTGGGCCGAGGCCATCGAGCGGCTCCACGCCACCAACAACTTCCCCGAGTTCACCGGCCGCCTGTGCCCCGCGCCCTGCGAGTCCGCCTGCGTGCTCGGCATCAACCAGCCCGCCGTCACCATCAAGAACGTCGAGGTCTCCATCATCGACCGCGCGTGGGAGGAGGGCTGGGTCAGGCCCCTGCCCCCCACCCACCGCACCGGCCGCACCGTCGCCGTCGTCGGCTCCGGCCCCGCCGGGCTCGCCGCCGCACAGCAGCTCACCCGCGCCGGACACGACGTCACCGTCTACGAGCGCGCCGACCGCGTCGGCGGTCTGCTCCGCTACGGCATCCCCGAGTTCAAGATGGAGAAGCGGCACATCGACCGCCGCCTCGCCCAGATGAGCGCGGAGGGCACCACGTTCCGCACCGGAGTCAACGTGGGTGTCGACGTCACCGCCGACCAGCTCAGGGCCGACCACGACGCCGTCGTCCTCACCGGCGGCGCCACCCAGTGGCGCGACCTCCCCGCCACCGGCCGCGAACTCGACGGCATCCACCAGGCCATGGAGTACCTGCCCCTGGCCAACCGGGTGCAGGAGGGCGACCTCGACCGCGCCCCCATTCACGCCGAGGGCAAGCACGTCGTGGTCATCGGCGGCGGCGACACCGGTGCCGACTGCGTCGGTACCGCCCACCGGCAGGGGGCCGCCTCGGTCACCCAGCTGGAGATCATGCCCAAGCCGCCCACCACGCGCCCCGACCACCAGCCCTGGCCCACCATGCCGATGCTGTACAAGGTCACCAGCGCCCATGAGGAGGGCGGTCGGCGGATCTACTCCGTAAACACCCTGGAGTTCGTCGGGGACACCGACGGCAGGGTCCGCGCCCTGAAGCTCGTCGAGGTCAAGCGCGGCCCCGACGGCTTCGCGCCGGTCGAGGGCACCGAGCGGGAGATCCCCGCCGACCTCGTCACCCTCGCTATGGGCTTCGTCGGCCCCGAGAAGGAGGGCCTCCTCGACCAGCTCGGCGTCGAACTCGACGGGCGCGGCAACGTCGTCCGCGACGCCGACTACCGGACCACCGTCGACGGCGTCTTCTGCGCCGGGGACATGGGCCGGGGCCAGTCGCTCATCGTCTGGGCCATCGCCGAGGGCCGCTCCGCGGCGGCCGGTGTGGACCGCCACCTCACCCAGGACACCGTCCTGCCGGTGGCCATCCCGCCCACCGAGCGCCCGCTCGTCTAGGAGACCCACCCGCCGGGCGCGGGGGCCTGTCCCCGCGCCCGGCACGCGGCCTACGATCGACCCATGGTGTACAGCGTCATCGGTGAGGGCGCCATGGTCCTGCACCTGCTCTTCCTCGCCTACGTCGCGCTCGGCGGCTTCGCGGCCTGGCGCTGGCCCCGCATGTTCTGGCCCCACCTGGCCTGCGCCGTGTACGGCCTGGGCGTCACCGTCATCGGCTGGCCGTGCCCGCTCACCCACCTGGAGGACTGGGGCCGCCGGAACGCCGGACAGTCCGGACTCCCGCCCGAGGGCTTCATCGCGCACTACCTCACCGGTGTCGTCTACCCCACCGAACACCTCCTCACGGCCCAGCTCCTCGTGGCCCTCACGGTCACCCTGTCCTGGGCCGGAGCCCTTTACCTCCACCTCCAACGCAAGCGCCCCGAGAACGCCGCGTAAAGATCGCGAATGGATCAGGGCCGGGCTGTTCTCCCCGTCCGGACACGGTCGTACCGTCGAATCATGACCGTTGTGACCTGGGACTCGTACCGCGCAGCAGAACACTTCACCATGCGCAGCGCCCGGCTCGTCGACCGGCACCGCTTCGCCTACCTCTTCCAGAGCGGACCAGCCGAACCCGTCCGCGCCACACTCTCCGCCTACCGCAACCTCGACGGCGGCTACGGCAACGGCCTCGACCCCGACCTGCGGGGCCACGCCAGCCAGCCCGTGGCCACCGAGATCGCCCTGCGCTACCTCGACGAACTCGGCCCGATCCCCGCCCAGATCGGTGTCGGCGTCTGCCGCTACCTCGCCACCATCAGCAACGACGACGGCGGGCTGCCGATCTCGCTCCCGAGCGCCCGCTACACCGAATCCGCGCCCTGGTACCGCCACAACGACGACTTCGGCAGCCGCCTCGACATCACCGCGATGATCACCGGGCTCCTCCACAAGAACAACGTCACCCACCCCTGGCGCGACCTCGCCACGGCCTACTGCTGGAAGCACATCGACACCCTCAAGTGGACCAACCCGCACGAGGCCATCGGGCTCTGCTGCTTCCTCCAACACGTCCCCGACCGCCCCCGAGCCATCGTCGCGATGAACCACCTCGCCCACATGATCCGCGCCGTCATCGACGTCCACCCCCGCGCCACCGGACACGTCCACACGCCGCTGGACCTCGCCTCGCACCCGGGCCACATCGCCCGGCCGCTCTTCACCGACCAGGAGATCGAACGTAACCTCCAGGCCTTCGAGGACCAGCAGCGCCCCGACGGGGGCTGGGACGCCTGCTGGGACGACTGGGACACCGTCGCCACCCTCGAACGCGAGGGCATGCGCACCATCCAGCGGCTCCGCATCCTGCGGGCCTACGGACACGTGCAGCCCGACCTGCCCCGACCCCGCCACGCCGTCTGAGCAACGCGCGGGGAAGCGCCGACCAGGGGAGGGGCGGCGGTCAGGAGGACCGGACCGCCGCCCGCGGAAGATCACGGGGTGGCCCGCGGCCGTCGAGGCCGCTCAGCCCAACGCCAGGAACGTCACCCCGGCCGCCTCCAGCGCCGCCCGGTCCACCTCGGAGTCCGAGCGCCCGGTCACCGCGCGCACCGCCACCAGCGAGGCACCGCCGGCACCCGCCCCGTCCGGCAGCACCCTCGCCAGCTCCCCCGGCTCCACCGACCCGAACAGCACCGCGCGTACGACGTCCAACGCGGCCCCCGCCGTCCACGGCTCCCGGCCCAGCGCGTCCGCCAGGTCCACCCCGTGCAGCACCAGTTCCACCACGCGGGTCACCAGGTAGTCCGTCACCAGCATCGGGTCCCCGTGCCGCGTCACGATCCGCCGCCCCTCCGGCTCACCCGGCAGACGCACCGCCAACGCCTCCCAGGACCCGCGCAACACCCGGCCCGGCTCCGCCGCGTCCGAGCGTCGAGCCGCCCGCTCCAGCGCGCCCTCGACCCGTGCCCTGTTCACCGCCGGAGAGAACCGCACCTCCGGGACGTAGTACCCAGCAGCCGACACCAGCGGGGCCGACACACCCGGTTCCTCCCCGTCCAGCGCCACCGCCACCTGGCGCAACGAACCCACCGTGTGCACCGACAGCGCGGCCACGTCCCACGGGGCACACCGTGTGGGCAACACCACCTCGGACTCCGAGAGACCCAGGAGAACCTCCTCCAGAGCCGCGACCTCCGCACCCAGAGCGGACACCACCACAGCACGATCGAACACCGAAAACCCCTTCACCGGACGCCGAACGCGGCCACACGGCCACGACACGCATTCCACACCCGTCACTCAGGGTCACCACGTTCGCCCCAGCTCCACCTCAGATACGTGCATTCGCAACCTGGTTTAGACCACTCCATCCCCCAGACGCTCTAAAGTGATAGACGTGACACGTCGAGCAAAAATCGTTGCGACCCTTGGCCCCGCCACCTCGAGCCCGGAGACCCTCCGGCGCCTCGTCGACGCGGGCCTCGACGTCGCCCGTCTGAACCTCAGCCACGGAACCCACGACGACCACCGCGCGAGCCTCGCCAACCTCAGGCAGGCCGCGGCGGACGCCAACCGAGCGGTGGGGGTCCTCGCGGACCTCCAGGGACCCAAGATCCGTGTGGGTACCTTCCCCGACGGACCCGTCGACCTCGCCGCAGGCGACGAGTTCACCATCACCATCGAGGACGTGCCCGGCGACCGCCAGCGCGTCTCCACCACCTACAAGGGGCTCCCCGGAGACGTCCGCCCCGGCGACCGCGTCCTCATCGACGACGGCCGCGTCGTGCTGGAGTGCACCAAGACCACCAGCACCGACATCCAGACCCGCGTCATCTTCGGCGGCACCGTCTCCAACCACAAGGGACTCAACCTCCCCGGAGTCGCCGTCAGCGTGCCCGCCCTCACCGACAAGGACGAGGCCGACCTGCGCTGGGCCCTCGCCCAGGGCGTCGACATGGTGGCCCTCTCCTTCGTCCGCAGCCCCGCGGACGCCGAGGAGTGCCACCGCATCATGGACGAGGAGGGCGTCACCGTCCCCCTCATCGCCAAGATCGAGAAGCCCCAGGCCGTCGAGCGCCTCCAGGACATCATCGAGGTCTTCGACGGCGTCATGGTCGCCCGCGGCGACCTCGGCGTCGAACTGCCCCTGGAGAACGTCCCGATGGTGCAGAAGCGCGCCATCGAACGCTGCCGCGACAAGGCCAAGCCGGTCATCGTCGCCACGCAGATGCTCGAATCCATGATCAGCGCGCCCCGCCCCACCCGGGCCGAGGCCTCCGACGTCGCCAACGCCGTCCTCGACGGCGCCGACGCCGTCATGCTCTCCGGCGAGACCAGTGTCGGTCAGTACCCCATCGAGACCGTCGAGACCATGGCACGCATCGTCAGCGCCGCCGAGCAGGAGTCCCTGCGCGCCTCGCACATCCTCAACCGGGTGCCGGAGACCACCGGCGGGGCCATCGCCCGCGCCGCCGCCGAGATCGGCGCCACCGTCGGAGCCAAGGCCCTGGTCGCCTTCACCATGTCCGGTGAGACCGCCCGGCGCCTGGCCCGCTACCGCTCACCCATCCCGCTCATGGCCTTCACCACCGAGGCCGAGACCCGGGGCACGCTCTCCCTGACCTGGGGCACCGAGTGCAACCTGGTCCCGTGGGTCGACAACACCGACGACATGGTCCGCCAGGTCGAGACCGAACTCCTCCAGATCGGTGACTACCACAAGGGCGACAAGGTGGTCATCGTCGCCGGGAGCCCGCCCGGAACCACCGGTTCCACCAACTCCCTGCGTGTCCACCGACTCGGCGACGCCGTCGCCCTCGGTGCCAGCTGACCAGCTGACGAGTGAACGGGCGCCCCGAACGGGCGCCACCTGACGGGCCGCATCAGGTCCGGCCCGGGGGAAGGCGTACTGAGCCGCGCCGACCTCTCCGGGCCGACCGGTGCGGCCGATGTCGTGTCGGGTGACCGCGGGGGAGGGGGAGTACGGAACCCACCCACTACTCCTGGTGGGAGGAGACCCCGCCCTCGAACGTCACCCGGTCCAACGGCATGTCCCACGGCAACAGGTTCCACGGACTCCGCGGGTCCTCGTCCAACAGGCCCAGCGCCACCCACACGCGGTCGGAGTCCGGCCGGTCGGACTCCGCCGGGTCCCCGTCCACGCCCTTGTCCGGCCAGAGCAGGTACCCGGCGTGGAAGGCCGTCGACAACTGACCCCACGACGAGTACCGGCGCTGGAGATCGGAGGCCACCCGCCGCAGCAGCGTCTGCGTCTCCACCGGGCTCAGCCAGTCCAGGGTCGCCCCACCGCACACCAGCCGGATGACGTGCACCGACTTCCACCACTGGTAGGCGCCGATGATCACCGTCTCGTCGCCCTCGGCCACTCCCGTGACCGCGCGCAACCGGGCCACCTGCTCCGGGGACAGCTCCACCGTCTCGCCGGTGTCCAGACCGCCCTGGTCCAGGGGCAGCCGCGACCGGGCCGTGCCCGAGCGCAGATCGACCGCCAGGTCCAGGCTCGGCCCCTGGTGCAGACCGGCGAGCAGGGTGTCCACGGCGGCCAGCAGCGACTCACGGTCCACCACCGACCACTGGCGCTCCAGCATCCGCCGGTAACGGCGCCGCAGGCTCGGCCGCGCCACCACGTCCCAGGGCTCGGCCAGTGCCACCCGGAAGGGGGCCGCGGCGGCGGCCGCCCACCGCTCGGTGCTCAGCGGGGCGTCGGGGGACTTGGTGCGGATCGCGGGCGACTCACGCGAGCCCACCACCAGTTCGGCGAAGGAACCCGCCGCCAGGGCCACCAGGGGCAGGAACGACCAGCCGGGAAGGTCCACAGCGACGAGCAGGACCGCCAGCAGCGCCACCGGGGTCCACAACCACGGCTGCCGACGCCGGGACCCCCAGGCCACCACGACCCAGGCCCCGATCACCAGCGCGCCGATCACCCCGGCCACCGCGGTCAACAACCCTCGCCCCTCTCTCGTCGCGAGCCCGATCCGACAGGGCTTTCCGCCCTCAAGGATCAGGGACGCGACGGCTTCCAGGCGACCGAACCCACGGGTTGTGCTCAGGTTGTGGCCGTGATGTGACCGGTTCGGCCAGCTTGTAGCTACATAAAATGACAAAAGACCTATTTAGGGTCGAATGGGTCGGGTAGTTACAGAGGTTCTGGCCCGACTGTCCCGACCTGGCCAGAACCCCCGTCACACGCGCCGAAAACCCCTAACCCAGGGCCTCCACGACCACCTCGGTCGCGCCCGCGATCAGCGCGTCGTCGTGCTCGGCGTCCTCCACTCCCACGGTCGACATCACCGCCAGCACGATCGGGTCCCCCTCCTCCGGCCACAGCACCGCGATGTCGTTGCGCGTCCCGTAGCCGCCGTTCCCCGTCTTGTCACCCACGACCCAACCCTCCGGCACGCCGGCGCGGATCAGGGCGTCACCCGTCGTGTTCCGCTCCAGCATGTCCACCAGGACCTCTCGGCGGTCCTCCGGCAACACATCCCCCAGGGTGAAGGCCTCCAGGCTCGATGCCATCGCCGCCGGAGTGCTCGTGTCCCGTACCTCGCCCGGAACCGCCTCACTCATCTCCACCTCATAGCGCTCCAGCACCGTCACGTCGTCGCCCGTCAGCTCGCCCAGTGACTCCGTGAACCCCGCCGGACCTCCGATCTCGTCCAACAGCAGGTTCGCCGCCGCGTTGTCACTGAACCGCACCGTCGCGTCGCACAGCTCCAACAGCGACATCCCCGACTCCAGGTTCTCCTCCACCACCGGCGAGTGCGGCTGGAGCACGCTCTCGTCGAAGGTCACCACCCGCTCCATCTCCTCCAGCGAGTGCTCCGACAGCACCACCCCCGCCAGCAGCGCCTTGAACGTCGAGGCGAACGCGAACCGCTCGTCCTCCTGGAACGCCACCTCCTCGCCCGACCCCGTGTCCAGCGCGTACACACCCAACGTGGACCCGTACTCCTGCTCCAGGGCCTCGAACTCCGCCGCGTAGTCCACCGACACCGAGGCCGACTCCGCCGGCGTACCCGCGTCCCCCTCGCCGTCGGCCGCGCCGCACCCCACCACGGGCACCAACGCCACCGACGCAACGAGACCACGCCACCACACACCGCGCACAGCAAAGCTCACGAAAGCCCCCAAGAAGACAGAAAACGGAAGAAGAGCGAGCCAGAACCGGCCCGCTCCCGCAGTGTCACCAACCACCACCCATGCTGTCCAAGACACAAACAGCCACACCCATGCGATTTCGACATAACCTCAGACCATGGACCTCGTCGGAGCCTGCACCGCCTTCATCCACGTCAGCGACCGAGGAAGCTTCACCCTCGGCGCCGCCGCCGCGCGCATCCCCCAACCCGTCGCCAGCCGCCGCATCGCCGCCCTCGAACACCACCTCGGAGCCGCCCTCTTCGACCGCACCACACGACGCGCCACCCTCACCCAGTTCGGCCACACCGTCCTGCCCACCGCACGACGCCTCGTCGACCTCGCCCACACCCTCGAACACGACGCCGCCCAGGCCCGCCGCACACCCCTGCGCCTCGCCGTCCCCACCACCTGCACCACCCACGACCTCGCCCACCTCACCGCCCAGGCCCGCAACCACGACCTCCACCTCGACCCCCACCCCGCGCCACCCGCCCAACGCGAGGAACTCCTCCACACCCGCCAGGTCCGCACCGCCCTCACCGCCGTCCCCTCCGACCGCGCGCACTGGACCGTCCCCCTCGGCCTCGCCACCCACCACCCTCCCGACGCCAACACCCACTACCTCGAAACCCTCCGCCCGCACCGCGACGACACCACCCCGCCCCGCCGCCTCTGGATCCAGCCCGAGGACGACACCCCCCACATCCGCGACCCGCTCACCCACACAGGCGACACCATCGGACTCCAACCCACCCAGATCGCCCGCGCCACCACCCTCACCACCGCCACCGCCGAAGTCCTCACCACCCACGACCTCCTCCTGTGCTCACCCCGCCAGGCCGACGACCTCAACCTCCACTGGCGCCCCATCGGAGAGATCCAACCCACCCGCACCTACACCGCCACAGGAGAACAGTCCGAGACACTCCGCACCCACCTGCACCCACACATCGCCCAGTGCCTCGGAGCCACGCCGTGATCACCCAACGACTCCAGACCGAACTCGAACAGGCCGGACTCCAGGCCTCCCTCCTCGTCCGCGACCTCAACACCGGCCACGAGATCGGCATCGAACCCGACACCGAGTACGCCACCGCCTCCCTCGTCAAGATCCCCCTCGCCCTCGCCACCCTCGAACGCCTCCAGCGGGGCGAACTCGACGGCACCACCCCGGTACGGATCGCACCCGGCGGCCCCACCACCGGACCCATCGGCCTCGGCCGCTTCCGGCACCCCGCCACCGTCGCGGTCGACGACCTCCTCTACCTCGCCATGTGCCTCAGCGACAACGTCGCCGCCGACACCCTCTTCGACCTCACCCCGCCCGCACGGACCACCGATATCCTCCGTGCCCACGGCATCCACGGCATCACCGTCCGCCACCGCGTCCGCGACCTCAACGAGACCCCGGCCGAACGCCTGGCCCCCGACGAGACCCACCTCGCCCACACCCTCGCCATCCAGGCGGCCAGCGCCGGACGCGGACACCGCATCCCCCAACTCGACGTCACCCGCGCCAACTCCGGCTCCGCACGCGCCCACGTCGACCTCCTCCAGGCGCTGTGGAAACCCACCACCATCCACCCCGACACCGCCGCCCGCCTGCGCTCCCTCATGGCTGACAACGTCATCCGCCACCGCCTCGCCCCCGAGTTCGGCACCGACGCCAGCACCTGGTCCTCCAAGACCGGCAGCGTCCTCAACCACCGCCACGAGGTCGGCGTCGTCGAACACAGGGGCGGCGAGGCCTACGCCATCGCCGCCCTCACCGCCTCCTCCGTCCCCGCCCGCCACCAACCCGCCGCCGAAGCCCTCATCGGACGCGCCGCCCGCACCCTCCGCGACCACCTCCGCGCCACCTGACCAGACCCGAAACTGACGTGCCGTAGAAACTCAACAGACCAGGTCAGACGTAGCGTTGAGGCATGCTCACTCAGATCGCCATCCACGCCGTGACCGTGCTCGACCAGGACGAGGCCCTCGACTTCTACGTCGGCAAACTCGGGTTCGAGGTCGGCGACGACGTCGACATGGGATTCATGCGGTGGCTCACCATCACCTTGCCCGCCGACCCGGACCGGCACATCCTCCTGGAGGTGCCCTCGGAGGACGAGGACGGCGCCCGGGTCCGCGAACTCCTCACCAAGGGCGCCCTCGGCGTCGCCGCCATCATCAACACCGACGACTGCCAGGCCACCTACGACACCCTGCGCTCGCGCGGAGTCACGTTCACCGAGGAACCGACCCAGCAGCCCTACGGCATCGACTGCGCCCTGCGCGACCCCTTTGGCAACCACCTCCGCATCACCCAGCCCACACCGATGCAGGAGATCACCGAGGAGGACCTCAGGCGCTGGCGGGGCGAGGAGTAGGCCCGTCCTCGCCGTGTGCGGGCGCCCTCAGTACTTGGGCCCCACGAACGCGTCCATCCGCGCTACGGCGTCGCGCTGTGACACCGACACCACGTGCTTGTCCCGGCGGCTTCCGTTGCCCTTGATGGTGTGGACCCTCCAGGGGACGCCCAGCAGGTCCAGGGCGTCGGTGAACAGCGCGGTGATGTCAGCGGAGACATTGGTGAAGTGGTAGCGCGCGTACTCGTAGTGCTTCACTCCGCCGTCGGGCAGGGACCTTCTGATTCGGTTGAGCACGCGGCTGCCGTCGGAGTGGACCAGCCCCCGGACGAACTGCTCGGGGTGCTCCTCGACGATGTCCCGCTGCCAGGGCTCCAGGGCGATGGTGCGGTCGTGCTTCCTGCCCGGCCCGTGCTGAGGGAACAGGCACGGCCAGTGCTTCCAGTTGCTGTGCACCTCCGTGCAGCCCGTGGAGGGGACACGGGAGACCTTGTGGTCGGGGCGGATGGCGGCCATGCTCCCGGCGCAGAGTTCGATCAGACCGGGCCAGGCGTCGGAGCACATCACCCGGAGCCGCCAGACTCCCTTGGTGTGATCTCCCGCCGGGGTGAGGCACCCGTCCCCGAGGTAGAGGCCCAGCAGATAGCCGTAGGCGTCAGGACGTCGGGGCAGGGCGGATACGAATTGGCACCGGGGACACAGGTCGGTGCCGACGTACTTGTCCACGAGAGAACGGTCGCGTGTCCACGCCCGAAGTGTGGAACGGTTGATCCCCATCCGACGGCTGACCTCCGCGTGGGAGATCCCGGAGTCGACGAGGGAGACGGCATCGCGCCTGACATGTGGTGAGTACATAGCGTGCATGATTGCTCACGCATCTGACATTTCTGGGAGAGGCCCCCTGAACAGCAAAAAGGCCACCCGTGAAGGTGGCTGTAGTGCCCCGGGTGGGATTCGAACCCACACTGGATGGTGTTTGAGACCATGGCCTCTGCCGGTTGGGCTACCGGGGCGAGACTGATGTGTCAAGTCATTCTCTGTATTTCCTTTTGCTGTTGCTCCGGCGTCGCTCGGTCAACGGTGGAGTCACGATTGACGCGGATTGCCGGGGCCAACGGTCAGCATACTAGCGGATCTCGGTAACCTCGTGTACGTGACGAGGACGCAGAGCCGTGTGGTGATCGCGGAAGACGAGGCCCTGATTCGCCTGGATCTCAAGGAGATGCTCGAAGAGGACGGTTACGCCGTCGTCGGGGAGGCGGGCGATGGTGAGGCCGCCATCCGGCTTGCCCAGGAGCTCAAACCCGACCTGGTGATCACCGACATCAAGATGCCGGTGCTCGACGGCCTCTCGGCCGCCGAGCGCATCGCCGGGGAGCGCATCGCCCCGGTCGTGATCCTGACCGCCTTCTCCCAGCGGGAGCTGGTGGAGCGGGCCCGCGAGGCCGGGGCCATGGCCTACCTGGTCAAGCCGTTCAGCAAGTCGGACCTGGTTCCGGCGATCGAGATGGCCACCTCGCGCTACGCCGAGCTGGCCGCGCTGGAAGCCGAGGTCGGCAGTCTCCAGGATCGTCTGGAGACCCGCAAACTCGTGGAGCAGGCGAAGGGCCTGCTCCAGACCCGCCACGGGATGAGCGAACCCGAGGCGTTCCGATGGATCCAGAAGAACTCCATGGACCGTCGGCTGACCATGCGCAAGGTCGCCGAGACGGTCGTCGAGACGCTCGGGGGACAGGCCTCCTAACGGACCGACCCCCGCCGCGCTGAACCGGGGCCGCACCCGATCGGGTGCGGCCCCTTCCCGTGCCCAGGGGGCCGTTGGTCCCGGGAAAGCCTACAGATCGGCAGGTTGCGGCTCCGGAACGTGGACATGTGTCCAGCGTCAACGCGTATCCCGCACCAGTTTGATCACGCTTGCGCACAATGGGGTGACGGTTGGGTCACGTGGCTTAAGCGGCACTGAATGACCGGCATAAATCGGGCTAAACTCACCGCACCGAACAGCTAAAGGACAGCGGCCCCGGATGCCTCCCATCCAGGTGCCGCCAACCTCAGATGCGCAAGGAGCGCGCGTGCGCACACGCCTCGTGACCGTGTTGCTCGCCCTGATCACCGCATTCCTGGTGATCCCCGGGGCAGCGGCGACGGCAGACGAACAGGGCGGTGAGTCGCTGCACGGTCAGATCGGTCAGCCGGACGACCGGGACCAGGGTGTCGAAGGCATCCTGATCACGGTCTTCCAGGGTGATGACGAGATCGATGCGGTGGAGACCGACCCTGATGGAATGTGGGAAGTGGAGTTGCCCGGACCGGGCGACTACCGCCTAGTGGTGGACCAGGAGTCCGTCCCCAGCGAGTTCGCCGTACGCGAGACGAGCCTCATCGTCGAGGGTGTGGCCGAGGTCGAGGTCGAGCCCAACCAGCAGAGGCTGCTCCTCATCGGGTTGGAGCTCCCCGGCGACGCGTCCGGCCAGGACGAGAGCTCCCCCTCCCCGGACGCCGAGGCGTCCGAGGACGCGGAGGAGGACACCGCCGCCGAGGACGAGGCGGTCGCGGTCGAGGGCGTCAGCGGCGGGTTCGGTGAGCGCTTCGCGCAGCTCACCGCGGCCGGTCTGCTGTTCGGCCTGGTCATCGCGATCTCCGCGATCGGCCTCTCCCTGATCTTCGGTACGACGCAGGTCATCAACTTCTCGCACGGTGACATGGTCACCTTCGGCGCGATGATGGCCCTGCTGTTCAGTACCGGTGCCGCGGGGCTGGGAAACTCCCTGCTGGTGATCTTCGCCGGTCTGGGGGGCGCCGTCATGGTGGGCGCCTTCCTGGAGGGCCGGTTCAACCGGACGACGCTGATCATCCTCCAGTGGTCCTCGGTCATCGGCGGTATCGCGCTGGCGACGCTCATGGGCCTGTTCGGTCTCGACCCCGGCTGGCAGGTGCCGCTGTGGGTGGCGGCCGGTATCGCGGTGGTCATGGGCGGTGTGCTCGGTAGCACCATGGAGCGCTACCTGTGGCGTCCGCTGCGCAGGCGCAACGTGGCCCTGATCCAGATGTTCATTGTCTCCATCGGTCTGGCCCTGGTGCTGCGGCACGTGCTCCTGGTGCTCTTCGGCGCGAACCGTCAGCGGTACGCCGGGTTCCAGGTGCAGGAGCTGGTGCACATCGGCCCGATCTCGATGCCCCCGCGCGACCTGGTGATCATGGCCGTCGCGGTCGTGGTCCTGGTGCTGGTGGCCTGCATGCTCCAGTTCACCCGCATCGGCAAGGCGATGCGCGCGGTCTCGGACAACCGGGACCTGGCGGAGTCGTCGGGTATCGACGTGGACCGGGTGACGCTGTACGTGTGGTTCCTCGGCGGTGGTCTGGCGTCCCTGGGCGGCGTGCTCTTCGGCCTGAACCAGGTCGTGGACTACGAGATGGGCTTCCGTCTGCTGCTGCTCATGTTCGCCGCGGTGATCCTGGGCGGTCTGGGCACGGCCTACGGCGCGATGGTCGGCGGTGTCGCCGTGGGTCTGGTGGCGATGCTGTCCACCCTGTGGTTCCCCGCACAGCTCATGCAAGCGTGGGCTCTGGCCCTGATGATCCTCATGCTGCTGATCAGGCCCCAGGGTCTGCTCGGTCGGCGCGAGCGGGTCGGCTAGGAGAGGTAGACGATGGATATTTTCTTGATCCTCGCCGAGTCCGCCCGATCCGCGGTGGGACCGGTGGCCGCGATCTACGCGCTGGCCGCGATCGGCCTGAACATGCACTTCGGTTACGCGGGGCTGCTGAACTTCGGGCAGGTCGGCTTCATGCTGGTGGGCGCCTACGGCGTCGGCATCAGTGTCGCGGTGTTCGAGTTGCCGTTGCTGGTCGGGTTCCTGGTGGGTCTGGCCTGCGCGGTGGTGTTGGCGCTGTTGCTGGGTGTGCCGACGCTGCGGCTGCGGGCGGACTACCTGTCGATCACGACGATCGCGGCGGCCGAGGTGCTGCGGTTGGTGTACCGCGCGGGCTTCGCGGAGCCGCTCACCAACGGTGTGTACGGGTTGCAGAACCTGTCGACGGAGTTCCGTGAGTGGAACCTGGCGCTGGGGCTGTTCGACCCGGCGGGCCGCTACGGGTTCGGTTCGTTCTCGTTCAGCGGCAGCCACATGTGGCTGATGACGGTGACGTGGGGTCTGGTGGCGCTGATGGCGGCGCTGACCTGGGCGCTGATCCACAGCCCGTGGGGCCGTGTGGTGAAGGGCATCCGCGAGGACGAGGACGCGGTGCGCAGCCTCGGCAAGAACGTGTTCGCGTACAAGATGCAGGCTCTGGTTCTGGGCGGTCTGATCGGTGCCCTGGCGGGTTGCATGATGGCGGTGCACCAGGGTGCGATCGCGCCGGACCAGTTCAAGCCGCAGGTGACGTTCTTCCTGTGGGTGATCCTGTTGTTGGGCGGCGCGGGTCGTGTGCTCGGTCCGATCGTGGGTTCGATGGTGTTCTGGTTCCTCATGAACTTCACGGACAAGGTGCTGCGCGGTCTGGGCAGTGAGGGTTACCTCCCGTTCCTGTCGGGTCCGGACTTCGGTGCGATCCAGTTGGCGTTCGTCGGTGCGTTGTTGGTGCTGCTGATCGTCTTCCGGCCGCAGGGTCTGATCGGTGACCGCAAGGAGATGTTGATCAATGTCAAGTGACGAGGTGAACGGCTCCGCGGTGGGTGCCGAGGTCGACCGGATGGCCGGGGCGGTCCCGGAGCCGGGTTCGGCCAAGCGGGATCCGATCCTGGTGGCTGACGGGGTGAAGCGTTCGTTCGGTGGTCTGACCGCCGTGGACGTGGAGCACCTGGAGGTGCAGCGGGGGACGATCACGGCGCTGATCGGTCCGAACGGTGCGGGCAAGTCCACGCTGTTCAACCTGTTGACGGGGTTCGACCGGGTCGACGGCGGCGAGTGGTCGTTCGAGGGCCGGGGGATCAACGGCCGCCGTGGTCACCAGGTGGCGCGGGCCGGGATGGTGCGGACCTTCCAGCTGACGAAGGCGCTCACGCGGATGACGGTGCTCGACAACATGTTGTTGGGTGCTCCGGGTCAGACGGGTGAGCGGATGGCGGGTGCGTTCCTGCGTCCGGTGTGGGGCCGTCAGGAGAAGGTCAACACCGAGAAGGCGCTGGAGCTGCTGGAGCGGTTCAAGCTGATCGACAAGCGCCGGGACATGGCGGGCGCGTTGTCGGGTGGTCAGCGCAAGCTGCTGGAGATGGCTCGCGCGCTGATGACCGATCCGAGCATGATCATGCTGGACGAGCCGATGGCGGGTGTGAACCCGGCGTTGGTGCAGTCGTTGTTGCACCACATCACGTCGTTGCGTGATGAGGGCAAGACGGTCCTGTTCGTGGAGCACGACATGGACGTGATCATGGGGATCAGCGACTGGATCGTGGTGTTGGCGCAGGGTCAGGTGATCGCGGAGGGGCGTCCTTCGGACATCCGGTCCAACCAGCAGGTGATCGACGCCTACCTGGGTGCCCAGGACGTGGAGGGCGAGGACCAGGGGAGTGGCGATGAGTGAGGGGAACGACGGGATCCGTCCGGAGCCCGAGGAGGTCCCGGCCGTGGCCGAGGAGGCCGCCGCCGTGCAGGAGCACCGTGAGGAAGTGCTGGAGCAGGCGCGGGCGGAGGCCCTGGAGGTGGGTGGTCCGGACGACTACCTGTTGCTGGCCAGGGACCTGGTCGCGGGGTACGTGCCCGGGGTGAACATCCTGAACGGGTGCACGCTGACCCTCACCGAGGGTGAGGTCGTGGCGATCATCGGGCCGAACGGCGCGGGCAAGTCGACGCTGATCAAGACGATCTTCGGGCTGATCCCGGTGCGTGAGGGCGGTCTGACGCTGCGGGGTTCGAGTATCGCGGGTCTGGCGGCGCACTCGTTGGTGGAGCGGGGCGTGGGTTACGTTCCGCAGACGCGCAACGTGTTCCCGTCGCTGACGATCGAGGAGAACCTCCAGATGGGGGCGTTCCTGCGGCCGAAGTCGTTCTCGGAGCGGTTCGAGGTGGTGGCGGGGCTGTTCCCGCTGCTGGCGGACCGGCGCCGGGCGAAGGCGGGTTCGCTGTCGGGTGGTCAGCGGCAGATGGTGGCCATGGGCCGGGCGCTGATGATGGACCCGTCGGTGCTGCTGTTGGACGAGCCGACCGCCGGGTTGTCCCCGATCTACCAGGAGGAGGTCTTCCAGCGGGTGAAGGAGGTCAACGCCGCCGGGGTCTCGGTGATCATGGTGGAGCAGAACGCGCGGCGGTGCCTCCAGATCTGTGACCGGGGATATGTGCTGGACCAGGGGCGGAACGCGTACACGGGTTCGGGTCGGGACCTGTTGAACGACCCGAACGTGATCGAGCTGTACCTGGGGACGCTCGCGAAGGGCTGATCCGGGCGTGTGTGGGGGCGGGACCCGTCGTGGGTCCCGCCCCCTTGTCGTGCGTCCGGTCCCTGGGTGGGGTCAGTCGTTGGTGAACTCGACGTACTCCAGGATCTCGTAGCCGTTCTCGCCGAAGTGGAAGACCTCGAAGGTGGCGGAGGTGGGGTCTCCGTTGTCGTCGAGGTCGATGTTGCCGCTCATGCCCTGGTAGTCGATGGGGCGGCCCTCGTCGAGGAGGTCGCGGCACTCCTGGAAGCTGGTGCACTCGGTGCCGTCGGGTCGGGTGACGTCTCCGACGTGGTCGACGTACTGGGCGGGGTCGGTGGAGTTCGCGGACTCCGCGGCGAGGGCGATGGCGGTGACGCAGTCGAAGATGTGCGGGGCGAACTGGAAGGCGTCGAGTTCGGGGTCGAAGGCGCGTAGGTCCTCGTTGAACCGGGGGTTGTTCGCGCTGGGTGCGACGCCGGTGGTGCCGGTGACGGCGTCGGTGGAGGCGGCGCCGATGGTCGCCTCCAGGTCGGGGTCGTTGAGGCCGTCGGTGAGGTAGAACTGGCTCTCGATGCCGCTCTCGATGAGGGCGGCCATCAGCTGGGTGCCCTCCTGGAAGGAGATGAGGGCGACGGCGTCGGCTCCGGAGGTCACGGCGGTGGTGACGACGGCGCCGAAGTTGGTGGCGTCGGGGTCGTAGGTCTCGGTGAGGACGACGTTGGCGCCGAGGGCGGCGAGTTCGGTCTCGACGGCGTTGAGGTAGCCGTTGCCGTAGTCGTCGGCTCGGGCGATGACGGCGACGTCGAGGTGGCCGTCGTCGACGATGCGTTGGGCGAGGACGGGTCCGGCGAGGAGGTCGCTGGGGGCGGTGCGGAAGAAGTATCCGTTGTCGTCGACGCGGGTGAGGTCTGGGGCGGTGCTGGAGCCGGAGCACTGGGCGATTCCGGCGCCGGTGATGGTGGCGTAGCTGGCCTGGGTCATGACGGAGGCGGCGGCGCCGATGACGGCGTTGACGTCGGCGGAGACGAGGTCGTTGGCAGCCTGTTGGGCCTGTGCCGCGTCTCCGGCCTCGTCGGCCACGACGGGGGGTGGGACCTGGGTGCCGAGGATGCCGCCGGCGGCGTTGATCTCGTCGATGGCGTAGTCGACCGCGGCGGTCTGGGGGCGCCCGAGGAAGCTGAGGCTGCCGGTCTGGGGGTAGAGGAGGCCGAAGGTGAACGCGGTGTCGTCCGCGGTGTCGTCTCCGAGGTCGAGGGTGTCTCCGCAGGCCGTGAGGGCGAGGCTGAGGGCGAGGGTGGCCGCCGGGAGGGCGAGGGACCGTGGGGTGGGCATGGCGTGGACGTCCGTTCGAGGGGAGCGTGGTGTGTGGTGCCGTGCGGCCGCCCGGTCCGTGTACGACGAGGCACGGCGCGCGGGGTGGCGGCCGTGCCGGGGGTCTCGCGGTGGTCGTGTCCAGACGGGTC
>NZ_CBDRIY010000058.1:0-28217 GCF_965344335.1 Nocardiopsis eucommiae
CCCCCCCCCCCCCCCCCCCCCCCCCCCCCCCCCCCCCCCCCCCCCCCCCCCCCCGCTCCCGTGTGTGCGGATCAGTCCAGTTCGGTGCGGCGACGCCTGCCGACGAACAGGGCGGCGCCACCGACGGCCGCGCTCAGCAGGCCCGCCACCGCCGGGACGACCGCTCCGGCCCCGGTGGCGGCCAGGGTCGGCGGGGCGGTCGGCGGAGTGTTCGAGCCCTCCGGCGGGCCGGGCGTGGGTGAGGGACTCTCACCGGGGGAGGGCGACGGGCGCGGTGACTCGCTCGGGCTGGGCGAGGGCGAGGGCGTCGGGCTCGGAGTGGGCGACGGGCTGGGGTACCCGGGCGTCGGCTCCGGGTGGCCCGGGGTCGCGTAGCCCGGCTCCGGTTCCGCGTACCCCGGTGCCTGACCCTCCTGTGCGTGCCCGGACCCCGGTTCGGGCTTCGCCTCCGGTGCCGCGTACCCGTGGTCTCCGCTCTTGGCGGGCTTCTCGTGTTCGTCGTCCTTCGCGGGCTCGTCGTGCCCGTACCCCGTCTCGTCGGAGGGGGCGTGCCCGTGGTCTCCGCTCTTGGCGGGTCGGTCATCGTCCCTCGCGGGCTCGTCGTACCCGTACCCCGTGTTTTCGGGGGTCGCGTAGCCGTAGCCCTCGCTCGTTGAGGGCCCGTCGTTCCTGGGTCCCTCGGGCGGGGAATCCGCGTACCCGTGTCCACCGTGGGTCCCGGGCACGCCCTGGGCCCGGACCGGTGGTGTCTCCACGGGTGGGAGGAACCCGCTCTCCGCCCGCTCCGTGCCGACCCCCTCGGCCTCGCCGGTGAACGCGCTGACCTCCTGGGAGATCGGGGCCCCTTCGGCGGCATCGGTGGCCAGTGCCGTACCGGTGCCCCAGACGAGGGGGAGGGCGACCACCGTCGCGGCGCCCAGTGCGCACAGAGCGCCCTTCCCGGTGGAGCCGGATCGTGCCTCGTCACGCTGGCGTGACTTCTTTGAGTGATGAGTCATGCGCACATTGTGGTCAACTTCTGTGGCGGAAGTCCAAAACGGCACGGAACGTGGAGGGAAAATTCGGGCGCGGTTGCACGAAAGGGCCGCACCCCCGCGGGGTACGGCCCAGTTCACGGTCCGAGCGTCAGCTCAGCTCGCCCAGCGCCTTCTCGGCCTCGGCCAACCAGGACCGACGGGCCTCCAGCGCGGCCTCGTGCTCCTTGATCCGCCGGGCGTCGTTGTTGGCCCTGGCCTTCTCCAGCTTGGCCTCCAGGCCCGCGATCGCCGTCGACAGCTGCTCCACGGTGTCCTTCGCACGGGCACGAGCCTCGGGGTTCGTACGCTCCCACTCGGCGTCCTCGGCACGGCGCACGCCGTCCTCGATCTGCCGGAACGCGCCCTCCATCTGGTCGCGCACGTCACGCGGCAGGTCGCCCGCCTCCTCCCAGGCCTCCTGGAAGTCCCGCAGGCGGGCGCGGGCCCGGCGCGGGTCGGTGATGCCGGGGATCTCGGCCCGGGCCTCGGCCAGGATGCGCTCCTTGGCCTCCGCGTTCACCCGCAGCTCGGCGTCACGCTCGGCGAAGGTCGCGTTGCGGGCGTCGAAGAAGGTGTCCTGCGCGGCCTTGAAGCGGGTCCACAGCTTGTCCTCGCTGGCCCGGTCCGCCCGGCCCGTGGCCTTCCACCGCTGCATCAGGTCGCGGTAGGCGCGCGCCGTCGGCCCCCAGTCGGTGGAGTGGGACAACGCCTCGGCCTCGGCGACGATGCGCTCCTTCTCGGAGCGCACCCCCTCCCGCTGCTGGTCCAGGTTGGCGAAGTAGGTCTTGCGCCGCTTGGAGAAGGAGTTGCGGGCGGCGGACATACGCTTCCACAGCGCCTGCTCGGTGGGGCGGTCGGCCCGGGGGGCCTTCTTCCACTCCTCGATGAGCTGGAGCATCCGCTCGCCACCGGACTTCCAGTGCGTGGTCTCGGCGGCGACCCGCTCGGCCTCCGCGACGATCCGCTCCTTGACCTCGCGGGCCTGGCCCCGGGCCTCCTCCTGCGCCTGCTTCTGCTCGACCTTGCGCTCCTCCGCGCGGCCGGTCAGGGCGTCCAGGCGTGCGATGAGCGACTCCAGGTCACCGACCGCGTTCGCGTCCGTGATGGTCGAACGCAGCTTCTCGATGGTGGTCATCGCGGCGGAGGCGGACAGGTCGGTGCTGCGGAGGCGCTTCTCCAGCAGCTCCACCTCGGTGACCAGAGAGTCGTACTTGCGCCGGAAGAAGGCCAGGGCCTCCTCCGGGGCGCCCGCCTGCCACGATCCGACGACCCGTTCGCCTTCACCTGTGCGCACGTAGACCGTGCCGTCATCGTCTACGCGGCCCCAAGGGTCCGTGGTCACCGTGTCCTCCTGCTGTCATGAACCCGGCCGGTCGGGGTCGGGTTCGGGTCGTCGCGGCGGTACCGCGCCTGTTCGTGATGGGAACCACCGTGCACCAGCACGATATCCATACGTTTCGGCGGACAACGACGCGCCGTGTCTCACATCAACGCAGCCCGGGGGTTCTGGTCCCGCTGCCATGCCGTCGGCCGGGCCGGTCACCCGCCTCGGAAGGGGAGGCGCAGGTCGAGGGCCTCGATCAACACGACGACGCTGACCAATATGGCACTACCGCGCGCCCAGGCAAAGAGCCCGGCCGCGCGCGGTGATCGAATGGTGATCAAACGCCAGCCCGGAGAACCCGCCGGTTGGCCCGCCCAGACGCGGCTCGGTAGGCTCTGCGGCTGGGGGACCCGAGCTCCGGCCGAGGTCGGGGGGTTCCCGGACAGCAGAAGCCACCAGGACAGGACGATCACCGCCGTGCTCATCGCCGCGCTTCCCACCGGGCCCCTCTCCGCGAACTGCTACGTGCTGGCTCCCGCCCCCGGAGGCGCCTGCGTCATCGTCGACCCTGGTCAGGGAGCCACTCCCCAGGTCGCCAAGGCCCTGGCCGAACACGAGCTCACCCCGGCCGCGATCCTGCTCACCCACGGCCACTTCGACCACGTCTGGTCGGCCGCCGAACTCCAGGATGAGCACGGGATCCCGGTCCACCTGCACGGCTCCGACCGGGGCCTGCTCACCGAACCGGCCGCCGGAGTCGACGCCGGTTTCGCCGCCCAGCTGCGGATGCTCCTGGGCCCCGGCCCCTACCCCGAACCCGACCAGCTGGTCGAGGTGACGGACGGCCAGACCCTCACCCTGGGAGGGATGGAGTTCACGGTCGAACACACCCCCGGCCACACCCCGGGTTCGGTCGTCTACCTCACGCGCACCGGTGACGGAGTGCCGGTGATGTTCGCCGGGGACCTGGTCTTCGCGGGATCGATCGGACGCACCGACTTCCCCGGCGGCGACGGCGACGCGATGAACGCCAGCCTCGCCCGCACCGTCCTGGGACGGGGTGACGACACCCAGATCCTGCCCGGCCACGGGCCCGCGACCACGGTCGAGCGCGAGCGCGCCACCAACCCGTACCTGCGCGGGGTCGCGAGCTGACCGTCGCCCGCCGTCGTGATCCAGGGGACCGGCCGGTGCCGTTGGCGGTAGGATTCCAGTTGTTCAAGGGGCGACGCCCCGCCCCCGCCGGACCCGGTCTCGGGCTCACCGGCATCCTCGCTCAGCCGCGTAGTTAGTGGACTTGGTAACTCATGCATCGTTACAGGACTCATTCGTGTGGTCAGCTCCGTGAGGAGCACGTCGGGCAGCAGGTGCGCCTCTCTGGCTGGGTGCACAACCGCCGGGATCTCGGTGGTCTGCTCTTCGTCGACCTGCGCGACCACTACGGTGTCACGCAGCTCATGGCCCGCCCCGAGTCCCCGGTGTTCGAGGAGCTCAGCCGCATCTCCAAGGAGTCGGTGATCCAGGTCACGGGCGTGGTGGCGGCGCGCAGCGCGGAGAACGTCAACCCCAACCTGCCCACCGGCGCGATCGAGATCGAGGCGTCGGAGGTGGAGGTCCTCGGCACCACCGAGGAGCTGCCGCTGACGGTCTTCCCCGAGGACAACACGTCCGAGGAGCGCCGTCTCACCTACCGCTTCCTCGACCTGCGCCGCGAGCGCATGCACCGCAACGTCATGCTGCGCTCGCAGGTGGTGGCCTACATCCGCCAGAAGATGACGGAACTGGGCTTCAACGAGTTCCAGACCCCCATCCTCACGAGCTCCAGCCCCGAGGGGGCCCGCGACTTCCTGGTGCCCTCCCGCCTGCACCCGGGGGAGTTCTTCGCCCTCCCGCAGGCGCCCCAGCAGTTCAAGCAGCTGCTGATGATCGCCGGGTTCGACCGCTACTTCCAGATCGCGCCCTGCTTCCGCGACGAGGACAGCCGCGCCGACCGCTCGCCCGGCGAGTTCTACCAGCTCGACGTCGAGATGAGCTTCGTCGAGCAGGAGGACGTCTTCGAGGTCATCGAGAAGGTCATGACCGACGTCTTCCGGGAGTTCTCCACCGACTGGGAGATCACCTCGCCCTACCCGCGCATCGCCTACCGCGACGCGCTGGAGTGGTACGGCACCGACAAGCCCGACCTGCGCGTGCCCATGAAGATGCTCGATGTCACCGAGCTGTTCGGCCGGACCGACTTCCGCGCCTTCGCGGGCAAGAAGGTCCGGGCCTTGGCCGTCCCGAAGGTCGGGGACAAGCCCCGCAAGTTCTTCGACGGGATCGGTGACTACGCCGTCGAGCAGGGCGCCAAGGGCCTGGCCTGGCTGAAGGTCGGGGAGAACGGTGAGCTCACGGGCCCCATCGCCAAGTTCGTCACCGAGATCTCCGACGAACTGCTCCAGACCCTGGGCGCCGGTCCCGGCCACGGCCTCTTCTTCTGCGCCAGCGAGGACGAGGACGAGATCAACCGGATCATGGCCCCCGTCCGCGTCGAGGCCGGCCGCCGCGCCGACCTCGCGGAGGAGAAGGTCTACCGCTTCTGCTGGATCGTCGACTTCCCGATGTTCGAGCGCTCCGACGACGGCCACATCGAGTTCAGCCACAACCCGTTCTCCATGCCCCAGGGCGGGATGGACGCGCTGGAGAACAAGGACCCGCTGGACATCCTCGCCTGGCAGTACGACATCGTCTGCAACGGCGTGGAGCTGTCCTCCGGCGCGATCCGGAACCACTCGCCCGAGATCATGTACAAGGCCTTCGACATCGCGGGCTACGACAGGGACGCGGTCGAGGCCGAGTTCGGCGGCATGCTCAAGGCGCTGAAGTTCGGCGCTCCGCCGCACGGCGGTATCGCCCCCGGTATCGACCGGATCGTCATGCTCCTCGCCGACGAGCCCAACATCCGCGAGACCATCGCCTTCCCGCTGAACCAGAACGCCCAGGACCTCATGATGGGCGCTCCGGCGGTCGTCTCCGAGCAGCAGCTGCGCGACGTGCACATCCGCACGGTGCTCCCGGAGCAGAAGAAGAAGTAGCCGCACCGGCCTCGCGCACGGGGCCTGCCGGTCGCACACGAGGCGTCGGCCACCGGAACCCTCCGGTGGCCGACGCCTCGTCGTTATCGCCTGGACCGCCCCCGCGCCCCGTTGTTAGCCTGGACCCGTGCAGTACCTCTACTTCCTGTAGGCCGAACCGAGGCTCCCGCCGCCACAGTGTGGCCGCGGGCGCACGACGTGTGTCCTGACCCCTTCCCGGGTCACCCCGTCTGCTCGAAGAGCTCACGCGCGCGCCCCGCCGTTGAACCGTGTTCGTGTTCCGGCCGGGCCGAGCTCGGTTCGGAGGAACCTTGACCGCACTCAACACCCGTTCCGGCCTCCCCGCCGGAGCGCGGGCCCAACTCACCGCGTCCGGTGTCCACGTCGCCCGTGGCGGCCGCCCCGTCCTGTCCGGCGTCGACATGACCGTCACACCCCGCTCCCGGTGGGGGGTGGTGGGGGAGAACGGCCGCGGCAAGTCCACTCTGCTGCACGTGCTGACCGGGGCGCTGGAGGTCGACTCCGGCCTGGTGCGGCGCCTCGGCACGTTCGGCGTGGCCGAACAGGAGATGACCGTCACCGACGGCCGTACCGTCGGTGACCTGGTCGACGTCGAACTGGCCGACGCCCGTGCCGCCCTGGCCGCGCTCGACGCCAGTGCCACGGGGCTGACCAGCGGCGACCACCGGGCCGCCGAACGCTACACCCAGGCGCTGGAGGCCGCCGAGGTCCTGGACGCCTGGGACGCCGACCGCCGCGTGGACCTCGCCCTGGAGCACCTCGGCGCGGTCACCGACCGGTCCCGGCCCCTGGCGGCGCTCTCCGTCGGGCAGCGCTACCGGGTCCGGCTCGCCTGCCTGCTCGGCGCCGCCCGGGACTTCCTTCTCCTGGACGAGCCCACCAACCACCTGGACGCCGCCGGGCTCGCGTTCCTCACCGACCGGCTGCGCGGGCATCCGGGTGGTGTCGTGCTGGTGAGCCACGACCGCGCCCTGCTGTCGGATGTGGCCACGACCGTGCTCGACCTCGACCCGAGCCGGGACGGCGGGCCCCGTGTCTTCGGCGGGGGGTTCGCCGGTTACCAGGAGGGTCGGCGCGCGGAACGGGAACGCTGGGAGCAGGAGTACGAACAGCAGCGGGCTGAGCACGCCCGGCTCACCCAGGACCTGTCCGAGGCCCGGAACTGGCTGGTCAGCGGATGGCGGCCGGAGAAGGGCACGGGCAAACACCAGCGGGCCACCCGGGCGCCCGCCCTGGTCCGCTCCGTCCACCGGCGCCGGGACGACCTGGAGGCGCACGCGGTCACCATGCCGCCGCCACCGATGCGGTTCCGCTTCCCGGACCTGCCCGAACGGCCGGGCGTGACCCTGCTGCGGGCCGAGGGGGTCCGTGTGGAGGGGAGGCTGGACCGGCCGGTCACACTCGCCCTGGAGTCGGGATCGAAGCTGGTCGTCACCGGGCCCAACGGCGCGGGCAAGTCGACCCTGCTGTCGCTGCTGGCGGGAAGCACCGAACCGACCGCCGGGCTCGTGCGCACCGCGCGCACGGCGCGGGTGCGGCTCCTGGAGCAGGAGTCGCCCGGGGCGGGGGCACGGCGGGCCCGGGACGTGTTCGCCGCGCACCAGGGCCGGCTCGTCAGCGAAGGCGTCCTCGACGAGGGGGAGACGGTCTCGCTGGGTTCCCTGGGGCTGCTGTCGTCCGCCGACGCGGGCCGTCCGGTGCGTGAGCTGTCGACCGGACAGCAGCGCAGGCTCGACCTGGCGCTGGCCCTGGCGGCGCGGCCGCACGTGCTGCTGCTGGACGAGCCGACCAACCACCTGTCGATCCCGCTGGTCGACGAGCTCACCGAGGGGCTCGGCACGTCCGGTGCGGCGGTCGTCCTGGCGACCCACGACCGCCAGCTGCGACGGGACACGGGCGGCTGGGAGCGGCTCGACCTCGGGGCTGTCGACCCGGCCGCCGAGGCGGTGCTCGGCTAGGGAGTCGGGGGCGGTGCGCGGCGTCCGCGCGCACCGCCCCGGCCGTGGGGTCAGGGTTTGGTGGCGCCGCAGCGCTGACAGCAGATGTCCTCGTCCTCCGGGTTGCTGTGGGTGCAGAGCCGACAGGTCCAGTCGCAGGTGGCGCCGCGGAGGGGAGCTCCGGCCAGGGCACGGACGCGTTCAGGATGCATGGTGAGTCCTCGGGGTGGGGGACGAGTTCTCGACTGAACTGTTCGGTGCCCGGAATGACCTCGCTTTGAACGTGCCACATTCGGCCAGAAAGTGAAAATAGGTGATTAACAGGTCAAAAACCCCGTCCGTAATCCGGAAGAAGGCGACACGCGGATGCGGTCGGGCCCGTCATCCCCTACCGTTGGGGGCGAATCACCCTCCCACGCCAAGGAACGCACGTGTCCGGGAGTGAACACGGAGCGTCGACGAGGCCCGTCCCACGAGGGGCGCCGTGGGAGCGGAGTGCAATTCTGCGCCGCCGAGTCACACGCGCGTAACGATTCACGCCCTGGGGTCGGTTGGGTACGGCCCCCCGGAGTGGAACCGGCCGTGACCCCAGCACGTTGATGGACCATGAGGGTCCGTGTTCGACGAGGTGACGCAGCCGACGGGAGACGGGCGCCGGTGATCCGGCCTCGGTTCCCCGCCCGGACCGTTCCCGTTCCGGACACTACAATGAGCCGAATCGGTACGTTCCAGGGGTGACCGCGCCTGACGCGGGTGTGACGTCCGAGCCGACATGAGGATGAGTCATACGTGAACGGAAAACGCGCTTCAGGCGGTGGCTCCGAGGACGCTCTCGCGGAGGCGTTCCGGCATGCGCCCGAGCCCATGGCGGTCACGGGGACCGACGGCGCGATCCAGCACGCCAACCACGCGCTCACCGAGCTCTTCGGCAGGGAGGCCGACGAACTCACCGGGCGCCCCTGGTTCGAGCTCCTGGACTCCGCTGACGTCGAACACGGCACCCGTGCCCACGGCGACGCCCTGTCCGGGAAATGGCACCGCCGCTCCCGGCTGCGTCTCGCCGTCACCGACAAGTCCTCCCGGCTGGCCGAGGTCCGGCTCCGGCCCGTCGACGGCGACGGCGCCGTGCCCGACGACGCCTCGGCACCGGCCGTGGTCGTCCTCCTCCACGTGCTCTCCACCGAGGAGACCGACCTGCGTGTGGTCGGTGACCTGCGCACCGACAACTCCGACTCGGTCCTGTGGAGCCTGGACCTGAGCAACGGCCGCCTGCGGGAGCTCTTCGGCCCCACCCCGCTGGGCGGGCTCCTGGCCGGGAACGACCGCGACCTGGAGCGCATCCTCGAACGCATCCACCCCGACGACAACGCCCGCGTGCGCGACGCCATGGCGGCGTCGTTCACCGGCCGTGACTACGAGCAGCGCTTCCGGATCTTCGACCGCCTCGGGGACGAACGCTCCCTGCACGTGCGCGCCCGGTTCGTGCCCGGCCAGCCCGACCGACTCGTCGGGATCATCGACGACGTCACCGAACACGTGCAGCTGGTGCGCCGCCTGGCCGACCGCCGCCGCACCGAGGCCGAACACGGCCGACTGGTCACCGAGCTCTCGTCCAAGCTGGTCTCGGCCACCACCGTCGACAAGGTGATGGACCTGCTCAGCGAGGAGTTCCTGCCGATCTTCGGCGGCGTCTACGCCCTCGCCCTCTACGTCGAGGAGGGCGTCCTGCGCACCTCGCCCAGCGCCCGGGAGCGAGGGAACACCCACCGCATAGACGGTCGCCGGGCGGACGACACCGACTTCCCCATGGGCGCGGTCATCCAGGACCGCCAGCCACGGTTCTTCGAGAGCCGCGCCGAGATCGCCAGCCGCTTCCCGGCCGCCGTCGACCTCATGCGCTCGGCCCGGGGCCAGGCCTGGGCCACCGTCCCCATCTTCGGCGACGGCAAGATCGCCCTCGGCGTGTGGCAGATGGTCTGGGACCGGCCCCACCACGCCAGCCGCGACGAACGCGCCCTCATGCTCACCTTCGCCGGGCTGGCCGGGCAGGCCCTCCAGCGGATCAAGGCCCAGCAGGCCGAGCTGGAACTGGCCGACGCCGTCCAGCGCCGCATGCTCCCCCGCCAGGTGGCGAGCTTCCCGGACATGGACATCGCCACCAAGTACCTGCCCTCCCGCGCCGAGTGGCGGATCTGCGGCGACTTCTACGACGTCATCGAGCTCCCCGACAACAAGGTGGGCCTCCTGGTCGGGGACGTGCAGGGGCACGGCGTGGAGGCGGCCGCCGCCATGGGCCAGATCCGGGTCGCCTTCCGCGCCTACGCCAGCAACCAGTCCGACCCGGGCGTCGTGCTGGGAGAGACCAACCGGCTGCTCACCGAGACCGGCGAGATCGTCTTCGCCACCTGCGGCTACCTCGTGGTGGACCGGGCCAGCGGAGTCATGCAGGCCGCCTGGGCGGGCCAGCCCCCGGCCGTGCTCGCCACCCAGGGCGCCTACGAACTGTGGTCACCCGAGACCGGTCCGCCCCTGGGCGTGCTCGCCGACACCGAGTACACCGTCACCACCCGGGTCCTGGCCCCGGGGACCACGCTGCTGCTGTGTTCCGACGGGCTCGTGGAGAGCTCCGACGTCACCATGCAGGACGGTCTCGCGCAGGTGGGGGAGGCGCTCGCCCAGCACGGCGAGGACCCCAACGCCGCCGCGCAGGTCCTGGCGGAGATGGCGCCCGCGGGCCGGGGCGACGACATCGCCCTCCTCATCACCCGGATGATCCCGCGCGCCACGCCCCCGCCCGAACAGGCCGAGAGCCCCGAGAACATCTCCGTCCACCAGGGCTGAGCCCGGACCGCCCTCCGGCCGACCACGGTCGTCCCCGGTCTCGCCTACCCTGGGTGCGTGTCCGAAACACTGTTCGACGATGCCGGGGCCGAGGCCGCGAAGGGGCAGGAGCCGCTGGCCGTCCGTATGCGGCCGCGCACCCTCGACGAGGTCGTGGGCCAGCGCCACCTCCTGGGCGAGGGCAGTCCGCTGCGCCGCCTGGTCGAGGACGACGCGCCCATGTCCGTGTTCCTGTGGGGGCCGCCGGGAACGGGCAAGACCACCCTCGCCACCGTGGTCAGCCGGGTCACCCGACGCCGGTTCGTGGAGCTCTCGGCGGTCAACGCCGGGGTGAAGGACGTGCGCGCGGTCGTGGAGGAGGCCAAGCGGCGGATGGGGATGAACGGCACCCGCACGCTGCTCTTCGTGGACGAGGTGCACCGCTTCAACAAGACCCAGCAGGACGCCCTGCTGCCCGCCGTGGAGAACCGCTGGGTCAGCTTCATCGGAGCGACCACCGAGAACCCCTTCTTCTCCGTGGTCAGCCCGCTGCTGTCCCGCTCCCTGCTGCTGTCACTGGAGTCGCTGGACGACGCCGACGTCAGCGCCCTTGTGGACCGGGCGCTGACCGACGAGCGCGGCCTGGACGGCCGGTACACCCTCACCGAGGAGGGCGCCGAGCACCTCGTCCGGCTGGCCGGGGGAGACGGCCGTCGCTCCCTCACCTACCTGGAGGCGGGCGCCCTCGTCTCCGGGCCGCCCTCCGCCGACGGGCCGGTGGAGATCACCGCGGAGCACGTCGAACGCGCCGTGGACCGCCACGCCGTGCGCTACGACCGCTCCGGCGACCAGCACTACGACGTCATCAGTGCCTTCATCAAGAGCATGCGCGGCTCCGACCCGGACGCCGCCCTGCACTACCTGGCCCGCATGATCGAGGCGGGGGAGGACCCCCGCTTCATCGCCCGGCGCCTGGTCGTGCACGCCAGCGAGGACGTCGGCATGGCCGATCCCACCGCCCTCCAGACCGCCGTCGCGGCGGCCCAGGCGGTGGAACTCATCGGGATGCCCGAGGCCCGGATCAACCTCGCCCAGGCGGTCATCCACATCAGCCTGGCCCCCAAGTCCAACGCGGTGATCACCGCCATCGACGAGGCCGTGTCCGACGTGCGCGCGGGCCGGGCCGGGGCCGTCCCGGCCCACCTGCGCGACGCCCACTACAAGGGCGCCGCCGACCTCGGGCACGGCAGGGGCTACCGCTACGCGCACGACCACCCCGGCGGCGTGGCCCCGCAGCAGCACGCCCCCGAGGGGCTCACCGAGCGCGAGTACTACCGGCCCACCCAGCACGGAGCCGAGCGCCGCTTCACGGAGATCCTCCAGAGGATCAGGAGCGTCCTCAAGAGCGAGGGGTAGACCGGCGACGGCCCCGGCGCGCCGCGCCGGGGCCGTCCACGAACGGCGGCGGAACCACCCTCCGCCCGGAGTCAGTCGGAGAACAGCTCGACGACCTCCACCACCTCACGGGGCCCGTCACCCTCCTGGTCCTCGGCGAAGGTGATCTCCACGATCATCACCGGACCCCAGGTGAGGTAGTCGACGAAGTCACCGCCGCTCAGGTCCCAGGTGCCGCGCCCCTCCTCGTCCAGGAAGACGTGCTCGGGAGCCGCGCAGAAGCGGGCGCACTTCACCTCGGCGTCGGTGCGGATCACCGCCTCGCCCGGGTCACCGGCCTCCTCCCACTGCTCCGCCCAGGCCTCGTGGGTCGGGATGCCCTGGTCGCGCGGGATCTCGTCGTCCCGGGTCACCGGCGTGTACACCCAGACCCGCTCCCGCACCCCGGGCTCCGGCTCCGCCTGCTCCGAGGGATCGAACCGGACCACCAGGGTCCCCGGGTCCTGCTCCTCGACGGGCTCCTCCTCGGGGGCCTCCGAACTCCCGTCGGCCACGGGACCGGCCTCGGCGCCGTCGCCGAGCGCCTGGGAGAGGCCCCAGACGCCGCCTCCCACCAGCAGGGCGGCCACCGACACCGAACCCGCCAGGAAGAGGGTGCGGGTCGGACGCCGGTCTCCCATCCGCCCCTCCAAGCGGATCACCTCCGGCACCCGGGCGGGCGGCTCCACCGCGTGCCACTCGCGTTCGAGCACGCGGCTGATCTCCTCGCGCCCCCCGGCGGGGGAGCCGTCCTCCTCGGAACCCTCCGCCCGCCACACCGCGAAGACCGAGCCGGTCACCTCGCGCAGGCTGGGCCGCCGGTCCGGGTCGGGGTCCAGGGCGCGCCCCACGACCGGACGCAGTCCCTGGGGCAACCCGTCCAGGCCGAAGTCCCCGGAGGCCACCCGCTCGGCGATCTCCTCGGGTTCGCCCGGACCGAAGGGCAGGCGCCCGGTCCCCGCGAACGCCACGACGGCGCCCCACGCGAACACGTCCGCGGCGGGAGACGGAGCCCCGCCCCGGTAGCGCTCGGGGCTCAGCCAGGTGGCCCCCGAGCCGCGCAGCCGCTCCGCTCGCGGAGCGATCGCGCACTCCATGATGTGCGGGCCGTTCGACTCCAGCAGGATCTCGCTGGGGCGCAGCGATCCGTGCGACACCCCGCGTGCGTGCAGGGCCGACAGCCCGTCCGCGAGCGCGGTGGCGAGGGCGATCAGCTTCCCGACCCCGATCCCGCCCCGCTTGGTCACGTAGTGGGACAGCCGCTGCCCGGCCAGGTAGGGCATGGACAGCCACGGGGGGTTGGCGTCCGCGTCGAACGCCAGGGGTACGACCACCCGGTCGGAGTCGACCCGCGACAGGTGACGCAGCCTCCGAGCGAGCGCGGGGTGGACGTCGGGTGACTCCAGTTCGGGGGACCGGAGCAGCTTCACGGCGACCAGACGGTCGCCAGCGGTGGCGGAGGCGGTGTCCACCGCGGCGTACACGGTGCCGGTGGATCCCTGCCCCAGTCGTCCGAGGACGAGGTAGGGGCCGATCCGCGACGGGTCGTCCGGGTAGAGGGGGGCCAGGTCCGGGGGTACCAGTACGGAGATCTCACGCGGAGAACGGGGGCTCATGGGTGTCCTGTCGGTGCTTCTGGGCCAGCGGGCGGCTGCGGGTGTGCCCTGGTGTCCGGACATCGTAGTGAAGAACCGCCCCCGCCGAGATTCTCGTCCGGGCCCGCCGGTCCGTCGATACCCCGGGCCCCGCGGACGGGGACGAAACGGACCCGTCGGACACGTGACGGTCACCACCGTCTGCCACACCGTGGCGCGCCCACGCGCCCCGACACCGGACGCGATAGGGTCAGCCGAAACCCGCCGCCCGGCCCTCAACGGCAGCGGCGGCGGACGCGGATCGGGAGCCCCGACCCGGCGCGATCGCTGGCCCCCGAACCCGCCCACGGTGCCCGCCGCGCGCCCGAGCGCGCGGGGACCGTCCGCACGTCCTCGAAGCAACCCTCTATCTGCCCTACGGAGCCTTCATGCTGACCGGAGGAGAGGTCGCCGCGCTCGTCGCAGCGGTGGTCTGGGCGGTGCTGGCCACGTTCATGTGCGTGGCGCTCGTCAAACTGATCAAGCTCATCAACGAGACCACCAAGGTCGTCTCCGAAGTGGGGGACCGGACCCCGCCGCTGCTGGACGACATGGCCTCCACGGTGGAGCGCACCAACACGTCACTGGAGCGGGTGGAGGAGATCACCGCCAACGTCCAGGCCTCCTCGGAGGACGTGTCCACCATGACCGCGCTCACCCGGTCGGTGTTCACCGGCCCGCTGGTACGGATCGCCTCGTTCTCCTACGCCGTCCGCCAGGTCCTGGGCCGTCGCAAGGCCCTGGCCGTGGTGCGCGGGCGCAAGAGGAAGGAGAACCGGTGATCGGCCGACTGGTCTACCTCGCCGCCGGTGCCGCGATCGGCGGCTACGTGGTGCACCGGGTGAACCGGGCCCGGCGGTCGCTGACGCCCGGAGGGATTGCCGACCGCGTCGAGGGGCGGGTCAGTGAGTACCGGGGCGCCCTCCAGGAGCTCAACGAGGACCTCGCGGAGGCGGTCCGGGAGGAGGAGGCGGAGCTGCTGCGCCGGTACGCACCCGAGCCCCGGGCGCTCCGCTCCGCCGACGCCGCGCCCCCGGGGCGGGCCGAGCGCGGGTAGCAACCGGTCGCGACGGGAACAACCTGGGACAACGAGGGAACCGGACGGGGCCCGAACGGGTCAGATATGTGACCCGAAATCGCGAACCGCCAGCCCCTGACGCGCGTCTGTAGGGTTGACGAACCAGTGCAACACGGAGGAAGCGCCATGTACCCGCCACAACCGCCCCAGGGCCCCGCCCCCGGGGGTCACGACCCCTACAACCAGGGGCAGTACGGATACCCCGGCGTTCCGCAGGCCCCGGACAAGATGCCCGGCACCGCGATCACGGTGCGCGTGCTCATGTTCATCGGCGGTGTGTTCGGCCTGCTCATGGGTGGTCTCGTCCTCCTGATCGGCCTCGCGGCCGGTGGTGACGGCGAGTTCGCCCAGGGCTTCACCGAGGGCATGCAGGGGTCGGGCGTCCACGTCGACCCGGCCGAGGTCGTCGTCGTCATGGCGATCATCGGTGGCGTCATGCTCGTGTACGGCATCGTCTCCACCGCGCTCGCCTCGTTCATGGGCCGGCGCAGCGGTGGCATCCTCTGGTCGATCGTCGTCTTCCAGAGCCTGGCCGCGCTCCTGCTGGTCGTGAACCTGTTCACCGGCGCCATCGGAGCGATCATCCCGCTGCTCTTCGCGGTCGGCATGATTGTCCTGATGGTGGTTCCGGCGACCCGCGCGTACTACACGCCCGCGTCCGCCGGTCCCCGCGCGGGCTACTGAGATCCGGGACGGTCCCGACCGTCCCGGCCCCCGTCGTTCCCCCGGGTCTGTCTCTGTAGAGCCTTCCCGCCGTCCCCACACTTCTCAGAGAGGACCAAGGTGTATCCCTCACCTCCCTCCGGCCCCAACCAGCCCTATGGTCAGGGTCAGCCCCCGCAGCACCAGCAGCAGGGCGGCTACGGCTACCCGCAGCAGCCGATGCCGCACGGCCCCGGCCCCGGCCACCCCTACGGCGGCGCCCCCGGTGCTCCGATCCCGCCCCCGCACTTCCACGGCGCCCCCGGCGTCCCCGACGCCATGCCGGGCCAGGCCACCACGGTCCGGGTGCTGATGTTCATCGGCGGTCCGGTCGGCATCCTCTTCGGCCTGCTGCTCGGCGCGCTGGTCCTGTTCGGGGTGGGCCTGGGCGCCGCCGCCGGAAGCTCGCCCGAGGTGGACAGCGCCGAGATGGCCGGCATGATCGGTGTCTTCGGAGCACTCGGCGCCGTCGTCGCCCTGATCCCCCTCGTCTACGGCATCGTCTCGACGACGCTGGCCGCCAAGATGGGCAAGCGCTCGAAGGGCGTCTACTGGGGTGTGGTCGTCTTCAACATCGTCGCCGCGCTCGTCCTGGTGCTCAACGTGGTCGCCTCGATCGTGATGGAGGAGTCTCCCTCCTCGCTGATCCCGCTGGCGTTCCACGCCACGATGACCGGGCTCATGTTCGCCCCGCGGGTGCGTCAGTTCTACGGCGCCTAGACGCGCACGTCACGGCCGGTCGATCCGGCGGAGACCGGAGCGACCGGTGAGGGGCCCGGCGGGAGACCGCCGGGCCCCTCGGCGTTCGCGCACCCGCCCCCGGAGCCCGTACGGGGATGCGTCGGTGGCCAGCGGCGATAGCCTTGGAATGGCCGGACCGACGCCGTTGTCCTCAACGGTGCGGGTCCTCGGCGGCCACTGCAAACCATGCGCGCGGGCGTGGCGGTCCCCTCTACGATGGGCCCCTACCGACCACGCGTGACCACGGTCCCGCCCAGGGACAACCCCGCCGCCACCTCGCGGCGGAGCCAAGCACAGGAGGGCATCAATGGAGACGGCAGAGATCGCGCGCCGCTTCCTCAGTTTCTTCGAGAAGAACGGACACACCGTGGTGCCCTCGGCAAGCCTGATCGCCGAGGACCCGACGCTGCTGCTGGTGCCAGCGGGCATGGTCCCCTTCAAGCCCTACTTCCTGGGTCAGCGCACTCCCTCCTTCAGCACCGCCACCAGCGTCCAGAAGTGCATCCGCACCAAGGACATCGAGGAGGTCGGCAAGACCTCCCGGCACGCCACCTTCTTCCAGATGCTGGGCAACTTCTCCTTCGGCGACTACTTCAAGGAGCGAGCGATCCCGCTGGCGTGGGAGCTCGTCACCACCCCGGTGTCCGAGGGCGGCTTCGGGATCGACCCCGACAGACTGTGGGTGACCGTCTACCTCGACGACGACGAGGCCGCGTCGATCTGGCGTGACAAGGTCGGGGTCCGGCCCGAGCGCATCCAGCGCATGGGCAAGGAGGAGAACTACTGGGACATGGGCGTGCCCGGTCCCTGCGGCCCCTGCTCCGAGATCTTCTACGACCGCGGCCCCGAGTACGGCATCGAGGGCGGTCCCGAGGCGGACGAGAACCGCTACATCGAGATCTGGAACCTCGTCTTCATGCAGTACGAGCGGGGAGAGGGCTCCGGCAAGGAGTACCCGATCCTCGGTGAGCTGCCGAAGAAGAACATCGACACCGGCCTGGGCCTGGAGCGCCTCGCGGCGGTTCTCCAGGGCGTCGACAACATCTACGAGACCGACATCATCGGCCGCGTGCTGCACCGCGCCGCCGAGCTGACCGGCACCTCCTACGGTGACGACCACGACCAGGACGTCATGCTCCGCGTGGTCGCGGACCACGTGCGCAGCGCCGTCATGCTCGTCGGGGACGGCGTGAAGCCCGGCAACGAGAAGGCCGGGTACGTCCTGCGCCGCATCCTGCGCCGCTCGATCCGCAACCTCCGCCTGCTCTCGGGCACCGAGTCCTTCTTCCTCCACGAGCTGACCGACGTCAGCATCGACGCGATGAAGGACATCTACCCGGACCTGCTCGACAAGGCCGACGTCATCCACGGCGTGATCGACAACGAGGAGCGCAACTTCGCGGACACCCTCCGCGCGGGCACCACGCTCTTCGGCCGCGCCGCCGAGCGCACCCGCGCCGCGGGCGGGACCGTGTTCTCGGGCGTGGACGCCTTCCAGCTCCACGACACCTACGGCTTCCCCATCGACCTCACCCTGGAGATGGCGGCCGAGCAGGGCCTGAGCGTGGACGAGGGATCGTTCCGCGAGCTCATGCAGCGGCAGAAGGACACCGCCAAGGCCGACGCCAAGGCGAAGAAGCTCGGCAACGCCGACATCTCCCTCTACGCCCAGATGCACGAGAACGCGGGGAACACCGAGTTCCTCGGCTACACGGAGTCCGAGAGCGACTCCCGCGTCCGGGGCATCGTGGTGGACGGTGCCGGGGTCCCGGCCGCCCGCGCGGGCGACAAGGTCGAGATCGTCCTGGACCGCACCCCGTTCTACGGTGAGAGCGGCGGCCAGCTCGCGGACACCGGGACCCTGACCGTCGACGGGCGCGGCGTCGTGGACGTCGAGGACGTCCAGAAGCCGCTCCCCGGTCTGTTCGTGCACCGGGGCACCGTGCGCTCGGGAGAGGTCGTCCTGGACGACACCGTGCACGCCGCGATCGACACCGGCCGCCGCCACGCCATCGAACGGTCCCACTCGGCCACCCACCTGATCCACTCCGCGCTGCGCAACGCGATCGGCCCCTCCGCCGGACAGGCCGGTTCGGAGAACCGTCCCGGCCAGCTGCGGTTCGACTTCACCGCCGACAACGCGCTGGGCGGGGAGCGCCTGGCCGAGGTCGAGGAGGAGGTCAACACCGTCCTCGCCGGGGACATCGCGGTCCGGACCGAGGAGAAGAGCCTGGACGAGGCACTCAAGATGGGCGCCCTGGCCATGTTCGGCGAGAAGTACGGCGACCGCGTGCGGGTCGTGGAGATGAGCGACTACTCCGTCGAGCTCTGCGGCGGCACGCACGTGGGCTCCACCGCCAGGCTCGGCATCGTCAAGCTGCTGGGGGAGTCCTCCATCGGCTCGGGCGTGCGCCGCGTCGAGGCGGCCGTGGGCGTGGACGCGTTCAAGCGCCTGTCCAAGGAGTCGGCGCTGGTCGGGCAGCTCTCCGAGCAGCTCAAGACCCCGCGTGAGGAACTGCCCGAGCGGATCGACACGATGGTCTCGCGGCTGCGCGCCGCCGAGAAGGAGATCGAGAAGCTCCGCGCGGCCCAGGTGCTCCAGGCGGCGGGCGACCTCGCGGCGGGCGCCCGCCGCCACGGCTCCGCCCGTGTCGTGGCCGCCGAGGCTCCCGAGGGTGCCAGCGGTGACGACCTGCGCAAGCTGGTCCTGGACGTGCGCGGACGCCTCGGTGAGGACGAGCCCGTGGTCGTGGCCATGACCGCCGTGCCGAAGGACCGTCCCGTGGTCGTGATCGCCGCGAACAAGGCCGCCCAGAAGGCCGGGATCAAGGCGGGCGATCTCGTGGGCGTCGCGGCCCGCGCCCTCGGCGGCGGTGGCGGCGGCAAGCCCGACATCGCCCAGGGCGGCGGCACCGACGCGAGCAAGGTGGACGAGGCCCTGCGCGCCGTGGAGGCGCGTGTCGCGGGCGCCTAGACGCCCGGGCGACCGGCCGGTCCGGCCGCGCCCCGTGGACCTTCGGGTCACACGGGGCGCGGCCCGCGTCCCGCCACACCGGAACGGCCAATGCCCCCGTGTCGCCGCTCATGTCCGTACAGTTTCCCCATGTGACCAAGCTGACGGTTCTCCCGGCACCGGGGCCCGCTCCGACTCACGCCACGGCCGGAGGGCCGGGCGCCCCGGGCCCGTACCAGGCACGTGACCACCGTGACCTACACTCGGACGGTACGTGTGCTCCCCGGTCCCCGTCGCCACGGCAGACCCGAGGCCTGAGGCCCGTCCCCGCGCGACCGGGAGCGTTCCATGCGTGAGGCTGCGCACCGTCATCGAATCGGGCATACTGTGGCGCGTCACAGCCGATCACATGGCTGTCTGCGCGGAGATTCCCGCGATCCAGCTGATGAACAGGACCACCGTGTTGAGGATTTCCCAGCAGCGGTGCTGTGCCGTCGACGGCACGGCCGCCCGCGCGAGCAGCGCCCCCAGGCAGGAGGAGGCGTCCTCGTGAGACACGGTGTGCGCCTGGCCATCGACCCGGGCAACGCGCGTATCGGAGTCGCCGCCAGCGACCCGAGCGGCGTACTGGCCAGTCCGGTCGAGACCATCCCGCGAGGCAGGGGCGACGTCCAGCGCATCGCCCTCCTCGTCCTGGAGAAGGAGGCCCGCGAGGTCGTCGTGGGCTACCCTGCTTCCCTGTCCGGCCAGGAGGGACCGGCGGCCCGGTCCGCGCGCGAGTTCGCGAACACCCTGGCCCGACTCCTCGACCCCGTCCCCGTCCGGCTCGTGGACGAACGACTCACCACGGTGACCGCCCAGGGACAGCTGCTCTCCGGTGCCTCCTTCGGAAAGAAGGGCGCGAAGGGTGGCCGGGCCCGCCGCTCGGTCATCGACCAGGCGGCCGCCACCGTGCTCTTGCAGAGCGCCTTGGACCAGGAACGGTCGACAGGCCATCCCCCGGGCGAGACCGTCCGTGCAAGCCAGGGAGATTCATGACCGACAGGGATGACCACCCCGATCCCTACCGTGGCCGTGCCGACCGTGAGGGCGGCTACGACTACGACCCGCTGTCCGACCCGCTGCCCGCGCAGCCGCCGTCACGCGGCCGACGCGCGCGTCCCGAGCCCCGGTCCAACCCCTGGCCCGAGGAGCCCGGGACGGGTGGGTTCGGACACACGGGACCCCCCACCGGTGACGTCCGCGCCCCCCGGTACGCGTCCCCCGCACCGGGTGAGTCCGACCCGGGCCGGACCGGACCCGCCCCGGGCCGCCGTCGCAGGGCCGAACCCCCTGCGGACGAGACGCCGTGGAACGGCGACCCCCAGACGGCCCAGCCCCGACGCTTCGGCGCGGCCGACGCCCTGCGCGGCGGCCGGGCCGCACGCGGCGGACAGACCTCCCAGCGACCCGCCCAGGGTTCCCCCTCGGACACCGGTAGCCACCAGCGCCCCAGTCCCGACGCGACCCAGGACGCCCTGGCGGCCCTGGCCAACCTGGGCGGTGCCCAGAACCCGGCACGCGGAACCGGGGCCCCCCAGCCCCCCGCCGAGCCCCCCGCACAGGAACAACCTCCCCGCAGGGCCCGTCGCGCCCGCGCCGAGGAGCCCGCCGAGCCGCGCTCCGTCTTCTGGGGCGACGACGCCGACGAACCCGCCCCCGGCTTCCTCACCGATCCTCCCGAGGAGGAGCCCCAGGGACGCCGGGCCCGTCGCAGGCGTGCCCAGGAGCCCCAGCCGGAGCCGGTGCGCGACACGGGCGCCTTCCGTGCGCTCGAGCCCGAGGACGAGGAACCGACCGGCCGCCGCGGTCGCCGTCGTGCCCGCCGCGCGGCCGAGGAGAACCCCGAGGACACCGGTCCGTTCCGGGCCCGTGAACCCGAACCCGAACCCGAGCCCGAGGAGCCGACCGGCCGTCGCGGCCGTCGGCGCGCCCGCCGTGGGGCCGATCCGGAGCCGGAGGAGTCCGGCGCCTTCGCCGCCGCTCCGGTCACCGACACCGGCGCCTTCGCCGAGCTGTCCCATCTGGACGAGGACGAGGAACACCTCACGGACACCGGCTCCTTCCTCGCGCAGGAGCCCGAGGACGAGGAGCCCAAGGGGCGTCGTGGGCGCCGTCGCGCCAAGCGGGGCCGTCGCGCCGAGCCCGAACCCGTGGTGGAGGAGGAACCCGAGGAGGACCTCTACGAAGAGGACAGCCTCGAGGACATCGCGGCCTCCTACGGGGACAGCCGTGCCACCCGGAAGCGCGCCAAGCGCGCCAAGGCCGCGCAGGCCGCCCGCCTCAACAAGGGCAAGCCGAAGAAGCGTAAGAAGAGCAAGGGCATGACGGTCCTGCTCGTGCTGGTCCTGCTGCTCGTGGTCGCGGGCGGTGGCTTCGCGGTCGCCCGCACCTACGTCTTCCCGCCGGACTTCGACGGTGAAGGAGAGGGCGAGGTCGTCTTCGCCATCGAGAACGGTCAGAGCGGCACCGCCGTCGCCCAGAGCCTGGTGGACCAGGGTGTGGTCGCCAGCGTGCGGTCCTTCACCAACGCCCTCAGGTCGAGTGGCGGAGAGGGCCTGGTGCCCGGAACCTACTCCCTGGCCGAGGGGATGAGCGGGGAGAGCGCCGTGGCGGCTCTGCTCGACCCGGAGAACCGGCTCGGGGGGCGGGTCACCATCCGCGAGGGGCTCCGCTCCGACCAGATGCTCCAGCTCCTGGCCGACAACACCGGTCTGAGCCTGGAGGAACTCCAGGCGGCGTACGAGCAGACCGACGACCTCAACCTGCCCGACTACGCGACGGAGGGTCCGGCTGGCTACCTGTTCCCGTCCACCTACCGCTTCGAGCCCGACACCGAGGCCCTGTCGATGCTGCGGACCATGGTCACCCAGCACAAGCAGGTCGCTGAGCAGGTGAACCTGGAGTCCCGGGGATCCGACCTCGGGTACGACCCCAACGAGATCATGGCGATCGCCTCCATCGTGCAGGCCGAGAGCGGCCGGGCCGAGGACATGCCGAAGATCTCCCGCGTGGTGCACAACCGCCTGGACATCGACATGCCGCTCCAGATGGACAGCACCTGCTTCTACGCCATCGGCGAGTACGGCATCGCGCTCAACAACGACCAGCTGGCCCAGTGCCGGGAGGACACCAGTGGGTTCGACACCTACCACAGCCCCGGGCTGATCCCCGGCCCGTTCGTCGCTCCGGGTCAGGACGCCATCGAGGCGGCCCTGGACCCGGCCGACGGCGAGTGGCTGTACTTCGTGGCCACCGACCCGGACAACGGCGTCACCGAGTTCGCGGAGACCCACGAGGAGTTCGAGGTCCTCAAGGAACGCTTCCAGGAGACGTGGGGCGGCGGATCGAGCGAGGGCGGGGAATGACGCGCGCCGCCGTCCTCGGCTCGCCGGTGGCCCACTCGCTCTCCCCGGTCCTGCACACGGCCGCGTACGCGGCACTCGGTCTGGAGGACTGGTCGTACGGGATCGTCGAGTGCGACGAGGCGGGGCTGGGGCCCTTCCTCGCCGGGCTGGACCCCGAGGAGTGGGCCGGGCTCTCCCTGACCATGCCGCTCAAGCGCCGGGCCATGGAGCTGGCCGACGAGGTCACCGACCTGGCCACGGCGGTCGGCGGCGCCAACACCCTCGTCCGTCGGGACCGGGGGTGGTCGGCCCTGAACACGGACGTGGAGGGGATCGCCACCGCCCTGACCGAGGCGGGTGTGCCGACCCCGGCCAGTACGGTCGTCCTGGGCGCCGGTGCCACCGCGGCCTCCGCGCTGGCGGCGCTGCGGGAGCTGGGCGCGACCGGACCGGTCACCGTCCTGGCCCGGGACACCGCGCGTACCGGCGAGGTCACGGAGGCGGCCGAGCGCCTGGGCCGTCCCGTCCGGGTGGCCCCGCTCGCGGAGATCGACCGCCACCTGGACACCGACCTCGTGGTCTCCACGCTGCCCTCGGGGGCGGCGGACGAGTACGCCAAGCGGATCGCGGACTCCCGGGCGGACCTGTTCGACGTGATCTACGCCCCGTGGCCGACCCCCGCCGCCACGGCGGTGGCGGCCCGTGGCGGACGGGTGGTCGGCGGTTTCCCGATGCTCCTGCACCAGGCCGTCGCCCAGGTCCGCCTCATGACGGGGGTGGACGACGTCCCCGTGGACGCCATGCGGGCAGCGGGGGAGGCCGAGCTGGTCCAACGCTCCGCCCAGCCCGGGGTCTGACCACCGGACACGGTGGTCGCGGGTCCTGCTATATTGGGTGTCATCGACTTGGTCCGGTGTGCCAGACACGCCGGAACCGCAAGCGGAGATGATCCTCCCACCTACCGGGCCGCGCCCGTGTGGGTCCCGGTCAGACGATGGGCTCAGCGCCCCGAACGCGTCGGACTCCCGTGTACGGGTTCCGGCGCCCCGGTGCGCGGTCCCCTCGTCAACGTCCGGTCGGATCGCCCCGCTTGCACACGCTGGCGGGGTTTTTCGTTTTTGGTGAGACCCCAACGCGGGCGGGTGGCCTGAACAAGCACGGGCGACCCGGTCGAACAGGCCGACCACCGAGTGGTGGACGGCCGGTCCCAGGTAATCCGAGAAAGCTAGGGAGGGGTCTCATCAGCACAGAGCCCCGCATCAATGACCGTATCCGGGTGCCCGAGGTCCGACTCGTCGGACCCAACGGTGAGCAGGTCGGAATCGTCTCCGTGCAGGACGCGCTGCGTCTGGCCCAGGAGTCGGACCTCGACCTCGTCGAGGTCGCGCCGACCGCGCGCCCGCCGGTCGCGAAGCTGATGGACTACGGCAAGTTCAAGTACGAGTCCGCGGTCAAGGCCCGTGAGTCGCGCAAGAACCAGTCGAACACGATCATCAAGGAGATCAAGCTCCGCCCGAAGATCGATCCGCACGACTACGAGACCAAGAAGGGTCACGTCGTTCGGTTCCTCAAGAGCGGGGACAAGGTCAAGGTGACGATCATGTTCCGTGGCCGTGAGCAGTCCAGGCCCGAGCTCGGGCGCAGGCTGCTGGCACGTCTTGCCGAGGACGTCCAGGACCTTGGAACGGTCGAGTCCCAGCCCAAGCAGGACGGCCGCAACATGGTCATGGTGATCGGTCCGCACAAGCGGCGTTCCGAGCACAAGGCCGAGGCCCGCGCCGCGGCGGGGGACAAGACCCGCCGCGACGAGCGCGACCAGGCGTAGGGCGCCAGGGGAAGTCCCCCACCGCCCGGACGCCGTGAAGGCGACGACCGGGTGGTGGGGTGGGCTGCGCCCGACCAGTCCGTGATGCACCGGTGTGCGACGGGATCCCGCCGTAGTGGCGGAACAATCGCGGTGCCCGCATCCTGTGCGGGGGCCGCGCCGACGGAGTAGGAGACGACGGCGACATGCCGAAGAACAAGTCCCACAGCGGAGCCAAGGACCGTTTCAAGGTCACCGGCTCCGGCAAGATCATGCGCCGCCGTGCCAACAAGAACCACATCCTTGAGCACAAGACCTCCAAGCGCAAGCGCAAGCTGGGCACGGAGGCCGAGCTCGCTCCGGCCGACACCAAGAACATCAAGAAGCTCCTGGGCATGTAGCACCGGAGCACCCGTCCTCCTTGGCGAGCCCGTGCGCCCGACCCCGTCGGCGCGCTGAGGCGCCCGGAGGACACCCACCTGAAGCGAACACGGTCGCTGGGTGCGTCCTGGCCGGACCGGTCGGCGCGCCGTGCGCGCCGGAAGAACCAATGAGGGAGTCACTGTGGCACGCGTGAAGCGGGCTCTCAACGCCAAGAAGAAGCGCAAGGTCGTTCTCGACCGGGCCAGTGGTTACCGCGGGCAGCGCTCGCGTCTGTACCGCAAGGCCAAGGAGCAGATGCTCCACTCGATGACCTACTCCTACCGGGACCGCAAGGACCGCAAGGGGCAGTTCCGTCGTCTGTGGATCCAGCGCATCAACGCCGCCTCCCGCGCTCACGGCCTGACCTACAACCGTCTCATCCAGGGGCTGAAGCTGGCTGAGATCGAGGTCGACCGTCGCATGCTGGCCGAGCTGGCCGTCAACGACGAGGCCGCCTTCGCCGTTCTCGTGGAGAAGGCCAAGCAGGCCCTCCCCGCCACCGCCGCGGCCTAGCGGGCAGTTGGAAGAAGCAGACGGGTAGCGATGGCGAGCCACGAGTTCACGAGTGTCCGGTCACCCAGGATCAAGGGGGTTCGGCGGCTCGCCAAGCGCACCTTCCGTCAGCGTGAGCGGCGCTTCCTCGCGGAGGGGCCGCAGGCGGTACGGGAGGCCCTGGCCGCCGTCAACGGCGGCGTCGGGCGGTCCCCCTACAACGGGACCGCCCACGGCGTCGTCGAGGTCTACGCCACGGCGGAGGCCATGCAGCGCCACATCGACCTGATGGACGCCGCCCACACCGCGGGCGTGCCCACCCACCGGGTCAGTCTCGACGTGATGTCCGAACTGGCGCAGACCATCACCCCGCAGGGGGTCATCGCGGTCTGCGAGTTCGTCGACGTCCCCCTGGAGAGCGTGTCCGACGTGCGTCTCGCCGTCGTCCTCTCCCACGTGCGCGACCCCGGCAACGCCGGTACGGTCCTGCGCACCGCCGACGCGGCCGGAGCCGACGTCGTCATCTTCACCGACGCCTCGGTGGACCCCTACAACGGCAAGTGCGTGCGCGCCTCCGCCGGAAGCCTGTTCCACCTGCCCGTGGTGGTGGGGGTGCCGGTGGCCCGAGCCGTGGACTTCCTGCACGGCGCCGGAGCGAAGGCATGGGCCGCGGACGGCAGCGGCGACCGCGATCTGCACCAACTGGCCGACGACGGCGACCTGGACGGCCCGGTCGGCTGGGTCTTCGGCAACGAGGCCTGGGGCCTGCCCGAGGAGATCGTCCAGCAGACGGACGGCGCGGTCAGCGTCCCGATCTACGGCGCCGCCGAGAGCCTGAACCTGGCCACGGCGGCCGCGGTCTGCCTGTACACGACCGCCCGTCAGCAGCGCCGCGCCTGAGCGCGGCCGATCCGGGCCGGCGTCGCCGGTGTCCGGTCTACGGCGGGCCCGAAAGGCTGGATCCGGCCAGCGTCGCGGCGGGCCCTTCGTGGTTGGCCGCGCCGTGCCGACGCCGCTCCGTGGAAGCCCCCTGACCGCGCTTCGGCGTGGCGGAACCAGGCCGAATAGTCACTCCCCGTCACGGTCGGGCGGCTGACCCGGCGTGCCGTGCCGGTCGTCCCACACGCTCGGTAACAGGTTGCCTCAACCACCCGAAATGCACGTGCACGGGGTTCGAGTGTCGATAGGGTCGGGCCAGTACGACGGTGGTTCATGCGCATCCCGCTTGTCCACCCCCGGCCGACCCGTGTCAGGGGTCGGACGGTGCGCGTGTTCGCAGTGGCACGGCGGGCTTGGCGACAGGGTGTGAGCACACGAAGCTCGAACGTGTCGGCGGGGGCCCGGGGTCGGCGGGCGGCCGACCGCCTCCGGACGGCGGCGCCGAGCCGACGGCGTCTCCCGGTCTCCGGGGGCGGCCGTATCCCGGGTCGCCAGGCGTACCAGGTGGGAGTGCAGGGTAGATCTGCGGTGGTGTCCGGGGAGTTCAGGGACGGACACGACCGGTCAGCGATCCCGACCCAGGAGTCCTGTGGTCGCGGACCTTCGGAGGGGAGCGGGGAGAGGCGTGGGCACCGGCCGACACGTGGGCCAACCGGCGGAGGACTCTGACGGAGCGGCGGCGCGACCCTCACAGGACCCCGTCCCAGGGCACGGACACACCACCGACGTCCCCACCGACCGGGAGGGCGTCCCCGACGCGGACACCCGTACCGGGCGGCGGCGTACGCCCGCGCCCGCGCTGTGGGACGTCGACACCGCCTCGGCGGGCTCCGACGGTCCGCCCCTGCACGCCGACGACCTCCCCGACGGGGTGGTCGTGGCCGACGCGAGCGGCAGGATCGTCCTCTTCAACTCCCTCGCGGCGCAGTTGACCGGTGTCCCCGCCACGTCCGCGATCGGCCGGGACTTCCGCGCCGCCCTCCCGCTGAACGGGCTCGACGGCAACAACTGGTGGGAGTCCAGCGACCCCTACGGCGGCGACCGCGAACGCACCCGCCAGCCCGAACGCATGCTCTGCCTGCCCGACGAACGTGAGATCCTCGTCTCCGCCCGCTACGTGCGGGCCCGCCCCGGCGGCGACCTCGTCCGCCTGGTCCTCACCCTCAGGGACGCCTCCGCGCGGGTGGAACGCTCCCGCGCCGACCTCGTCTCCGAGGTCGCGCACGAGCTGCGCTCCCCGCTCACCAGCGTGAAGGGCTTCACCTCCACGCTGCTCAACAAGTGGGAACGGCTCACCGACAAGCAGAAGCTGTTCATGCTGGAGACCGTCAACGCCGACGCGGACCGCGTCACCCGGCTCATCCACGACCTCCTCGACGTCTCCCGGATCGAGTCCGGACGCCTGGAGGTGCGCCGCCAGGTCGTCGACCTGCCGACGGCCGTGCGCCGCCTCGTCGCCAGCCGTGTCGCCTCCGGCTACGCCGAGGAGCGTTTCCGGGTCGAGACGCGCGGTGAACTCCCGCAGATGTGGCTGGACGCCGACAAGGTGGAGCAGATCCTGTCCAACCTCGTGGAAAACGGGGTGCGGCACGGCGCTGGTACTGTCAGTGTCGTGATCGAGCCGTGTGAAGGAGGAGCAGCGGTGTCGGTGCGCGACGAAGGCCAGGGCATAGCACCCGAGACCGTTCCGCGCGTCTTCCGTCAGTTCTGGCGCGGGAAGCGCCGTGGCGGAACCGGCCTCGGACTGTTCATCGTCAAGGGCCTCGTCGAGGCCCACGGCGGCACGATCACCGTCGGACGCGCCCCCAACGGCGGCGCCGAGTTCCGATTTACCGTGCCCGCCGGGACGCCCGAGTTCGTCTGAGCCCTCAGACCCTTCGGCCCCCCGGTGGGCGCACGCGGCATGTCCCGGACCCCGCGACGGACCTTCCCGGGCTGCCCGAAACCGCCTGTGCTTTTCCTGTCGGCTTCGTCCGCCCCGCGCGGACCGTGACTGCCGCGCCGGTCCCCGCTCCGTGGGGGGCCGGTGACGGCGAGGCAACCAACCATGTCTGCACCGAACAATTCCTTCGACCCGGTCGAGGTGACCTCCCTGCACCCCGACGAGGTCGCCCGCATGCGTGAGGAGGCGCTGGCCGCCATCGAGGCCGCCGCCGACCTCGCAGAACTCAAGGAGGTCCGGCTCGCGCACGCCTCGGACCGCTCCCCGCTGGCCCTGGCCAACCGGGAGATCGGCGCGCTGCCCCCGGCCGCCAAGGCCGACGCGGGCAAGCGTGTCGGCGGCGCCCGACGCGACGTCGGGCAGGCCCTCAAGGCCCGCCAGGCGGTGCTGGAGACCGAGCGCGACGAGCGCGTCCTCGTGGAGGAACGCGTCGACGTCACCCTGCCGTGGGACCGTGGGTCCCGGGGGGCACGCCCCCCATTTCCCCCCGTCTCGGA